>JAJDER010000100.1 GCA_029259725.1 Planctomycetota bacterium | reverse complement strand
GCGGGGCGGCGTTGGGCGGTCTTCACGGCGACGGCGGAGTTGCGCGCCCTCTTCGACCACCTCGAGTTGCCCTGCCTCGATCTCGGCTCCGCGGACGGCACCCGTCTGGGACCCGAACTCGCCGACTGGGGCCGATACTACGCCGACGATCCCCACGTCCTGGCCACCGATCTGACGCTGGCCAAGCGCCTCACGGCCGCCCACCCGGGCCTGGCGCGGCGGGGCGAGTCCCTGTTCGGCGAGGCGGATCGTCTCGGCCGCCGCCTGGGGCGGACGTCGTGACCGGGTGTGGGACGCCATGCCCCGTCCTCGTGTCCGCGGTCCGTGTCGACCCGGATGCCCTCGCCCTCGACGACGGCCGCGGTGGCCGCTGGACCTTCGCCGCCCTGGACGCGTGCGTGGCCGCCCTGGCCGCCGAACTCGTGGAGCGGGACGTCCGCCGCGTGGCCTGGCTGGCCGACAACGGGCCGACGCCGATCCTGCTCGAACTCGCTGCGCTTTCGGCGGGCGTGACGACCGTTCCGGTTCCTGCGTTCTTCACCGACGACATGCTCGCGCATGCGCTGGAGGTCTCGCGGCCCGACCTGATCGTGACCGATGCCGCCGACCGCTGGCGCTCGTTGGATCCGCGCCTCGTCGCGGTGCGTGGCCTGACCGGCCTTCCGGAGACGGTCCTGTGTCTGCCCGCCTCGGCGTCGGGCCGTGACCGGCGCCCGGCGCGCGAGGCGGCCACGCTGACGTTCACCTCCGGCACCACCGGCCGCCCCAAGGGGATGTTGGTCCCCGCCGAGCTGCGTCTCACCGTGGCGCGGTCGCTCGGTGACGCGCTGCAGACGAGCCCGCGCGATCGACACCTGTGCCTGCTGCCGTTGTCGGTCATGCTCGAAGTGGTCGGCGGGGTCTTTCGCACCTTGCTCGCAGGAGCTCCCGTCGTGGTCCCGCCCCTCGCCGACGTGGGTCTGCGCGGCAGCCAGCAGGTCACTCCCGCCCGATTGGTGGGCGCGCTCTCGATCCACCGGCCTCGGGTGGCGATCACGGTGCCGGCTACGCTGCAGGCCCTGGTCGAGGAACTGGATGCCACCGATTCGGTGGTCGAGAGCCTGCGCTTCCTGGGCGTCGGCGGCGCGCCCGTGTCGCGTGCATGGATCGAGCGCGCCCGGGCCCACGGCGTGCCCGCCTTCGAGGGTTACGGACTCACCGAAGCCGGCTCGGTGGTCAGCCTCAACCTGCCAGGAGCGGATCGGCCCGGCAGCTCAGGGCGCCCGCTGCCGCACGCGTCGGTCCGTGTCGACAGCGCGGGGGAGATCCTGCTGACCCTCCCGGCCGGCGTGCGGCGCGCCGACGAGGCCCTGGACCCGGTGGCCGGCCCGGGCACGACGACCGAGGTGGCGACGGGCGACGTCGGCGCCCTCGACGCGGACGGTTTCCTGCACGTGCACGGTCGGCTCGGCGCGCGCATCGTCACGCCCTTCGGCCGCAACGTCTCACCCGAGTGGGTCGAGCGCACGCTGCGCGAGGAGGCGTGGATCGCCGAGGCGCGCGTGACGCTCCAAGACGGAGTCCTCGTCGCCGACATCGTTCCGCGCGATCCCGATCCCGATGGCAATCCCGATCCCGATCGCGACGCCGATCCCCGAACCCGCGTGGAGGCCGCCGTGCGGCGCGCCAACGCCACGCTTCCCGACTATGCACGCGTGGGGCGCTTCGAGCTCCTCGCCGATCTCCTCACTGACCTGCCCCGGTCTACCGTGGGCGGGGAGCCGGCTTCTGCCCCGCGCGTGCCGCCTCCTGTCGGACTCGAGCGCCCCGCTCTCGTCCGGCAGGGGGCACCTCCGACCCGCGTCTCCTTCCACCAGACCCTGCTCGAACACACCCGCGGGGAGTCCGCGGCCCTGTTCGAGATCCCTTTCGTCGCGGCCGCGGTCACCGGCGCACTGAGCCTCGCCGAGTACCAACGCTTCCTGGCTCAGGCCTATCACCACGTCAAGCACACGGTGCCTCTGCTGATGGCGACCGGCGTCGCGTTGCGCGGACGACACCCCTGGTTGCGGGCGGCGATCGTCGAGTACATCGGCGAAGAAGTCGGCCACGAGGATTGGATCCTCGACGACATCGCGGCCAGCGGCGGTGATGCCGACGCGGTGCGCCACGGCCGTCCCGACCTGCCCTGCGAGCTGCTCGTCGCCTACGCCTACGACCTCGTCGGGCGGGGGGATCCGCTGGGGTTCTTCGGCATGGTGCACGTCCTCGAGGGCACGAGCGTGCGCGGGGCGACGCGCGCGGCCGAAGCGCTGCGGGAACGTCTCGGTCTGCCGCTCTCGGCGCTGCGCTACCTGTCGTCACACGGCGCGCTCGACGTCGGTCACAGCGAGACCTTCGGGAGGCTCATGGACCGCATCGACGACCCCCGTGAGCAACGCTCGATCCTGCACGCCGCGCGCGTGTTCTTCCGCCTGTACGGCGATGTCTTCCGCGCGTTGCCCGTCCAGGCCGGCCGCGCCGCACCCCTTGAGACCGGACCATGATCGAACGCGATACCCGCGTACTGTTGACCGGCGCGGCTGGCGGCATCGGCCTCGCCACGGCCCGCGAACTGGCGCGTCGCGGAGCCGCGCTGGCCCTGCTGGATCGAGACAGCGCGCGGCTCGCCGAGGCACACGCCGAGATCGAGGTGGAGGCCCAGGCCTTCGCGCGGCTCGACCATTGGCCGGCCGCGCCCGTCGTGTCGCTGGTCGGGGACCTCGGTGTGGCCGCCGACGTGCCGGGGCTCTTCGCCGACGCGGTGGAGCAGCTCGGGGGCGTGGACGTGCTGGTCAACAACGCCGGCGTGCTGTCCTTCACGCCGGTCGAGCTGGAGGACGCCGAGGACCTCGAGGCGCTCTTCGCCATCAACGTCGTCGCGCCGCTGCTGTTGTCGCGCGAGGCCGTGCGCCACATGTGCCCGCGCGGATCCGGGCGCGTCGTCAACGTCGGATCCATCTTCGGGTCGATCGGCTTCGCGTACTTCGCCTCGTACAGCAGCAGCAAGTTCGCGCTGCGCGGCTACAGCGAGGCGCTGCGTCGGGAGCTGAGCGGATCCGGGGTCGAGGTGACCTACGTGGCGCCGCGCGCCACGCGCACCCGACTGGCGACGGTCTTCGGGCGCATGGCCGCCGCCGTCGGGATGAAGCTCGACGAACCCGAGGTCGTGGCGGCGCGCATCGTCCGTTCCATCGAGGCCGGTGACCGGGATCGCTACCTGGGCTTCCCCGAGTCGCTCTTCGTGCGGGTGAACGCGCTCCTGCCGCGGTTCGTGGACCGGGCCGTGCGCAAGCAGGACGAGGCGGCGCGAGAGTACGCCGTCGAGGCCGCCGTCAGCGCCATCGCGGGAAACCCGCCCCCCGGCTCGACCCCCGGTCGGGCCACGTCGAACGGAGAGGAGCTGAAGTGTCGATCCTGATCTGGAGCCCGGTGAATGACGCGCCGCGCGGCGCGGGTGCCTGGATGCTCGACGGGCTGCGGCTGGTCGTGGCTGCGTTCTTCCTGTTCATGGCGTGGAAGAACCTGTCCGGCGACGAGCAGATGGCCGCCGACTTCACGCGCTGGGGCTACTCGCCCGGCTTCCGCCGGTTCACCGGGGTGTTGCAGATCGTGGGGGCCTTGGCGCTGAGCGTGCCGTCGATCTGCTTCCTCGGCGGGCTGTTGCTGGCGGGCGTGCTCGCCGGGGCGATCGTGACGCACGCCCTGCACGACCCCCCGGCCGCGCTCGTGTCGCCGGTGGTCTTCGTGCTGCTCGTGGCCGTCGCGGTGCTGCGGTACCGGCCGCCACTGCTGCGTTGAGGCCGCAGCCCCTCAGCCCTGCACGAACTCCATCGCGCCACCCGGAAGGAAGTACACGATCAGCATGCGTCCGCCGGCGACCGTGGGCACGTGCACCGAGTCCGGCGGGAAGACCACCCAGCCTTCCGGGTGTCCGTCGAACTCGGGCGTGCCCTCCACGGCGAAGCACAGGTTGATCTCGCCCCGCGGGTGGCGGTGGCGGGGGCCGGCGCCGCTCATCCAGACCGCATCGGCGGAGAGGTCGTGCGGCGTGGTCTCGGGCTTGGCCAGGCGCGACCACTTGAGCGCGGGCTCGCCGCGATCGCAGAGGGTGCCGTCTTCGACGGCGGCCAGCAGCGCCGCGCGCAACGCGGTCGCCTCGGTGCCGTCGACGGGGTAGGCCTGGGCCAGGGCCGCGCGCGCCGCGTCCGGGTCGGCCGGATCCACGCGCGCCGCCGCCGCCATGGGCCCGTCCAGCAGGGCCAGGAGGTCCTCGGTGGTGCTCGTCATCTCAGGTGCTCGTCATCTCGTCGTTGCTCCCGCGTGCTGCCGTGCAGCGTTCCGCTCAGACGTCCTTGAAGTGCGCGATGGCCGCCTCGATGTGCGCCTCGATGTCGCCCACCTTCTCGGCGTACTCGATGATCCCGTCCGCATCGACGATGTAGGTGATGCGCCCGGGGTGACTCGCCGACTCGTCCTTGGCCACGCCCCACGCCAGCGACATCTGCTTGGTCGTGTCGCACAGCAGCGGGTACGGAAAGCTGAACTTCTCGGCGAAGGCCTTGTTCTCGGCGGGCGTGTCGAAGCTCACGCCGTAGATGGGGCCGATGCTCTCGATCTCTCGGATTCGATCACGGAATCCGCAGCCTTGAATCGTTCAGCCAGGGGTGTCGGCCTTCGGGTACCACCAGAGCAGGTAGCGCTTGCCGGCCAGGTCGGTGCTGCTGACGGTGTGGCCGTCGTGATCGGGGACGCTGAACGCGGGGGCCGGATCGCCGGCCTTCAGCATCTTGTTCTTCTTGAAGAACATGGAGGACTCCGAGGAGGTCGAGGGCCCGTGGCGCTCCCGCCGTGCTCCGGGCCCCGGGGTCAGGGACCGAGGACACCATGCTCCCGCATGGCCCGCGGCAACTCACCCATGCCGGACAGGATGAAGTCGGCGCCGGCCGCGCGCAACGCCTGCTCGGTTCCGATCCCGCCCAGCACGGCCCAGGCCCGGGCCCCGGCGGCGCGGGCCGCGCCGACATCGGCCTCGGTGTCGCCCACCATCAGACAGGTCGCGACGGGGACACCGAGGCGCTCGGCGGCGGCGTGGATGATGTCCGGGGCGGGCTTGGGCGAGGGCACGTCGTCGCGGCCGAGGACCAGCCGGAAGTGCCCGCGCAGGCCCTTCTCGACGAGCACGGCGTCGGCGCTGTGCTGGAGCCGGGTGGTGGCCACGGCCAGGTGCAGGCCCGCGGCGGTGAGGGCGATCAGGGTCTCGGTGACGCCGTCGAGCACCCGCGACCGGGCGCGCACCGAGGCCCCGTGGCGCTCGGCGAAGATCCGGTTGGCCTCCACGGGATCGGCCCCGATCCGGGACCAGGTCTCCTCGGGCGGCTTGCCGATGCGGCCCATCAACCACTCCCGGCTGGGCACCGCGAGGCCCAGGCCCGCGGTCACCGCGGCCACGCCCTCCACGATCGCCTCGTTGGCGTCGATGAGGGTGCCATCGAGATCGAGCAGCACGGCCGCGACGGGAGTCATGAGCGTGGATCGTAGCTCGGCCGACGATTCCCGCGTCGGATAGGATGGAGAACGTGGACCGCTTCCTGCACTCCTCGCTCGGGCTGACGCTGCGCACCTGGTTGCGCTCGCCGGAGGTCCTGTGCGCGGCCGTGCTGGTCCTGGCCATCGAGCTCTTCGGGCCCCACGGCCGCAACGACATCGACGACATCCTCTGGGTGCTGATGGTGCCGCTGCTGTTCATGGCCGGATGCTCGATGATGCGCTACCGGCCCATGCCGCTGACGCAGACCGTCATCCGCTGGTCCGTGCGCGCGGCGAGCTGGTTGCGCTCCCGGCTGGTGCTGAGCCTGGGGCTCGACTTCCATCCCACCCGTCACCCCCGGCTGCAGCCCTTCACCGGTCTGCGCCGCACGGTCATGGCGCTGGCGCTGCTGGCCCTGATCCTGCTCCCGGCGCAAGGCATCGGCCGCGAAGTGCTCGAGGCCGCCCGTGGGACCGGCACGTACACCGTCTACATCCTCGCCCTGGCCGCGATCTGGATCACGCTGCTGGCGGGCGTGGCGGTCTCGGTGCCGGCCTCGGTGCTGGCCGTGCTCGAGGTGGTCAAGAGCCGTTTCCGGTTGGAGGGCTTCGCGCGGCTCGGCGCGACGATGCTCGTGCTCGGCGCCGTGGTGCTGCTGCTCGCGACGCTGCACGCCGAGGTCGGGTTGCAGGGCGCGGTCGGCGTGTTGGCCTTCGCCTGCCTGCTGCCCTCGGTGGTCCAGGCCGTGGAGCCGCCCAACGCACCGTGGCTCAACATCGCGCTGGGGCACGAAGGGCCGGCCTGCACGACGCGACTGGGCCGGCTGCTGCGCGATGGCTACCGCACGGCGGCGCTCGAGGGTTTCCTGGTCGCGGCGCTGCTGATCCCGCGCGAGCCGGGCTCGGGCTTCCCGGTCACGGACCTGCTGCTCGCGCTCTACGCCTGGTCGTCGGCGTGGCTCTACACCGGCAGCGCGATGCTCGCGATCAGTGAGTTCAATCGCCGGCGCCGGCTCTTCGACCCGGCCTTCGAGCGGAGTCGCGTGCTGTGGGCCGTCCCCGGTGAAGAGGCCCGCGCGCTGGCGTCCGAGCGCAGCACGATCGAGGCGGCCGGCTGGCGGCTGGTGGTCAAGGACGACCTGCCGGGTCCCGAGGACGCCGATCTGCTGGTCGGGCTGCCCGGCGGACTCATGCCGCCTTCGCGCGTGCCCCTCGCGCGCATTCCCCCGGCGTTGTTCCTGCTCTCGCCGGACCCGACCGCGTCGCTCTCCGAGGCCGACGAGCGCGACAAGGCCGAGCGCTGCCGCGAAGCCCTGGAGCGGTTGCTGACCTCGATGCGCCCGCGCATGTCCGACCGCGGCGAGGGCACCTTCCTGGTGCCGCATTGCTGGTTGGTCGTGGGCCTGACCCGCGACGACGAACGCGGCAACGTCGACCGCCCGCCGGCCATGACCTTCGGCCAGACCTTCCAGTCCGTGCTGGGCACACGCCTGCGTCGCTTCATGCACGAGGTCAGCACGCGCGCCGGCGTGGACGTCTACTACATCGAGGACTCGGTCACGCCGGTGCAGGTCGGTGACGTGCTCGAGCGGCTCTTCGAGCGGCACATCCAGCGTGCGGACCCGGGGCTGGTGGGGGAGGCGGACTTCGTCGGGCTGCAGGGCGTGCGCGTCGTGTTGCACGATGTGGACCCGGAGACCGACGGGATCGCCGGTGTCGACGCCCACGTCACCCGCAACGCGATCTCTCGCGCGCGCATCCTGATCATCTCGCGCGACCGCCGCGACGACGACGATGACGACGGGCCGCCGGTCGAGGGCGAGAGCACCGACCTCTGGCTGCGCGAATCGCTGCGCAACATGTTCCCGCGTCTGCAGCCGGTGGGCTGAAGCCCGTCGACCCCGCGGCCGTCGACCCCGCGGCCACCGAGCCCGCGGCCACCGACCCCGCGGGTGCCGGCCCCGCGGGTGCCGGCCCGCGGCCACCGGGCCCGTGGGTGCCGGGCCCGCGGCTGCCGCGGCGCCCGCGCTCAGCCGTCCAGGTAGCCAAGCGCCTTGAGCGCCTCCAGGGCGTCGGTCTGTTCGTCCTCGGGGATGAACAGGAACTCGAGGTCCAGGTCCGAGCGCGACTCGGCCACCTCCACCACGATCGGCTCGAAGGCCTCCTCGCCGTGCTCGGTGGCGACGCGCAGCGTCCAGGTGCCCGGGCCGAGTTGATCGAGATCGAAGTGACCGTCGTCGTCCCGGATGCCGGTGGCGTCGCTGGCGCCGTCCGACTCGCGCGTGGCCATCAGCCACTTGTATCGCGGCGGTTCGTCAAGGCCGACGAGCGTGACCGTGCCGCTCAGCGTCAGCGCGGCGACCAGCCGGAGCTCCAGACCGCTCACGCGCGCCATCTCGCGCACCTCGAAGTCGTCGGACGAGCCGCGCGCGTAGCCGTCGGCGCGGGTCTCCACGCGGTACTCGCCGGCGGCGACGGGCTCCACGGTGAAGCTCCCGTCCGTTCCGGTGATGGCGAAGTTCTGCCGCCACCACTTCTTCTGCTCGTCTCCCGTGGGCAGGACCTGCACGGGGACGCCCTCGAGCGGCCGGCCGTTCGGGCCGTAGACCCGACCCGACACCGAGCCGGTGGACAGCGAACCCTCGACCCAGACCGTCTCCTCCAGGCCGACCTCGACGGACACCGCGTCCACCGAGCCCATGGGTCCCATGAAGCCGCCCCCGCCCGGGGAGAAGAGCACGTCCACGTTGCCGGCGGCGACGCGGCCCAGATCGAAGCTGCCGTCGCCATTCACCGTCGTCGAACGTCGCAGCTTGCCCCAGGTCGAGGCGCGCCAGCCACTGCCCGGCGCTCCGTTGACGTAGAGCGTGCCGCGCACGAAGCCGGTGTCCATGTCCTCCCAGGTGCTGCCCAGCAGGAGTTCCACGCTGGACTCGCCGCCCGGCGCGACCTCGACCTCGGCTTCCGCCAGGGGCGATTCCGCGGCCATGGTGAACAGGCCCTCCATGCCTTTCCCCAGGTGCGTCGCATCGCGCGCCTGGATCTCCACGCGGCCCGGGTCGACGCGGTGGAACGCGAAGGAACCGTCGGGCAGCGCGGTGGTCATGCGCGGCACCTCGGCGTCGCCGTCACTCCCGCCGCGCGGCTCCAGCGTGAGCATGATCGGGATCGTGGGCGGGCGCCCGTTGTCGCTGACCGTGCCCACGATGGTGCCGCCGAGTTGCAGTTCGATGGTCACGGCGGACTGCTCGGGGAGCGCCACCTCGGTCTCGGTGATGGCCAGCCCGGGGTAGTTGATGTCCAGGTCGTACTCGCCCTTGGTCAGGTTGTCGAAGACGACCACGCCGTCGCCGTTCGTGCGCCGCGCGACGAGCGGGAAGTCCTTGCGGTCCTCCTTGACCGTCACGCGCGCCCACTCGACCGGCGTGCCGTCGCCGGCGCGGACGATCGTGACCGTGAGCGTCTCCGGGGTGGGGAGCACGACCTCGATGGCGGCGTCCTTGACCGACAGGTCGGCCTTGAAGGTGTGCATCACGTGGCCGGGCACGCGCACGGCCAGCTCCCACTCCACCGGATCGAGCGCCGCGAGGGTGTAGATGCCCGGCTCCTCCAGGCTCTCCGCCGAACGCAGCGCGCGGGGCGGGTCCACGAGGAACGGCACCTCTTCCGGGAAGGCGTCGGCTCGGCGGCCCCAGAAGCGCGCGCCCGAGACGTGCGCTTCCTCGCCGGCCAGCAGGGTGACGGTCAGGTCGCGCGGGGCGGGGATCTCGAGGATCAGCTCCTCGGTGCCCGGGTAGACGACGTCGGTCAGGATCGGATCGGCGCGGTCCGGCGGAAGCGCGCGGGCGTACGCGGCGCTGGGCTTGAGTCCCTTGATCTCGAAGCGCCCTTCCGCGTCGGTCACGACGGGGCCCTTGAGCACGGCGACGGGCCCGATCGCGATCTGGTTGCCCGCGTGGACCACGACGCCCTCGACGGGGGCGTCGTCGCTGTCGATGACGCGCCCCACGAGGGCCGAGCCGTCCATCAGGTGCAGGGCGCCCAGGTCGCGGCGCGCGCCGGTCGCACCCGACGGCACGGGGCCGTGCACGAGCGCGATGTAGTCGATGTGGTCCGCGGCGACCGACACCAGGCCGGGCGGGACGCCGGTGAGTTCGAAGGCGCCGTCCGCGTCGGTCTCGGTGGTCGGGAAGGGCAGCAGCCGTTCGAGGCGCGAGAAGTGCGCCGGCGGGATGTAGGAGAACTTGCGGTCGTCGTCGATGGCCAGGATGCCACCGCCCGCCCGGTACTCCGCGAAGCCCATGCCCACGGCGTAGGAGGGCAGGTTCGTGGCCCGCACGCGCGCGCCGGGGATGGCCTTGCCGCGCTGGTCGACGACCCGCCCGACGAAGGTGATCGAGCCCGGCATGACGATGTCGCCGATGTCCTTGTGCTCGCCGCTCTCGGGAGTCGCGGGCAGGAACGCCACGTGGGCGCGCGGGCCGCCGGCGTCGATCAACAGGGCGCCGATCGTGCGCGGCTCGAGGTCGACGAGCTGGAAGCGGCCCTCCTCGTCGGTGACATCGTCGCCGACGATCACGTCCATCACGCCCGACAGCGGGTCCACGCTCTCCAGCAGTTCGGCCTGGCTCAGGGCCAGGAAGGTCGACGCGGGCTCGAGCACCATCGACGGCCGGCCACCGACCAGCGCCACGGCCATGTCGGGCACGGGCGTGCCGTCGCCCTCCACCAGGCGACCGCTGACGATGCCGAGGTCGCGCCGGTACGCCTCGGGCATGACCCGGGCGTCGAGATCGGCGGCGCTCGCGAGCGGGTCGGCCAGCACGCGCAGCAGCTCGGGGCCCGTCTCCGCGTGGGCGTCGACCTCGGCGCTCATGGACCCGGCCTCGTCGGTGTCCCGATCCTGCAGGACCACCGTCGGAGCGACGGGCTCGTCGTCGCCTCCACCGAAGACCAGCATGCCGACCAGGCCGAGGGCGACCACGGCCACGCCCACCAGGATCAGACGCTCACGACTCATTGCAGCTCCTCCATGCCCTTGCTCGCCTCCTCTCCTCCGACCGACTCGTTGCGGGATGCGGCTCCGCGCTTGCGAGGAGGAGGCGTCGGGCCAGGATCGGGGTCCCGGCCAGGCCCACGATACGGGTCGGGCCGCCGCCGGGGGCGTGCCGACATGCTCACGCCACGTCGGAAGGCGCGAGACGCGCGCTCGACGCGGTCCACGGCCGAGCCGCCCCGGGACGAGCGCGTCGCGGATCCGCTGTCCAGGTCAGCGAGCGTCGTCGGGGGCGGCGGCCAGGTCGGAGGTCCAGCTCTCCAGGTCGTCGCCGGCCATGAGTTCGACGAAGGCGTCGCACAGGGCTGGCGGACCCGCGACCAGGGTGCGCGTGGCCGGGCTCACGGGGTCGCCGCTCGCGGTGCAGACCTTGCCGCCGGCCTCCTCGAGCACGACCAACCCGCCGAGGATGTCGAGCATGCGCTGGGGCTTGCCGCGTCCCACCACCAGCAGGTCGGCCTCGCCCGTCGCGAGCAGCGCCAGGTCCAGGGCGATCGAACCCATGCAGCGGATCTTGCGCACGTTCCAGAGCATGCGCTGGAGCGCGTCGGGCCGGCCCAGGAGCGGTCCGCGGCGCGCGAGGTGCGCGATCAACATGGCGTCCGACAACCGCTCGGTCGCGGCGATGCGGATCTCCGTGAGCTGCCCCTCCACCAGCGCGCGGGCACCGTTGCCGCGCGACGCGCTCAGGGTCACGTCCCGGATCAGGTCGTGCACCACGCCGACCACCGGCACGTCGTCGAGGGTCAGGCCGACGGTCACCGCGACGTACGGGATGCCGCGCAGGTGGTTGGCGCTGCCGTCGATCGGGTCCACGTACCAGACGTGCCGACCGTCTCCCGGCACCGGCTCGCGGTCCTCCACGATCAGGCCGTGTCCCGGGAAACGCGCGGCCAGCGCCGCCTCCAGCGCCGCGCCGGCCTGCTCGTCGGCGTGGGTGTGGACCTGCGTCTCGGTGGCCCAGTGGTGGTCCGCGAGGGGTCCGCCGAACGACGGCCGGACCAGTGCATGGGCCACCTGGCGCACGATCTGGGCCGCCGACCGTTCCCAGGCATGGAGATCGGGGCTGGGTGGGTGGGGCATGGGCCTCGGGTCGCGGTGGGAGGATGGGCGGCGCGATTCTATGCTGGGGGGATGCTCAAGCCCGCGCTGGTCTGCCTGGTCGCCCTCCCGTTGCTCTCGCTCGGCCTGTCGTTGGGCGCCTGCTCGGCGCTCGATCCGCGGCTGCCGGCGACGGACCCGCCGCCGAACGTCCCCGACGGGTTCCTGCTCGTTCGCGTGCCCGAGAACGAGATCGCGCTGCAGGCGCGGCCCGAGGTCTCGGTGGAGATGCAGGGTTGGATGCGCGAGGAGCCCCTGCCGGAGGCGTGGCGGATGCAGGCGGTGCGGGAGTCGCGCCTCGTGACCGGCATGACCTGGCAGGAGGTGACCTTCGCCATGCGCGCGCACCCCACTGCCGTGGATGAGCAGGGGCCGCCGGCCGGCCGCACCTGGATGTGGGACACGTGTCGCTACTGGACGCGCTTCGACATCCAGGGCCGGCTCGTGGCCGCCGGCCGCTACTGAGCCGCATGGTGCTGAGCCGCACGGTGCTGGTCCTGCCCCCGAAGCTCCGCGCCGAACTCGAGGAGATCGTGCGCGGCGGGTATCCGCTCGAGACCTGCGGCGTGCTCGTGGGCGAGCAGCGCGAGGGTGGCGCGGTCGTCACCGGCGTGGTGTCGGCCCGGAACATCGACACCGAGCACCCGGCGGATCGCTACGAAGTCGACCCGGGTGACTTCATGGCCGCCGACCTCGCCGCCCGCGCCGTGGGACGGGAACTCGTGGCCATCTGGCACAGCCACCCGGATCATCCCGCGCGACCGAGCGAGACCGACCGGGCGGCCGCGTGGTCGGGCTGGTCCTACGTGATCGCGTCGGTGGGTGCCGCCGGCATCGGTACGCTGCGTTCGTGGCGGCTGACCGACGAGGCGCACTTCGTCGAGGAACCGCTGCTCGACCAGGACGCGGCCCTGCCGGCCGTGCGAGGAGACCCGCGATGAGTGCCAAGGACCGCCGGCTCGCCGAGCTCAAGCAGCTCGTGCCCGAGGTCACGCCCGAGGAGGCCGAGGCCCGCCGTCGCGCGGGTGCCGTGCTGATCGACGTGCGCGAACCGGACGAGGTCGCCCAGGGCAGCCCGGTGGGGGCCGCGCGCATCGTGCGCGGCTTCCTGGAGCTGCGCGTCGAGGACGCCGCGCCCGACTTCGACGCCGAGGTGCTGGTGATCTGCGCGGGCGGGGTGCGCTCGCTCTTCGCCGCCGAGGGCCTGCAGCGCATGGGCTACACGAACGCCCACTCCGTCGTCGGCGGCTTCAACCGCTGGAAATCCGACGGCCTGCCCGTGGAAGTTCCCGCCACGCTCGACGGCGCCGAGCGCGAACGTTACGGCCGCCACCTGCTCATGCCGGAGATCGGTGAGGCCGGGCAGCTGCGCCTGCTCGCCGCCAAGGTGCTGCTCGTCGGTGCCGGCGGCCTCGGCTGCCCGATCGCCCAGTATCTCGCCGCCGCGGGTGTCGGCACGCTGACCCTGGTGGACGACGACGTCGTGGACCGCAGCAACCTGCAACGCCAGGTCCTGCACACCGACGCCGGCGTCGGCCGCCCCAAGGTCGAGTCCGCGCGGGAGGCGCTGCTGCGGCTCAACCCGACGACGAACGTCACCGTCCACCGCGAGCGCCTGACGTCGACCAACGTCGAGCGCCTGTTCGCGGGCCAGGACGTCATCGTCGACGGCAGCGACAACTTCCCGACCCGCTACCTGGTCAACGACGCCTGCGTGAAGCTGGGCATCCCCAACGTGCACGGCTCGGTGTTCCGCTTCGAAGGTCAGGTCACCGTCTTCTGGCCCGGTCGCTCGCCGGACCCGGGACCCTGCTACCGCTGCCTGTACCCGGAGCCTCCGCCGCCCGAGCTGGCCCCGTCCTGCGCCGAGGCCGGCGTGCTCGGTGTGCTGCCCGGCGTGATCGGCCTGCTGGAGGCGATCGAGACCGTCAAGTTGCTGCTCGACCTCGGCGAGCCCCTGGTCGGCCGGCTGATCCACTACGAGGCCCTGACCCAGCGCTTCACCGACCTGCGCCTCGCCCGGGACCCGTCGTGCACCTACTGCGGCGACGGCGCCAGCTTCCCCGGCTACGTCGACTACGAGCAGTTCTGTTCGTCGACGGGGTCCTGAGGGCCGCCGGGACCGGGGAGACCGTGTGCGGGTGCGGGATCGGCCCGGCTCATCGGCGCCGATCGCGTTTCGACTCGGGGGAGCGGGACTACAATCGGCCTCCGGACCTTCGAGGATCACCTGTTGGGCACGCACTGGAGACGCACGAGCTTCCTGGCCGGCGCCGTGGGTGGAGCACTGCTGGTGCTGCTGTCCTGCTACGCGCCCGCGCCGCAGGCGATGTCGCGTGCGCACGGTGGCGTGGTGCGGGCGACGACCGCCGAACAGGCCGCCGTCGTCGGGGCCCTGCTCGAGCAGGTGCGCCCCGAGGTCCTCGACCTGCTCCCCGACACGCGCGACGAGCCGGTGGAGGTCTGGGTCCAGGAGCGCCTGGCCTACTACCTGTGGACGCCGGCCGACGACGGCATCCATGGCTTCCACATCCACGACAGCGGGCGCATCCACATCCGCGCCGGCGGCCGGGATTCCATGTCGGCGACCCTGGCACACGAACTGGTCCACGCGGCTCTCGGTGACAGCTGGGAGACCCTGCCGCCGGTGATCGAGGAGGGTCTGGCCGACGTGGTCGCCACCACGGTCAGCCCGGGCGCCGCCGCGCGCATCCGGGCGGGCCGGCTCGCGGATGCCGGCAGTGCCCTGGGTGGCCTGTCCATGCGCCTGGTGCTCGGGAGCGCCGCCCCGCCCATTCCCGACTGGCCCGCGCGCATCCAGCTCACCACCGCCGACGATCGCGGACGGGTGGAGCTCACCGATCTCTTCGCGCCGGACGTGGCCGGGCTGGATGCCCTCGCGCTCGGCGCCGAAGCGCGGCCGGGGCTCTACGGTTGCGCCTTCCTGCTCGTCTCGCGCATCAGCGAGCGTCAGGGCCTCGCGGGCCTGCACCACCTGACCGAACGCGCGGCGCGCAAGGGCTTCAAGAGCGTGCCCGCGGAGTGGCTGCTCGACGCCGCGGGCCTGTCGCTCGGGCGGCGCGACTGGCGTGCGGCGGCGGCCGGCCTGCTGACCGAGGAGGACGTGCGGGCCCTGGCCGAGCAGCACGCCGAGCGGCTGGCCGACGTCATGGCCGCAGCCGGGCGCGCCCGCCGCCCCGACCTGGACGGCGAGCGCTTCCTGGACCTGTACGCCCCGCGCTGGGGCCCGATGCACTCCGGGATCGAGGTCGACCTGGCGGACGTCGGGGCCGTGCGCGCGGCGCTGGCGGCGATCTGGCCGGTGACCCTGCCCGCCACCTGAGCCCTGCGACGGAGGCCGCCGGGACACGCTTTCCCGGAGGAGTGCAGCGCGGAGTATCCTGGTGCCGATGAAGCCCGAGCGGGTCCCCGATCTCGCTTCCCGCTCCCTGCCCGGCTCGCAGCTCCTCCCCTGGTCCGACCTCCCCGATGCGCATCCTCCCGCTGCTCCTGGCCGCGGCGTGGGTGGCCCTGCCGGCCGCCTCGTCGCAGACCGTCTCGACCGATGCGCTTGCGCGCCCCGCGCCCGGCTTCGAGCGCAATGACGGTCAGCACGATCCCGCCGTGCGCTTCGTGTCGCGTCGCGGCCCACTCACGGTGTTCCTGCACGAGCAGGGACTGACGCTCACGGTGCAGGGCGAGGGCGCCGGCGCGGCGCTCCGGCTCACGCCCGAGCCGGTGGGCAAGGCTGCGGTGGGCGAGGCAGGGGTGGCCGAGGCAGGGGTGGCCGAGGCAGGGGTGGCCGAGGCTGCGGCCGCCGGCTCGATGCAGCTCGAGCCGGTCGGTGAGGTCACCGGACGCGTCCACGTCTACCGCGGCAGCGAGCCGTCCGCGTGGCACGAAGACGTGCCGGTCGTCTCCGCGGTGCGCTACCGCGGCGCGTGGCCGGGAGCGGACCTGCTCGTGCGCGAGGGCGAGGAGGGCCTCGAGTACGACCAGCTGCTCGCCCCCGGCACGGCGCCGGAGGGCCTGGCCCTGCGCCTGGAGGGAGCCTCCGGGCTGCGCCTGATCCGGGGCCACGACGGCCGCCAGGTGCTGCTGGCCGACACCGCCGCCGGCCCGCTGCGCCAGACCATCCCCGCCGCCTGGCAGGAGGACGCCGACGGCACGCGCACGCCGGTGCGGGCGCGCTTCCGTCTGCTCGGTGACGGCCGCTTCGGCTTCGTCGTGCCCGGTCGCGATCCGGAGCAGGCGTTGGTCATCGATCCCGGGCTCGAGTACGCCAGCTTCCTGGGCGGCACCTTGCGCGACGTCGCCACCGACATCGCGGTGGGCGACGACGGCGACGTCTACCTGGTCGGCATGACCGCCTCGGCGCAGTACCCCGACACGCCGGGTGCCTTCCAGGGCGCGGTGAACGGCCTCGCCGATGCGTTCGTGGCGCGCTTCGATCCGGACACCGGCGGCTTCGTCTACGCCACCTACTTCGGCGGCAACGACGGCAACTTCCTCAAGCAGGAGACCGGCACGGCGCTGGCCCTGCGAGGCGATCAGGTCACCGTGGTCGGCCGCGCCTTCTCGGACGACTTCCCGACGACCCCCGGCGCCCATGCGGAGCTGCGACCCGGAGCCGAAGACGGCTTCGTCGCGCGCTTCGACGGCACCGGCGCGCTGGAGTGGTCCACCTATCTCGGCGGCACGCAGGACGACCTGCCCATGGACGTCGTCGTGGACGCGGCCGGCGCCACCTACGTCACCGGCCGCACGCGCGGAGCCTTCCCGGTCACCGCGGGCGCCTTCGACGAGAGCTTCGACTCGATCTTCTTCACCGCCGACGCCTTCGTGGCCTGCCTCTCGCCCGACGGTTCCGCCTTGGACTGGTCCACCTATCTCGGCGGCACCCTGAACGAGGAGGGCCTGGGCCTCGACGTCATGCCGACCGGCGAGGTGACCGTGTTCGGCTTCAGCGGCAGCGCGGACTTCCCGACCACCTCGGGCGCCTTCGACGAGACCTACAACGGGCCGTCGGGCACGGAGAACGACGGCTTCGTCACGCGCCTGACCGCGGACGGCAGCGCGCTGGTCTGGTCCACCTTTCTGGGCGGCGCCGAGAAGGTGCAGATCGATGCCGGCGTGGCGCGCGACGCCGGCGGCACCGCGACGTTCCACGGCCTGACCGAGGGCGGCGACCTGCCCGTGACCGCGGGCGCCGTGCAGTCCAGCTACGGCGGTGGCGAGAGCGACACCTTCGTCGGCAGCCTGTCGGCCGACGGCTCCACGCTGCTGTGGCTCACCTATCTGGGTGGCGAGGGCGAGGACGTGGCCGGCGGACTGGCCCTGTCGCCCGACGGCTTCGGTGAGGTCACCGTCGCCGGCGGCACGGATTCACAACTGTTCCCGACGACGCTCGGCGCGGCGGGCCCGGCCGGGGGCGAGGACGCCTACCTCGTGCGTCTCGCCGCAGACGGCAGCGCGCTGCGCTACGCGACGCTCTATGGCGGCCTCGACGACGACCGCGCCGAGAGCGTGGCGCTCGATGCCCAGGGCGCAGCGCTGGTCGTGGGCGAGACCTACTCCCAGGACCTGCCCACCTCGCTCGACGGCTTCGACCTCGGCTACGACGGCGGCGGCGACGCCTTCTTCGCGCGCTTCAGCCTGCCGCCGTGGGTGAACGTCGGTGGGGGCAAGCTCGGCGGCAACGGGCTGGAGCCGCTCATGATCGGCACGGGCACGCTGGAGTCGGGTTCCCCCGGCGGCATCAGCGTGCGCGACGCCAACCCGAACAGCGTGGCGATCCTGTTCATCGGGTTCGTGCAGGGCGACGTGCCCTTCAAGGGCGGCACGCTGGTGCCCTTCCCGTTCGTGTTCGAGATCGGGCTGGGCACCTTCCCCGACGGATCGCTGCTGCTGCCGTGGTTGTGGCCGGCAGGACTGCCGCCGGGTTTCTCGCTCTACTTCCAGGCCTGGATCGCGGACCCGGGCGCGGCGCAGAACGTCGCGGCGAGCAACGGCGTGCAGGCGATCACGCCCTGAGGGGCAACCCACGGCGTTCCAGGTCGAGATAGACTGCTGCCTGGGTGCCATGAGCGTGATCGATGTCGACATGGTCGATGTCCTGCTCATCACCGGGGACTCGCAGGGTCCCGATGCGCGTGCCGAGTTGTTCACCGGCGGGATGGGTTGGACGCAGGACCCACAGCACACCGAAGTGGGGCGGATGGACATGCTTCGCGGGGAGATCCACTTCCCATGACAATTCGCAGGATCGCGTTCGTGGCGTTGGTGCTCCTGGTCGCCTGCCTGATGGTTGGTGGGGGCGAGCCGGATTGGCGTGCGCACTTGGGTCGACCGACGTCCGCCGCGCACCCGGCTCCGGAGGAACATCGTGAGCCGGTGGAGTCCTTCGGGCGCCGCCTATCGCTGCAGTTCATCCGCAACGACGGGCAGTGGGACACGACGGCGCAGTTCGTGGCCGAACGCCCGGGCGGCTTCCTGCGCGTCGAACCGGGACGGCTCGGCATCCGGCTCGAGCAGCGCGGCGATGACGAGCGCCGGGTCTGCCTGGTGGACTTCGTCTTCGAGGGCGCGAACCCGGACGTCCGCCTCGTTGGGGAAGGGCGGACCGTCACGCAGCGCCACTACTTCCTCGGCGCCGACCCGGACAGGTGGAAGCGCCATGTGCCGTCCTTCGCCAGCGTGCGCTATCGCGGGCTCTACGACGGCATTGACCTCGCGCTGTACGAGGGCAAGGGCGCGGTGGAATACGATGTGCTCCTGGATCCCGGAGCGGACCTGACCGACTTCGTGGTGCGCTGTGACGGTGCGGATGGCTTGCGCATCGATCGCCTGGGCCGGCTCATCGTGGAGACGCCGGTCGGCGAAGTCGTCCAGGATCGCCCGGAAGTCTGGCAGGTCACGGCGTCGGGTGGGCGCGAGGTCGTGGATTGTCGATACGAACTGCTGGATGATCTGCGCTACGGGTTCGTGATTCCAGGGGGCTGGGATCACGGCCGACCGCTGGTGATCGATCCTGGGGTCACCTGGGGCACCTACCTCGGCGGGAACAGTGATGAGAGGCCGTTCGTTGTCCGTAGACTCGAGTCGGGTGAAGTCGTCGTTGCTGGCAGCACGTTGTCCAGCAACTTCCCCACGACGCCAGGGGTCTACTCTGAGACCAGCATCGTCCCGACGGATGCCACCATCTCGATCTTGAGCGCAGACGGCAGTGCACTGCTCGTCTCGACGTACTTTGGTGGGTCAGACGTCGAGGCCGTCGAAGCCCTTGACGTGGACTCTGCCGGAAACTTCGCGATCACGGGTGGGACCCGCAGCGCCGATTGTCCCGTGACGGCTGACGCGTTCCAGACGGCCTACGGTGGAGGGATCACCGACACCTACGTGGCTCTGTTCGATCCGACATGCTCGAGTCTCCTTTACTCGACATTCATCGGAGGTGGGGAGACCGACACCTCGAGCTTCATCTTCGCGGAGGAGTCCGGGCGACTGACCGTCGCGGGCTACACGCGTTCCCCCACGTTCCCATCGACTCTCGGCACCTACGATCCGACCTTCAACGGGGTCTCCGATGGGTTCCTGCTCAGCTTCGATCCGACGCAGACCGGGAACGCTCAGCTCGCGTGGTCGACCTTCCTCGGGGGCGCGGCAAGTGATCTGGTCAAGACCGCAGCGAGGATGCCGTCGGGTGACATCGTGATCGTGGGGGAGACGTTCTCCACCGACTTCCCCACGACGCCCGGTGCACTCGACGAGAAGATCGCCGGGTCGATGGGGGACTTCGTCTCGCGGCTGTCGGCGGATGGGGCGACCCTGGTCGCGTCGACCATCTTCGAGCCCCAGGTCCGCGCGTTGAACGTCGAGGGTGATGCCGTCGTCCTCGGTGGTCGCGCTTCGGGTCTCCCCTACCCTCTTCCCCCTGTGACGTTCAACCCGGGTCCGGCGATCTTTGCCGATGCCTTCCTCGTGGGTCTTGATGAAGACCTGTCGGCGTTGGACTGGTACGGGTACATGGGTGGATCGGGCGGTGCGCAGGACCGGATCAGTGCCATTGCGATCGACTCCGATGGCATCGTGATGGCGGCGGGCGTCACCTCGTCGTCGGACTTCCCGGTGACGCCCGGCGCCCACGACACCGACTACAGCTTCGGCTGCGGCGACGTGTTCGTCATGTCGGTGTCGGCGGACAAGACCGAGCTCTTGTACTCGTCGTTCCTGGGCGACTCGACCTTCGTGTGCAACGCCGCCTACGGGATCATCGCCGACGGTCCGGGAGCGGCGATCGTCGTCGGCACGACCGGCGCCGGGCCGTTCCCGGTG
>JAJDER010000099.1 GCA_029259725.1 Planctomycetota bacterium | reverse complement strand
GGAGAGCACGAGTGAGCGTGGGTCAGTGGATGCTCGGTCTGCCGCTCGCGGCGGCGTGCGCGATCTGGCTGGTGCTGCCGTGGATGGCCTGGAAGACGGTGCGACTCGTGCCCCGGCTCGCACGACGGCCGATCGTGCGGCCCGAGCGCTGGCCGTCGGTGTCGATCCTGGTCCCCGCGCGCGACGAGGCCGCGACCCTGCCCGCGGCGCAGCGCACGCGGCGCGCGCTCGACTACCCGGAGCTCGAGATCATCCTCGTCGACGATCGCTCGACCGACGGCACGGCGTCGCTCGTGGATCGCATGGCGCTCGAGGATGCGCGCACGACGGCGGTCCACGTCGAGGTGCTCCCGCCGGGCTGGCTGGGCAAGCCCCATGCCCTCGCTCGCGCGGCCGAGATCGCCAGCGGGGAGTGGTTGCTCTTCACCGACGCCGACGTGCACTTCGCGCCGGAGACCTTGCGGCGCGCCGTGGCCTGGGCCGAGGCCGGGAGCTACGACTCGATCGTGGCCATGCCGGACCTCGCCGAGACCGGGCCTCTGCTCGAGTGCGTGATCGCGGCCTTCGGGACCGGCTTCACGATCTCCAGCCGCCTCTGGGCCGTGGAGGATCCCGATTCCTCGGCGTCCATCGGGGTCGGTGCGTTCAACCTCGTGCGGCGCGAGGCGCTGCAACGCATCGGCGGTGTCGAGGCGTTGGCCATGGACGTGGCGGACGACCTCGTGCTCGGGCAGCTGCTGAAGGAATCGGGCGCGCGCTGCGGTGTCGTCTCGGGCCAGGACCTGGTGCGCGTGGCCTGGTACAGCGACCTGCGGGCGATGACCCTCGGCCTGGAGAAGAACACCTTCGCCATGGCGAACTTCCGGCTGCACCGCGTCGTGCTCATGGTCGTGTTCGCGCTGCTCGCCTACGTCGGGCCGCTGGTCGCATGCCTGCCGCTCGGGGTGCCCGGCCTGCGCGAACTCGGTGCGTTGGCGGTGCTGTCGATCCTGGTCACCGGCGGGGCCATGTCGATCTGGGCCCAGCGACCGTTGCTGCCGTCGCTGTGCTGGCCGCTCGGTGGCCTGGCCATGGTCTGGATCGTCACGCGCACGGCCGTCGTGTGCACCCGCCGGGGGACCGTGTCCTGGCGCGGGACGGAGCACTCCCTGGATGAACTGCGCTCACGGATGCGGATGCGCCTGCCCGGCGTCCGCCGGTCCCGCTAGGGATCGGCCGCGGGGTCCTCCGGCGGCGGCAGGTTGAGCACCAGGGCGGCCGCCGCGAACCAGGCGTCCACGCGCCCGGATCCGAGCAGCCCCACATGCTGCGGGTTGATCTGGTCGACGCTCTGCGCGGTGTCCATGATCAGGTCGATGACCGGGAGCGGAAGCCCGTCCTCCATGCCCTCGCCTACGGACACGATCAGCGACGCGACGCCGCTCGCCACCGCACAGGCCTGCGACGTGCCCGACCACCAGGCGTAGCCGCCGCCCGGCATCGCGGCGTAGATGTCGGTGGCCGGCGCGACCACCGAGACCTCGGGGCCGGCCGCGGAGAAGTCCGCCTTGAACATGAGCGGATCGACGCCGGCGACCGCGAGCACCTTGGCTCCCGGGGTGTACCAGTTGGGCAGGAAGGGCAGCAGGACGCCCAGCATCCCCGGGTCGTAGTTGGCCGGGAAGAGCACCTCGGTCGAGTTGAGCCCCGTGTTGCCGGCCGACGTGATGATCGTCACTCCCGCGAACTCGGCGTACTCGAGAGCGGCCGCCACGCAGAGTGACGGAGCGTTCATGCTCAGGCTGAGGTTGATGATGTCCGCGTTGTTGTCGACCGCGTAGAAGATCGCGCAGGCCAGGCCGAACGCGTCGCCGTTGCCCTCGGCATCCAGCACGCGCAAGGGCATGATCTCCGCTTTCGGGTTGATCAGCGCGATGGTGCTGGCGATGTGCGTGCCGTGCCCGTGGGCCTCGTCGACGAGACCGTCGAAGTCGTTGTCGAGGCTGTCGGCGAGCTCGAAGGCGCCGGGCTGGTCCAGCAGGAAGTCGTAGCCGGGGTCGTGGATCTGTCCGGCCAGGGCCGGGTGATCGTGGTCGAGGCCGGTGTCCACGACGGCCACGACGGCGCGGCCGGGCGTGACGTATTGCTCGGCAAGCCAGCTGGCCCACGCGTACTTGATCGAATGCAGGTTCGGCTGGCCGGTGAACTCGCCCGTCGTGGGTGTGCCATCCACGAACGGGACCGTGCACTGCTGAGCGCCGATCTCGCCGGAGATCACGTTGCAGCCGCCGGTCTCGGGGAGATCGACGAGCTGGTTGGGCTCGGTGAACACGACCTGGGGGAGCGCTGCGAGCTGCTCGAGCAGCTCATCCTGCTGCTTCGACGCCAGGTTGGCCTTGGTCTGGAACAGGTGCATGTTGGCGAACAGGTTGCTCGCCACCAACTCGGCGCCCGCCAGGTTGGCGATGGCTTGCGCGTCCGCGCCGTCGTCCAGGATGGCGAGGAACCGGAAGGTCGGTCCGGAGGGCGTGGTCGGCTTGGCCGGCCGCACCGAGAGCGACTGCGCGCTGAGGACGGAAGCGAACGTCAAGGCCATGACGGCGCCGACGAGCGACGTTGCGAGACGATGACGGATCATCGTGGAACTCCCTCAAGGAGAGGTGCGGACAACCCGTTGGCGCGCCCAGGGTCTTCCAGGAACGCCGCCAGCGTGCTGCATGCATGACTCTCGTGCATCCACCGGGGTGGTGTGGATGCGGCTGCCCGATCAGGTTCACTGCCATGTCCACCGCGCGCTCGATCCGCGCCATGGCCTACGACGTCTCCAGTATCCCCCGATCGTCGTGGAGCGGGGGGCCAAATCGCGATGACACATCGTGCGGGTGGGGCAACTGCCCCATGAGAACGCGAGCCGTTCCAGCGCCCGGCGCCCATCAGGCCCGCTCGTCCGAAGTCGGACGGCGCGCGGGAAGGATCACGTCCGGATCCCCGAGCAGCGCGAAAGCGGCCCAGGAGCACGGGTGCGGATGCGTCACGAGCATCTGGCGCTGGGCTTCGCAGAGGGCGGCCCGCGCCGGCGCGCCTCCCGCGAGCGCGACATAGAACGCGGACATGAACGCACCCGCGTCGGCGTCGTCCACGGCCCACAGGCTGCCGAGTGTGGCGCGCGCGCCGGCCTGGGCCAGGGCCCACGAGAGGCCCAGGAGCTCCTCGCCGTCCACGCGCAGCTTGCGCCCGGTCTCACAGCCGGACAGCGTCACGAGCTGCGCGTCGAGGTCCCACTCGAGGATGTCTCGCGCGAGCAGGAAGCGGCGGCCGAGGCACACGGTGGAGAAGAGCGGGTGTTCGGATTCGAAGCGCCCGTGGCCGGCCAGGTGGAGCAGGCCGCCGCGTGGGGGGGCGTCGCGCAGGTGCTCCGGCAACCGCTCGGCTTCCACGTCACGCACGCGGTCGCCGTAGAGGTGGCGGAGCACCGCACACTCGGCGGAGATCGCGGGCAGCTCGTCATGGTGGCTGGCGGCGAGCAGCACGTCCTTGAGGTCGCCGGCCGCCGCGGCGGGCTTGCTCCGCGCGCGGGCGACCAGTCCCGTGGACAGGCCGGTGGAGACGTCGTGGGTCTCGACCAGGTAGCGGCCGCCGACGCGCAGGGCGGCGAAGGGCAGGTCGTGCAGGTCGCCGTAGGGCACCACGACGAGCGGGCGGTCGCCGATGCGCTCCATGAGTGGCGCGAGCAGCGCGTCGCCGAGCTCGTCGAGCACCGCGTCCATGGAAGCCTTGAGCTGGTGGTGACGCTTGGCGACGTACTCGCGGCCCAGGCGCAGCTTGTCGACGTGGAACCAGACGCGATCGCGCAGGGCGCGCAGACGGCCGACGTCCACGGGCAGCGTCACGCCGGTCACGCCGGTGTCGTCGGCGATCAGCACGCGCGTTCCGTGCCGCGTGACCATGTAGGCCAGCAGGACGTCCTCGCGGCGCGCGGCGGCGAGGTCGCCGGGGGTGAAGCTCGGGCGCTCCGAGGGGGCCGTGCCCGGCTCGGGTGCGGTCAGGGCGGCGACGTCCCGCTGGGCATCGCGGATGTCCTGGTCGGCGACGTCGATGCGGCGCAGCTCGTGGTCGCCCGTGGATGGCCCGAACTCGGCGTCCAGGCGGCGGGCGAGCAGCCAGTCGAGGCGCTCACGCGCGGCGGTCAGCTCGCCGTCACCGGTCAGCTTGCGTGACTCGCTGTCACTCAGGCTGCGGGCGCGGCCGCGTTCGAGGATGGTCAGGGCCTCCTCGCTCGCTCCCCGCTCGGACAGCGCCCAGGCCAGATCGAGGAAGATGCGATGCTGGTCGCGGAAGAAGGCCACGCGCACGTCGCGACCCGGCACGCGCGCCCAGCTCTGCTCGATGCCGTCGACCGCGGCGCGGAGGGCCTGCTCGGCCCCGGCGTCGTCACCCAGAGCGGCGCGCGCCTCGGCTTCGACGGCAGCCGCTTCGGTACTCACGAGGCGGTCCAGGACCGTGTCGGCGTCGCGACTGCCCAGCTCCTCGAGCAAGGACAACGCCGCCTCGGGGTCGCCACAGCGCAAGCGCGCGAGCGCCAGGTTGACGGTGGCCAGGTCCACGAGCAGGACCAGGTTGCGTGCGGCGAGGGTCGCCTTCGCCTGCTCGAGCCGCACCGCGGCCTCGGCCGGCTCGCCCGCCGCGAGTTGAACCGCCGCGCGCTGCACTTCGACCGCGGCTGCGTAGGCCTCGTTGCCCAGGCCGCGCAGGCGGGCCGAGGCGGAGTCCAGATCGGCCAGGGCTTCCTCGACCTCGCCGAGACGTGCACGGGCCAGGCCGGTGAGGACCTCGGCGCGAGCGAGTTCGTAGTCGAGGCCCAGCTCGGCGAAGGCCTCGGCCGCGCGCTCGCCGTGCACCAGGGCGTCGCGTCGGGCGTCGAGACGCAGGTGGATCTCGGCCAGGTCCAGGTCGCAGAGCGGCGGGCCGGTGGGCTTGCCGACGTCGGCGAAGGTGTCGCGCGCGGCGCGCAGTCCCTGGATCGCCACGTCGAAGTGTCCGCGGCGCGAGTGCAGGTAGGCCAGGCTGTAGTCGACCTCGGCGACGTGCACATCCATGTTCGCTGCCGCCCAGCCCTTGCGCGCGGTGTGCAACGCCTCTTCGGCGTCGTCGCAGCGGTTCGCGTTCATCTCCACCACCGAGCGGTTGAACTCGGTGAAGGCGACGCTGAGCGAGTCGTCGTGCTCCTCGAAGACGTCGCGGGCGCGGAGGTAGCACTCCCGCGCGGCCGGGTACTCGTCCAGGCGGGTGTAGACGTTGCCGACGTTCATGTCGACCTGGGCGGCGAGTCGCTTCTCGCCCAGCGCGAGCAGCGCGGTGCGGGCCTCGTCACCGACGGCGAGCGCCTCCGCGGCGCGGCCGAGCATCTGGTAGACGTCCACGAGCGAGCGCTGCACGTTGGCGGCGCCCAGCGTGTCGCCCCGTTCCAGGTAGAGTCGGCGCGCCTCGTCGAAGGTCTCGAGCGCGGTGTCGTGGTCGCCGACGAAGTGCGCTGCCGTGGCGCGGCCACGCAGGGCCAGGGGCACCAGGTCGGCCAGGCCGGTGGCGGCGCGTACGAGCACGTCGGCCAGGGGGCGCGCCTCGTGCGGACGGCTGTGGACGAGTTCGGTGACGCGCTCACGCAACCGAGCGACGAGTTCCCGGCGCTGATCCTCGTCCGCCGCGTCGAACCGAGCCCAGAGTTCCAGGGTCGCCGGGTCGTCCGGCGACACGTCGTGCGCGGTGAGGCCGAGCAGTCCGGTCAGCAGGGCGTCCCGATGGTGCATCAGGGCGCTTCGTCCGTGGGGGTCGGTGTGCCCGCGCCCAGGCCGAGGTCTTCGAGCACGAAGCGACCGGTCCCGGTCTCGAGCAGGAGCGCGGTGGGCCGGTGACCGACGCCCTCGAAACGGAAGTCGCCGTGGCGGCCGACCGCGGCCTGTCGCAAGCCGTCGTCCCCGACGAGCACGCACACGGCGTCCTCCAAGGCGGAGGGTTCGGCGCTCGTGTCGAGCACCTGGCCGACGATGGTGTCGGGATCGATCAGCGCGAGGTCGAGCTCGTAGCCCGCGTCGTCGAAGCGGTAGAGCAGATGGCGGGCCGCGGGGCCCGGGCCACGCAACGCCAGCGCCGGTGTCGGGCGCGCCGAGTCGAAGACCAGCCTGCCGAGGACATGGTCGGCGAGTTCGGTGAGCCGGGCCCGCAGCGAAGACGGTGGTGCGTCGGCCTTCGCGACGAGCGACTCGGGAACCTGACGCGCCGCCAGCGACAGGTGCGGCGGGACCTCCGGCAGGGGACCCGCCTGGAGCGCGGACAGCATGGTCCGAAGCAGCCGCCCCACCCGAGCCGCTTCGGGGCTGGAGGGCAGCTCGGCACCATCGCCGAGAAGGGCCTCCAGGAGCTGTTCGTAGTTGACGCGGCTCATCAGTCGTCGGGTCCGAGGCAGGCCGGGGACATACGGAATCCGTGCCCCGGAAGAGGAGTGTCCGCGCGGGGGCGCGAAAATGCAGCCGACTTTTGAATCCGTTGACTTCGCCACATGTTCAATGCAGCCCCCTGCGTTCGAGGATCCGGGCGAGTTCCGCCAGGCAGCGCTGACGAGTCGGACCGATGCTGCCGACCGCCATGCCCAGCGCCTCGGCGATCTCCGCGTAGGCGGGGCCGGTGCGAGCCGGCCCTTCAGGTCGCGACGGTCCCGGCGGCGCCAGGTAGAGCTGCTCGATCAGCGCCCGGCAGCGTCCGCCCAGCTCATCCAAGGCTTCGCGCACGAGCTGCTGTCGCTCGACGGCCAGGGCCTCTT
>JAJDER010000098.1 GCA_029259725.1 Planctomycetota bacterium | reverse complement strand
GGCCTTCGTGGCAAGGAGCAGCGGCGTGGTCGACGCGGCGGAGAAGCCGGCGGGCCCGCCGCTGGAGAGGCGTGCCCGCGGGGATCCTCGATGAACTCGTCGGGGGAGGCACCCTGCTCGGGCTCCGGTCCGGGAAGCGGTTCCGCCGATCCGCGTTCACCCTGCCCGGGCGGGGGCGTCGTTCACCGCTCCAGCAACGTCTCGCGCAGCACCTCCTCGACGGTCGTGATGCCGTCGAGCACGGCCAGCTGACCCGACTCACGCAGCGTGCGCATGCCCTCGTCCACGGCCGCGTTGCGCAGCTCCTGGGTCGCCGCCTCGTCCAGGATCAGCTGGCGCAGACGTTCGGACATGACCATCGTCTCGAAGATCGCGCGGCGGCCCTTGTGGCCCGAGAAGTTGCAGGCCTCGCACCCCTTGCCGTAGGCGAAGCGCCGGCCCGCGACGTCGCTGCGTTCCAGCCCCAGCTCGCGCAGCACGTTGTCGTCGGGTTCGTACCCGGTCCGGCACTCGGGGCAGATCGTGCGCACCAGCCGCTGCGCCACGACCGCCTCGAGCGTCGAGACGATCAGGTACGGCTGAACGCCGATGTCGACCAGGCGCGTCACCGTCGACGGGGCGTCGTTGGTGTGCAGCGTCGACAGGATCAGGTGTCCCGTGAGCGCCGCCTCCACCGCGATCTGCGCCGTCTCCCGGTCGCGGATCTCGCCCACCAGCAGGATGTCCGGGTCCTGGCGCAGGATCGTGCGCAGCACCCGCGAGTAGGTCACGCCGATGTCCTCGTTGACCTGCACCTGGATGATGCCGTCCAGGTCGTATTCGACCGGGTCCTCGACGGTGATGATCTTGCGCTCGACCTGGTTGAGCTTGTTGAGCGCCGAGTAGAGACTGGTGGTCTTGCCCGAGCCGGTCGGCCCGGTCACGAGCACGATGCCGTGGGGCCGGGCCAGCAGCGCGATGAGTTGCGCCTTGTCGTCGGGCCGCAGGCCGATGTTGTCGAGATCCAGCGAGACCACGCTGCGATCCAGCACGCGCAGCACGCAGGCCTCGCCATGCACGGTGGGCATGGTGGCCACGCGCAGGTCGATGGGCCGGCCGCCCAGCATCAGCTCGATGCGTCCGTCCTGCGGAACGCGCGTCTCGGCGATGTCCAGGTTGGACATGACCTTCACGCGCGAGATCAGCGCCTGTGCCAGCGCCGGCGGGGGCGCCTCGACCTCGAACAGCACGCCGTCGACGCGGTAGCGCACCTTGAACTCGTTCTCGTAGGGCTCCAGGTGGATGTCGCTGGCCTTGTCGCGGATGGCCTGCAGCAGGATGTAGTTGAGCAACTTGACCACGGGCGCGGCGGCCGCCAAGGCCCCGGCGTCCTCCAGGTCGATCGAGCCCAGGTCCGCGGCCGCCTCGGTGACCACTTCGTGCATGTGGCCGGGAGCGGCGTCCGGGTAGTAGCGCTGCAGCGCGCGGTCCACGGCGGAGTCCCCGGCGATCAGCGCGGTGACTTCGCTCCCGACCACGAAGGCGAGGTCGTCGAGCAGGTTCACGTTGAGCGGGTCGGCCAGGGCCACGACCAGGGTGTCGCCCTCCTCGCGCACCGGGATCGCCCGGTAGAGCGCGGCCGTCGGCCCGTCGAGCCGCGCCACGACGGCCGGCGTGACGTGGAGCGCATCGAGGTCGACCGCGTCCAGGCCCGCCTGCACGCCCAACACCGTGGCCAGCTGATCGCCATCGACCGCGCCCATGGCCAGCAACACCTCGCCCAGCAGCCCCCCCGCGCGCCCCTGTTCGGCGACGGCCTTCTGGAGCTCGGCGTCGGTGCAGGCCCCCTGCGCGACGAGGATCTCGCCCAGGGGCCGTCCGCTGTGCAGGCCGCCGCTCATTCGATCGTGTGCACCACGCGGAGCACCTCCGAGATCGTCGTCGTGCCCGCCAGGATCTTGCGCAGGCCGTCCTCGCGCAGCGTCGACATGGCGCCGCTGCGCTCGGCCTGCCCGCGGATGGCCATGGTCGACTCGTTGCGGAAGGTCATGTCGCGCAGCGTGCCGTCGAGCACGAGCAGCTCGAACACCGCGACGCGTCCGGAGAAACCGGTGTATCCACAGGCCGCGCAGCCGTCGGAGCGATAGATCACCCGCCCCTCGATCTGCTCACGGGCCAGCCCCACCGCCCGCAACTCGGTGTCCTCCGGCTCGTGCGGCCGGCGGCAGCTCGTGCACAGCCGCCGCACGAGGCGCTGGGCCATGATCGCCTGGATCGACGCGGACACGAGGAACGGCTTGACGCCCATGTCCATCAGCCGGGCCAGCGCACTCGGCGCGTCGTTGGTGTGCAGCGTCGAGAACACCAGGTGCCCCGTGAGTGCCGCCTGGATCGCGACGTCGGCGGTCTCCTTGTCGCGGATCTCACCGACCAGGATGACGTTGGGCGCCTGGCGCAGCATCGCTCGCAGGATGCGCGCGAAGTCGAGCGCGATCTTGTGCCGCACCTGCACCTGATTGATGCCGGCGATCTCGTACTCGACCGGATCCTCGGCGGTGATGATCTTCACGTCCGGCCGGTTGAGCGACTTCAGGGCCGCATAGAGCGTGGTCGTCTTCCCGGAGCCGGTGGGTCCCGTGACCAGCACGATGCCGTTGGGCCGCGCGATGACCCGCTCGAAGCGCTCGAGATCGCCGAGGCCGAAGCCGAGCTCTTCCAGCGACACGAGCCCGCGCTCCTTGTCGAGCAGGCGCATGACCATGGTCTCGCCGTGGTTGCTGGGCAGGATCGAGGCGCGGATGTCGATCGGGCGCCCCGACACCGAGACGTTGATGCGCCCGTCCTGCGGCTTGCGGCGTTCGGCGATGTCCATGTGCGCCATGATCTTCAGGCGCGAGATGACCGGGCCGAGCAGGTTGAGATCGTGGCTGGCGACGTCGCGCAGCACGCCGTCCTTGCGGAAGCGCACGCGGACCCGGCCGTCGAGGGGTTCGACGTGGATGTCGCTCGCCCCCTGCTCGACGGCCTCGCCGATCATGCGGCTCACGAGCCGGATGATCGGTGCGTCGTCGCCCTGCTCCTCGCCCAGGGCTTCGGTCATGTCGGCCGAGGCCGGCGCATCCCCGTGGTAGTAGTGCGCCAGGGCGCGGGTCAGGGCCGAGGGCGACGCGAGCGCCGCGCTGATCTCGCGGTCGAGCACGAACCGCAGCGTGTCCAGCTCGTACAGCTTGAGCGGATCATCGACGGCGAGCACCAACGTGCCCTCCTTGACCTTCACCGGCAGCACGCGATGTTCGGCCACGACCTCTCTGGGCACGAGACCGAGCACCCGGTCGCGCAGCCTGCCGCCCTTGGCCAGGTCCGCGTCGAGATCCACGAAGGGCATGCCCTGTTGCCGGGCGAGACAGCGCCAGATCGTCGTCTCGTCGGCGAAGCCCAGCTCGAGCAGCGCCTCGCCCAGGGGCACGCGCCGGTTCTTCTGGAGCGTGAGCGCCTTGCCCAGCTGGGCGTGGTCGAGCACCCCCTGGGCCACGAGCATCTCACCGAGGCGTTCGGCCATGGCAGTGATCGGATCCCGGGGCGAGGGGGCGGGCCGCGACCGACGGAGGATCGTCGACACGGGCGCGGGCATTCTGGGCCGGTCCGACCGCCCCATCAAGGCGTCAGGCTCCCGGCGTCTGCCGAAGCTTCGAGAACCGGGCCGCGTTGACAGGTCCGCGGGCCGGTGCTTAGTCTGCCGCGCGAACGCGGTGACGCACCGCGATCGGGCGCTCCCGCACCTCGAGGCCCTCCCCACATCACGGAGCCCCCATGGACCGCGCCCCCACCGCCGGGCCCCCACGATGAACGCCCGCGGGGGACTGCTCCTGCTGGGCCTGTTCGCCACGGGCTGCTGCTGTCCCGACCTGGTGACGTCGCAGACGTCCCCGAGCGAGACCCTGCTCGCCTGGCAGTCGTCGCTGTGCCACGACGACGTCGACGGCGAGTACGCCTGTCTCTCCCTCGACTACAAGCGGCAGATCGGCGGGCTGCCCTCGTATCACGTCGCGCGACAGCAACTGCTGTCCGAGGAACCGGCCTTTGCCTACCTGCTCCAGCGCGTCGACCTGCTCGACCGCGTCGTGGACGAGCGGCGGGACGAGTCCGACACCCACGCCTGGATCGTCCTGGAGGCCGGCGGGGAGCAGCTCGAGATCGGCTTCCTGCGCGAGACGACGGTGCGGCTCGGGTTCGTGGGTCAACACAGCGACACGCGCCAGAACACCGCACCCGTCGAGGCGCTCGTCGTCACCGACGGCAGGCAGTTCGGCACCCGCCTCAGCGCCCCGAGGCTGCCCGAGGACGAGCTGCCCAACCTGCGCTCGCTCGAGCTGACCTCGGTCTGGCGCATCTCCTCGGTGACCGGCCTGTTGGCCCCGCCACCGGGCTCCCCGTCCGTCGAATGATCGTGGGGTAGGCTCCTAGCCATGAGCCCCTGGACACACCTCTTCTGCGACGGCGAGGCCGACGGGGACGGCACCCAGCGGGAGCTCCTCGGAGGCAAGGGCGCCAACCTCGCCGAGATGACCGTGCTGGGGATCCCGGTGCCGCCGGGGTTCACCCTCTCGACGGCGTGCTGCGCGGCGTTCAACGAGGCCGCCGGCACCTGGCCCGCCGGACTCGCCGACGACATCCGCGCCTCGCTCGAGCGCCTCGAGGCCTCGACCGACCGACGCTTCGGTGACCGCTCGCGGCCGCTGCTGGTCTCGGTGCGCAGCGGCGCCGCGGTGTCCATGCCCGGCATGATGGACACGATCCTCAATCTGGGGCTCAACGACGAGACGGTCCCGGGTCTCGCGCGGCTGGGGGGCGAGCGCTTCGCGTGGGACAGCTACCGACGCCTGATCCAGATGCTCGGCGACGTGGTCCTCGGCATCGACCACCACGTCTTCGAGCGCGAGCTCGAGCAGCTCAAGAGCCACGCCGGCGTGAGCGAGGACACCGGTCTCGGCGAGCACCACCTGCAGTCGCTGGTCACCCGCTACAAGGCGCTCGTGCGCGAGCACACCGGCCGTGACTTCCCGCAGGATCCGATGGAACAGCTGAGCCTGGCCATCGACGCGGTGTTCGGCAGCTGGCAGAACGAGCGCGCCATCACCTATCGCCGACTGAACGACATCCGCGGGCTGGTGGGCACCGCGGTCAACGTCCAGGCGATGGTGTTCGGCAACCTCGGCGACACGTCGGCGACGGGCGTCTGCTTCACGCGCAACCCCTCCACCGGCGAGGACGTGTTCTACGGCGAGTTCCTGCAGAACGCCCAGGGCGAGGACGTCGTCGCCGGCATCCGCACGCCGCGCCCGATCGAGGAGATCGACACGATCCTTCCCGGCATGCTGGGCCAGTTGCTCGCCATCAAGCAGCGCCTCGAGAACCACTACCACGAGATGCAGGACATCGAGTTCACCGTCGAGGACGGCCGGCTGTACATGCTCCAGACGCGCGCCGGCAAGCGCACCGCCGCGTCGGCCGTGCGCATCGCCACCGAGATGGTCGACGAGGGGCTCATCGATCGCGCCACGGCGGTGCGCCGAGTGGACGCCGCGTCCCTGGACCAGTTGCTGCACCCGACCTTCGACACCAACGCCGAGCGCATCGTGGTGGCCAGCGGACTCCCGGCCTCCCCCGGTGCGGGCTGTGGCCAGGTGGTCTTCAGCGCCGCCGAGGCGACCGAGTGGGCGGCCGCGGGCAAGACCGTGCTGCTGCTGCGCACCGAGACCTCGCCGGAGGACATCGGCGGCATGTCCGTCGCCCAGGGCATCCTCACCGCTCGGGGCGGCATGACGTCGCACGCCGCGGTGGTCGCGCGCGGCATGGGCACCTGCTGCGTGGCCGGCTGCCGCGCCCTGAGCATCGACGAAGCCGGCGGGCGCGCGAAGCTCGGGGACACCGAGATCGCCCGCGGCGACTGGCTCAGCCTGGACGGTTCCAGCGGCGAGGCCATGCTCGGCCGCCTGCCCATGGTCGAGCCGGTGCTCGCCGGCGACTTCGCCCGCCTGATGTCCTGGGCCGACGACGTGCGCCGCCTGGGCGTGCGCACCAACGCGGACACGCCCGAGGACGCCCGCCGCGCCCGCGAGTTCGGCGCCGAGGGCATCGGCCTGTGCCGCACCGAGCACATGTTCTTCGGCGACGACCGCATCGCCGTCATGCGTCGCATGATCCTGGCCGACAACGAGCGCCAGCGCGCCGTCGCCCTGGAGCAACTGCTCCCGCTCCAGCGCGAGGACTTCATCGGCATCTTCACCGCCATGGACGGCTGGCCGGTCACGATCCGCCTGCTCGACCCGCCGCTGCACGAGTTCCTGCCGCACGAGCCGGAGGCCCAGGCCGCGCTGGCGCGCTCGCTCGGCTGGGAGGCGGCGGACGTGCGCGCGCGCGTGGCGGAGCTCTCCGAGCAGAACCCCATGCTCGGTGTGCGCGGGTGCCGGCTCGGCATCCTGATGCCCGAGATCTACGACATGCAGGTCCGCGCGATCTTCGAGGCCGCCGGCCACTGCGAACAGGCCGGCGTCCACGTGCTGCCCGAGATCATGATCCCGCTCGCGGGCACGGCCGAGGAGCTGGCCGTCTTCAAGCGACGCATCCGCGGCGGCGAGGCGGAGCTGCGGCGCGCGGCGGGCTACAAGGGTGAACTGCTCCTGGGCACGATGATCGAGGTGCCGCGCGCGGCGCTCACCGCCGGCGCCCTCGCCGAGCAGGCCGAGTTCTTCTCGTTCGGCACCAACGACCTGACCCAGATGGGCTTCGGCCTCTCGCGCGACGACACCGGGCCGCTCATCGCCCACTACGTCGAGGCCGGGCTCCTGCAGCGGGACCCGTTCACCGGGCTCGACCAGGCCGGCATCGGTCGGCTGGTGGAGCTGGCCACGAGGGAGGGACGCGCCGCGCGACCGGGCCTCAAGGTGGGCGTCTGTGGCGAGCACGGGGGCGACCCGGAGTCGGTGGGCTTCTTCCACCGGACCGGCCTCGACTACGTGAGCTGCTCGCCCTTCCGCGTGCCCATCGCCCGGCTCGCCGCGGCCCAGGCTTCGCTGGCCGACTGACGCCCGCTCGGCGGTCGGACCGGTCCGGCCTTCGCGGTCCGGCCTTCGCGGTGCAGGCCTTCGCGGTCAGGCCTCCACCGTCAGGCCTCCACCGTCAGGTGTACGCGTCAGGCGGACGCGTCAGGCCGGGACGGTCCAGGTCACGAGCTGGTTGTCGCCCTGGGACGCCGCGACCTCGACGCCGCGACAGGCCCGCGCGAGCAGGTCCTCGAAGCTGTCCAGATCGGCGCGCGGCATCTCGCTCAGCCCCGCGCCCAGGCTCACGCCGGCGGGCAACCGTTCGACGACCTCGCTCATCACGCGTTGGACCATGGCGCGCGCGCCCTCGACCTCGGTGCCGGCGAGCAGCACGGCGAGCCGGTCGCCGGCCAGCCGCGCGGGCAGGTCGCCCACGCGCGAGTTGGTCAGGATCGAGCTCCCGATGTCGAGCCACAGACTCGCGACGGCCGCGTTCCCCCGACGTTCGCGCAACGCGTCGAGGCCGTGCACGTCCAGCACGAGGAGCGAGGAGATCCAGCCGTAGCGGCGGGCCTTCTCGAACTCCTCCGGCAAGCGCAGCTCGAAGTACTCCGGCGTGTACAGGCCGGTGTCGGGATCGCTCAGAAAACCGACGAGGCGAGAGGTGTCCATCGCTATCCTGACCTCTCCTCGCGGGTGGGTGGCTCCATGTTCCATGGGGCCTTCATCGGCCGGCCGGCTGGCCGGACTGGAGAGCCACGGTCGGTCCCGCGCCCGCCCGTGGCCGTGGCGTCGATCATGGAGCACGTCGAACTCTGGCTCAAGTTCGGGTTGGCAGCGGGTCTCGTCGTCGCGGCGGGCATGCTGCTGACGCGCTACGCGGAGCAGCTCGCCGCGGCCCTGGGCTGGGGCCACGCCTTCGCGGGCTTCGTGATCCTGGGCTGGGCCACGTCGCTGCCCGAGCTGACGATCTCCATCTCGGCGGTCGTGGCCGAGGAGAGCGCCGGGCTGTCGTCGGGCAACATCATCGGCAGCTGCCTCTTCAACCTGGCCATCCTGGCCATCCTCGACCTGATGGTCCTGCGCGGTCGCGCCGACGGCGACGAGCCCACCCGCGGGCTGGTGCCGCTGGCCCTGTTCAACGTGGCCATGCTGCTCGCGACCCTGGCGGTCGCCCTGGCCCCCGCCTCCAACGCGGGCAGCTGGGCGCCGCTCTACGGGATCCTGCTCATTGGCCTGTATCTCGTGGCCACGCTGCAGAGCTACCGGGCCGAGTCGGGCAAGCAGGGTGGACCCGATGCCCTCGGAGACCCCTGGGTGCCGGGTCGACGCTGCTTGCTGGCCGGCGGAGTGATCCTGGCCACGGGCATCTGGCTCACGTCGCTGGGTGACGATCTGGCGCAGACCTACGACCTCGGAGAGGGCCTCGTCGGCACGGTGTTCCTGGCCACGGTCAGCTCGCTCCCGGAGTTGGTCACGGGAGTCGCCGCGGTGCGGGCCGGCCTGCACACCCTCGCCGCCGGTTCGATCCTGGGCAGCAACATCTTCAACATGGGCATCTTCGGGATCTGCGACCTGCTCTACGTGGGCGGTCCCGGCGAGGGCTCGGGCATCCTCGCGGCGGTGTCGACCACCGAGCCGGCGCGGTTGTTCGTCAACACCTCGGCGGCGCTCGCGCTGACCCTGCTCGCGCTCTGGGCCGCGAAGCAAAGTGGAACCGCAGGGCATCGCGCCACCCCGGCCCTGCCGCTGGTCACGCTCGTGATCTACGTCGTCGCGCTCGGCGCCGGCAGCTAGGCCACGTCAGGCCGGCCACGTCAGGCCTCGGTGAACGTCCGGCCTCGGTGAACGTCAGGCCTCGGCGGCCGCGGCGACCGCGGCGTCGGTCCACTCGATGTTCGAGGCCGTCGATTGCACGTCGTCGAGATCCTCGAGCCGGTCGAGCAGCTGCACGAGCTTCACGACCTGCTCGGCATCCTCGAGCACGACCGTGTTCTTGGCCAGCGAGGCGATCTCGCTCTTCTCCGCCTTGCGCCCCGCCGCTTCCAGCGCGTCGGCGACCCTGCCGAAGTTCTGCGGCTCGGCGGTGATCTCGAAGCCACCGTCGGTCGGCGAGCAGTCGTCCGCCTCGGCCTCCATGGCGAGCAGCATGAGCGCTTCCTCGTCACTCGCGGGAGCCTCGACGAAGAAGATCGCCTTCTTCTCGAAGTTCCACGCGACCGAGCCGCTCTCGCCCAGGTTCCCGCCGCTCTTGTCGAGCGCCAGGCGGACCTCGCCGACGGTGCGGTTGCGGTTGTCGGTCAGGGTCTCGACCAGGATCGCGACACCACCCGGACCGTAGCCTTCGTAGGTGATCGACTCGAGCTGGACCCCGTCACCGCCCCCGGCGCCCTTCAAGACGGCGCGTTCGATGGCGTCCTTGGTCATGTTGTCGGCGCGCGCGCGATCGATCGCGTAGCGCAGCGACAGGTTCGTGGCGGGGTCGGCACCACCCCCGCGCGCCGCCGTCATGATCAGCTTGGCGTGCTTGCTGAAGGCGGACGAACGCTTGGCGTCCACCGCCTTCTTGCGGTGCATGATGTTCTTGAACTTGCTGTGTCCGGCCATCGATGGAGCGTCCCGGTCGGACCCAGCGACCGCGCCTACCGCTTGCTGAACTGGAAGCGCTTGCGGGCCTTCTTCTGGCCGTACTTCTTGCGCTCCACCATGCGCGCGTCTCGCGTCAGGTAGCTGCCTTCGCGCAGCGCCTCTTCGAACTCGGGCTGGGCCTTCCGCAGCGCCCGGGCGATGCCGAGCATCATGGCTCCGGCCTGTCCCGTCGTGCCGCCGCCACGAATGTTGGCGAAGATGTCGAAGCTGGTCAGGGTGTTCGTCGCGGCCAGCGGCGAGAGGATGTCCACGCGCTGCTGGTCGAGCGGGAAGAAGGTGTCGAGCGGCCGCCCGTTGACGACGACCGTGCCCGAGCCCGGGCGGATGCGCACGCGGGCCACCGAGGTCTTGCGCCGACCGGTGCCCCAGGTGAAGTTGCCACTCGTGGGCGCACTGGGCGCGCTGGGCGCGCTGGGCGCGGGCACCGTGGTTTCCGTGGTGATGCTGACGGTCGAGTCGCTCATGAGTCCTGGCTGTCCTTCGTCTTGTACTGCGTGGTGTCGACGCTCACGGGCTGCTGTGCCGCGTGGGGGTGCTCGGCACCCGCGTAGATCTTCAGCTTGTTGAGCATGGCCCGACCCAGGCGGGTCTTGGGCATCATGCGGCGCACGGCGAGGCGCACCACCTCGTCCGGCTTGCGCTCGAGCATGCGCGCCATGGACACCTCGCGCAGGCCGCCGATGTAGCCGGTGTGATAGCGATGCACCATCTGCTCGGCCTTCTTGCCGGTCAGCGTGATCTTGCGCGCATTCGTCACCACGACGAAGTCACCGGTATCGACGTGCGGGGTGTAGCGCCCGTGGTGCTTGCCTTGCAGCACCGTCGCGATGCGCGCGGCCAGTCGGCCGAGGACGACACCCTCGGCATCGAAGTGCTGCCACTGCTGGAGCACCTCACCGGGCTTGGCGTTGTAGGTCTTCATGGATCGGGTCGGACTCGATGCTCTGCGCGAGGAACGCGGGCCTGGCCGCCGCGCGACCGCCCTCCCTGGGCCGGCCGATCCGACTCGCGGATCAGCCTTTCGGCACCAGGATACGAACCGGGCAGGATACCAATCCCGCCGCGCAGATCAACGCCCAGGGCCGGATCGGGGGCCCTGCCCCGCGCTCTTGGCCGCGCCTTCGAATCGGGGGTCAGGGGCCGGGGTGCACGCGGAGCTTGTCCAGGTAGATGTCGACCCGCCCGACTCCCTCCAGGCGCGGGCGGTGGTCCAGGGCCTCGTGGAGCAGCTCGATCCGCCGAGCGGGGGGCAGGTCATGGCGGGCCATCTGGTGGTAGCGGGTGCTCCGGCCCCAGACCACGTCCACCCCCGCGGTGCTGCCGAAGACGACCAGGCCGTCCTGGCTCACCCGCACGTCGGTGAAGTCCAGGCCACGCGCCACCAGCTCGGCGCGGTACGGCAGCAGCTCCCCGGCCGAGGCCGCGCACTCGACGAACTGGGCGGCGTCGATGTCGAGGTCGCCGTCCCGCAACAGCAGCGGGCTCGGCAGGACACCCCGGGCCGCGGGGCCGAGCACGGTGCCGTCCGCGGACACCAGCTGCCCCTGGAGCTCGAGCACCGGCCGGCGCAGCACGAGCCGAAGCGCCGCGCGGTAGGGGAAGCGCGGCTCGACGGACGGCACGGCCTCGATCCACGGCGACAGGCCCGCGACCTGTGCGTGCCAGCGCGAGAGGTCATCGGCATCCAGCAGGCTGGCAGGCGGGCCGAGACCGGTGCCGACGTCCCAGGCGATGTCCGCCGCCAGGGCCTCGGGCAGCCACTCCGGGCGTTCGAAGGCGTAGACCAGCGGATCGACCCGGAAGCGCGGGTTGGCTTCCATGCGCCCCTCGGCAGTGAGCAGCAACGCGACCACCGCCAGGATCAGCAGCAGCGGGATCGCCAAGGGCTGGATCGCCACGAAGGCGCGGGCCATGGAGGAGTCGGACATCCGGCCATTTTCTGCGCGGCAGCGCCGGATGGAAGCGGTATGTTCCAGCCCGCGCGAACAGGCCCCTCCCGAGCGCGAATCGGCCGCCCCGGGCCCCGGTGAGGCGGCGCAGCGGAGCGACCCCACGGGTAGACGCAAAAAGGCCGCGGCGCCCGTCTCCGGTCCCGCCGGCGCCGGCACGGCCAAGCCCAGGAGCAAGTCGGGCGGCAAGGGGAAGGGCAAGGGCAAGCCCCGGGGAGCCAAGCCGAACGAGACCGCGGCGGAGACCTTCCGCGGTCTGACCCTCAACGCCTTCCAGATGCAGGCGCTCGGACCGCTGCGGGAAGGACGCCCGGTGCTGCTCGCTGCCCCCACCGGCGCGGGCAAGACGCT
>JAJDER010000097.1 GCA_029259725.1 Planctomycetota bacterium | reverse complement strand
GCCTCGGGTCACGTCGACGGCTTCAGCGATCCGCTGGTCGATTGCCGCAAGTGCAAGGCCCGCTTCCGCGCGGATGACCTGGATCAGGCCACCTGCCCGGTGCGCAACAACGCCGCCATCAACGACGAGTGCAAGGGCCAGTTCACCGAGCCGCGCGAGTTCAACCTGATGTTCAAGACGCACCTGGGTCCCGTCGAGGACTCGGGCGCGCTGGCGTACCTGCGCCCCGAGACGGCCCAGGGCATCTTCACCAACTTCCTGAACGTGCAGGGCACGGGCCGGCTCAAGCCGCCCTTCGGCATCGCGCAGATCGGCAAGTCGTTCCGCAACGAGATCACGCCGGGCAACTTCATCTTCCGCACCCGCGAGTTCGAGCAGATGGAGATGGAGTTCTTCTGCCCGCCGGACTCCTGGGAGGAGTGGTACGCGTACTGGAAGCAGCAGCGTTTCCAGTGGTACGTGGATCTCGGCCTCGACGCCTCGCGCCTGCGCTGGCGCGACCACGAGCAGACCGAGCTGGCCCACTACGCCGTGGCCACCGCCGACATCGAGTACGAGCTGCCCATCGGCTGGAAGGAGCTCGAGGGCGTGGCCTGTCGCACCGACTTCGACCTCAAGCGGCACACCGAGGCGTCGGGCAAGACGCTCGAGTACTTCGACGGCCAGACCCGCGAACGCTACGTGCCCTACGTGATCGAGCCGGCCGCCGGCGTGGATCGCGCCATGCTGTGCTTCCTCGTGGACGCCTTCGAGGAGCAGGAGCTGGAGGGCGGCGACACGCGCACCGTGTTGCACCTGCACCCGCGACTCGCCCCGGTCAAGGTCGCCGTGTTCCCGTTGGTCAAGAAGGACGGCATGCCCGAGCTGGCGATGCAGATCGAGGACGGTCTGCGCGCGCGGGGCGTCGCCACCTTCTACGACCAGTCCGGCGCGATCGGGCGCCGCTATCGCCGGCAGGACGAGGTCGGCACGCCGTGGTGCATCACGGTGGACGGCGAGACCAAGGAGAACGGGACGGTCACCCTGCGCGACCGCGACTCGATGGAGCAGGAGCGCGTCCCGGCCGAAGGCCTGGCCGACCTCGTGCTCAGCAAGATCGGGTGATGGACACGGATTCCACACGCCGGAGGTGCCGGACCCGATGACGCCCACGCGCCATGATCGCGTCGTCGTCGAGGGCAAGCCGGTGTCCCCCGGGTTGGCCGTGGGGCACGCGGTGTTCCACGATGCCGCGGACGTGGACGTACCGGTGTTCGCTCTGGAAGAGGAGGACGTCAAGGCCGAGCAGCACCGCCTGGCGACCGCGCTGCGTCGCGCCAAGAAGCAGCTTGCCGAGGTGCAGGCCACGTTCGAGAGTGAAGTCGGCAAGCACGACGCGGCCATCTTCGGCATGCAGCAGCTGCTCCTCGATGATCCGAGTTTCGGGAAGGGGCTGCGCCGACGCATCGCGGAAGACCTGGTCAATGCGGAGGTCGCCGTCCACGACGAGATCCTGCAATGGGTGCAGCGCCTGTCCGGCGTGCACACCGGTGGGGATCGGGATCCGGCCGCGGACCTGCGCGATGTCGGGCTGCGTCTCCTGCGCGTGCTGAGTGGCCGGCCGAGCTCCAGCGGCCCGGTGGCCAAGGGTGGCACGGAGGAGCGCTACATCCTGGTCACCGAGGAACTGCTCCCGAGCGACACGGCCTCGCTGGATCGCAAGCTGCTCGCGGGCATCGTGACCTCGTCGGGTGGCGCGGCGAGCCACGCGGCGATCCTCGCGCGGGGACTCGGCATCCCGGCCGTGACCGGTGTCGATGTCGCGCGCCTGCCGGCCCGAGGCGGACGCTGGGTCGTGGACGGGAACGCGGGCCACGTGATCGTGAACCCGAGTGACGAGGACGTCGCGGCCGCCGCAGAACGTGGCCGTTCGTTCGCGCGGCTGCTCCAGGGTTTCGAGAAGGAGACCCGCGGCGTCGCGCGCACCCGGGACGGAGCGCCCGTCGAGTTGCTGCTCAACGTCGAGAACTGGGAGGAAGTGCCCCGGCGCGTGCTCACCGATCTCGGCGGCATCGGCCTCTACCGCACCGAGTTCCTCTACATGGCGCGGCCGCACTTCCCGTCCGAGCAGGAGCAGGTCGACCACTACGTGGGTGCGCTGGAGCGCATGGACGGCGGGACGATCACCTTCCGCACCATCGACGTGGGTGGCGACAAGCCGCTCCCCTATCTCAAGACGCCTCACGAGCCGAACCCGGTGCTCGGCTGGCGCGGGCTGCGCCTGTCGCTCGAGTGGCCCGACCTGCTCTACAGCCAGCTGCGCGCCCTGTTGCGCGCCTCCGCCCACGGCAAGCTGCGCATCCTGCTGCCCATGGTCACCATGGTCGAGGAGTTCCGCGCCGCCCGGGAGATCGTCCTCTCGATCCAGTCGGACCTGCGAGCGGCCGGGAAGCCCTTCGACGAGGGCCTCGAACTCGGCGCGATGGTCGAGGTGCCCGCCCTCGCCCTGGCCTGCGGGCCGTTGGCCGCCGAGGCGGACTTCGTGTCGATCGGGACCAACGACCTGTCGCAATACGCGCTTGCCGTGGACCGCAACAATGCCCGCGTCGCCGACCTCTACCAGCCGCTGAATCCGGGCGTGCTGTCGCTCATCCGGCACGTCGTGGATGCGTGTGCCCAGGAGGGCACGCCGGTGTCGGTGTGCGGGGAGATGGCCGGCGATCCCGAGGCGGTCTTGTTGCTGCTCGGCATGGGCATCCATGCCATGAGCATGTCGCCGTACCACGTGCCGATCGTGCGCCAGGTCGTCGCGGCGGTCACTCGGGACGAGGCGCGCGCGGTGTTCGAGAGCGCCGTCGCCCTGGGCACCACGACGGCGATCCGCACCTGGGTGCGTTCGGAACTGCTGCGTCTCGTGCCCGGCCTCGATCCGTGGCTGCGGGTGCGGGGCTGACGAGATCGTCAGCGAACCGGGGCTTCTTGTCCCTTCGCCCATGGCGGGAAGATGGCACGACGAGTCTTCGTCGCTGTTGTTGAGTCATGCGCGAGCCCGTACGATGAATCCCGGCAGACAGAGCTCTGGCCGTTCGTCGTAGTGCCGCCTCGTGCCCGATCGGGGACCTTGACGCGAGGACGACCGGAGACCAAGGAGATCGCCATGAAGCCATTGCACCTGAACGCGGCAGCCGTGTTGTCTGCTGCCCTCGTGATCGTGGGCTGCAGCGCCACCAACCCGCGGCCGACGCCCGACGTGCTCAACGAGGAGGCACCGGACTGGGTGTACGAGCCGTCGGCCGACTGGGACGCCGACGACGAGCCCTTCGTCTACTACGCCACGGGCATGGGTCGGATCGGCATGAACCTGAACCTGGCCGAGGCCGAAGCCCACGCCGACGCGATGACCGACGTGCAGTCCTTCCTCGAGACGACCATCGAGAGCCTCGGCGAGTACTACGCCCAGGAGGCCGGTGACCTGCTCGACGAGGACACCAAGTCGAGCTTCGTGAACAACGAGCTGTTCCGTCGCGAACTCGTCAGCGGCACCGTGAGTGGTGCGCGCATCGCCGGCAAGTGGTGGGACCAGGACTACATCTACGTGCGCCTGAAGTTCAACGCCGAGGACTCGTTCCTGGGCGAGTACCAGAAGTCCCTGGCCAGTCGTCTGCGCCAGAAGACGCGCGAGTTGACCCAGAAGGACAAGGAGTCCATGCGGTCCGAGCTCGAGCGGCTCGTGTCCGAGCGCAACGCGCTGCTCGAAGAAGGCTGATCGAGGACGCGAGGAGTCCGAGGACGCGATGACGCGCTTCGTCTGGCTCCTGAGCACGCTGGCTCTCGCAGCCTGTGCCTCCTGCCCCCCGGCGTGGAGCGAGGCCCCCCCCGAGCGGGTGGGTCTGCTCCACGCCGCGGCTGTTTCCGGGGACACGTTCGTCGATGCCGATGCCGAGCGGGTGGCCTTGATCCGGGCCGCGCGGCAGATCGCGGACGCGCTGGGCCTGGACGTCGAGCGCCGGTTGTCGGTGATCCATGCTGACGGCCGGTTGTGGGTCGAAGCGCTCGGTCCCGACGGCGTGATCCACGACCTCGACGGACTGCAACTCGTCTCGACCGCATCCTGCGACGGTCGCACCTGGGTTCTCGTGCGGCTCCCGTGGCCGCCGGGGTCCGACGCCTGAAGCGGGGATGACGATCGTGAGCACGCGAGCCCGCGGCGCGCGCAGCATCCTCGGATCGCTCTCGACCTACGCCAAGGCGGCGCTGGCGCTGGTCGGCGTGCTCGGTCTGCTGGCTGCCGTGTGGTGGACGGGAAGGGACGACGCCGGCGCCGGCGTCTCCGTCGGGCTCGGCGCCGGTTCGATCTGGGCCGAGGTCGCGCTCGACAATGGTCGGCAGCTCCACGTGCTGACTCCGGGCGACCGGACGC
>JAJDER010000096.1 GCA_029259725.1 Planctomycetota bacterium | reverse complement strand
ACACCCGCCCGCAGGCCTTGCGGGTCGCTGTCCCCCGGGAGCACGGCGCGGATCTCATCGACGCCGCCGTCGAGCAGGGCGCGGCAGGCGTGCTCCAGGAACGAGCGGGCGCCGAGCAACGCCCAGGCCTTCGGCCCGCCCAGGCGCTGACCACGGCCGGCCGCCAGCAGCACGGCCAGGGTCACGCGTCGTCTCGCCGGAAGCTTCGGGGGGCAGGCCGCATCGGTCGCCATCCTAGCAGCCTGCGCGCGAAGTCATCCGCGTCGAGGACGCCTCGAGAACGCCGGCTCGGCGTTGCAGGATCCTCGACGAATCCATGGATTCGCCTCCGGTCCTGCGCCTTGATCCGACGCTCTCGAGACGCCCTCGCCTGCAGAGCACTTCGCGCACAGGCTGCTAGCCGGAGGAAGCCGTGAGCCTCTCGCGGCAGGTGGGCCGCAACGCCACGGTCCAGCTGGCCGGGCGGCTGGCGACGAGCTTGCTGGCCTTCGGGGTCACCGCCCTGGTGCTGCCGCGCCAACTCGGCGAGAGCGAGTTCGGTGTCGTCGCGTTCTACCTGACGTTCTATCAGTTCTTCGCCAGCGCGCTCGACTTCGGGGCCGGCACGATCGTCGTGCGAGACGCCTCGCGACAGCGCGAGCGCGCGGGCCGGTTGATCGGCGCGTTGATCTCGCTGAAGGCGCGCATCGCCCTGCTCGCCTTCGCGGTCATGGTCGCGGCGGCGCTGGTCTTCGATGGCGCCGGCACACGCACGCTGATCGTGATCCTCGCGTCGCTGCACCTGCTGGCCCACGCTCCGGCAGGCGCCGCGGCGATCTTCCACATCGACATGGACTTCCGCTGGTCGATGGGGGCGCAGGTGCTCGGACAGACCGCCTGGGCGGCGGGCACGCTGGTGCTCGTCGCGATGCGCGTCGAGGCACCGGCACCCTACCTGCTGGCCTACGCCCTGCTCCCGATGGTCAACGGCGGCCTGGTCTACCTGTGGGCGCGGCGGCGCGTGGACATCGCCCACGACATCACCCGAGCCGAGCGCACCGCGCTGTGGCACGAGGCGTGGCCGGCGGGCGTGGGCGTGGTCATGGCCGCCACCTACTTCTCGCTCGACACGATCATGCTGCGCCCGCTCGCGGGCGAGGTGGCGGTGGCGCACTACAGCGCCGCCTACCGCATCATGACCTTCGCGCTCATGCTGCCCGTGCTCTTCAGCCAGGTGATCTTCCCGGTCTTCAGCCGTCTCTGGGCCGGGCGGGCGGGAGCTTCTCCGGGCGACCCGTTGCTGGTGGTCTTCCGTCGCGCGACGCGCTTCCTGGTCGGCCTGGGCATCCTCTTCCCGGCCACGGTGCCGCAGGTCAGCCGCGAGGTGCTCTCGATCGTGTACCCGTCCGGCTACGCCGCGGGGGCCGCGGCGCTGGGCATCCTCTCGGGTGCCATCGTGTGCGTCTTCGTCGCCTACCCGCACGTGATGATGCTGCTCGCGGCGGGGCTCCAGCGCACGATGATGGTCGTGGCCACGGCAGGCGCGGTGCTCAACGTCGGGCTCAACCTGTGGTGGATCCCGTGGCTTGGCATCGAGGGTGCGGCCTGGGCGACGCTGACGACCGAGGCCTTCATCGTGCTCGCCTCGGCCTGGCAGCTGCGGCAGCGCACGGGTGTCGCCGTGGACCTGACCGTGCTGCTCCGCCCGCTGGCCTGCGCCGTCGGGGCCGCCGTGATCCTGGCCGGACTGCTGGCCTGGCTGCCCGACTCGGGCTCGCTCGCGGACTCCTGGTGGCGACTCGGCGCCGGCGTTCTCGTCGGCCTGCTCGGCGTGCTGGCCACGGGCGTGCTGCCCCTGGACCTGGGCGCCGACGGGGGTGGCCCGCCCGACGCTGGCGGCCCACCCGACCGTGGCGGCCCACCCGGCGCCGGCTTGCTCGCCGCCACACCGGAGCCGATCGCGTGATCGTCGGCCTCGACGCCCGCCCCGCTCTCTTCGGCCGCACCGGCTTCGCGCGGGTGGTGACCCAGACGCTCCGCGCCCTGGCCGAGCGCCCCGGCCTGACCGTGCGCGGATTCGGTGCGGCCTGGCGCGCGCCGCTTCCGGGCGTCGAGCTGCCCGGCGTCGTGCACCGGCGCTTTCCCGCCCGGCTCCAGCAGGCCCTGGCTCCCTTCGGGTTCGGGGTGGAGACGCTGCTCGGGCCCCTCGACGTCTACCACCACACCGATCTGGTGCACGCGCCGGTCCGCCGCACGCCCGAGGTGCTGAACGTCTACGATCTGGTCTTCCTGCGCGACGCGTCCTGGCACGCGCCCGGGTTTCGGGCCGGAGTCGAGCCGCGGTTGCGCACTCGAGCGGCCGCGGCCCGCGCCGTGATCGTGCCCGCGCGGCGCATCGCCGACGAGGTCCTGGCAGCCGGGGTGGCGACGGCGGCGCGCACGACCGTCGTTGCGCTCGGCGTCGATCATGTCGAGGGCCTCGAGCAGCCCGGCGACGCGGCCCGCGTGGCCCGGGTGTTGGCCGGCGCGGGTCTGGGTGCGGCCGTGATCGAGAAGCTCGTGGTCGTGCCCGGCACCCGTGAACCGCGCAAGAACCAGGCCGCAGTGCTCGACGCCTTCCAAGCGCTCGCGGACCCGCGTGCGGCGCTGCTCTTCGTGGGTCCCGAGGGCTGGTGTTGCGAGGCGCTGGAGGCTCGTCTCGCCCCGCGAGCGCGCCCGGCGCGCGTGGGGGTCGCCGGGCTCGTCGAGGACGCGGATCTCTTCGCGCTCTACCGGCACGCCGCCGTCGTCGCCTACCCGTCGTTCGCCGAGGGCTTCGGATTGCCCGTCTTCGAGGCCCTGCGGTGCGGGACGCCGGTGCTCACCGCGACCGGGACACCCATGGCCGACCTGGCCGGCGATGCGGTTCTCGCCGTCGATCCCCACGACGGTCGCGCGGTCCGCGTAGGTCTCGGCCGCCTGTTGGGCGATGACATCCTGGCGGCCGAGCTCGCCGCCGCGGGGCCTCCGACGGTGGCACCGCTCACCTGGTCGGCGACGGCCGCCGCCCTCGAAGCGGTGTATCGCGCCGCCGCTGCTCCGTAGACTCCCGCCCATGCCACGCGCTCCCCTGAGACGTCGCTCCACCGCCGCGTCACGGCCGACGGCCGTCCTCCATGTCGGCGTGCTGGTGCTGGCGGTGATCGTCGGCTGCGGGGACCAGACGGGTGTCGCCGAGGGTGGTGTCGCCGAGCGAGGTGTCGCCGGGGGAGGTGTCGCCGGGGGAGGTGACGACGCAGGCCCCGTGGCCGCTCCATCCGGCGCCGAGTTGCCTGTCGTCGCGCCGGCGCGCACCCCCGCCCCCGACGCCGTCGGTACCGACCTCTCGCCCGCGGGTCGCGCCGCCCAGGACTCTCCGTCCGTCCTCGTCCGGGCCGCGGGCGGTCTCTGGGTCTGCTACGTCGCGTGGACGGGCAGCGCCGATCGCCTCGAGTTGCGCTCGCTCGCGGACTGGGGCGTCGAGCCGCTCGTGCTGGTGGAATCGACGACGCGCATGCTCGGGACCGCGGCCGCCGAGGACGGCGCGGGCACCGCCCACCTCGTGTGGTCCGAGCAGGACGGCGAGGGCTGGTCCCTGCGCGGCCTGACGCTCGGGCCGGACCTGGACGGCGGCGCGGCTCCGGGCGCCGCCTCGCCGCCCGTCACCCTCGTGCCGAGTGCCGGTGCCCACCACCTCGATCCGATCCTGGTGGCCGGCGACGACGGACGCCTGCTGCTCGCCTGGCAACGCCTCGACGTGACCGGTACGGCGATCCTCGGCCGCGTGTTCGACCCCGTTCACGGTTGGTCGGCGACCGCACGGCTGTCGGGGCCCGTCGCGTCCGCCTGGGAACCGGATGCCTGCGCCACGCCGGACGGCGGCTGGGCCCTGGTCTGGGACGGAGCGGTGGACGGCGACTACGACGTGTCCCTGGCGCGGATCGCGGTCGGGGCCGACGGCGCCCCGCGCGCCGCCTCGCGCCGACGCGTGGTGGCCTCGCCGCGGTTCGAGGTGCACGCTTCGGTCGCCGCCGCGGGCGAGCGTCTCTACGTCGCCTGGAGCGAGGGTCCCGCCGATTGGGGCCGCGAGGGCTCACACAACCAACTCGAGCGGACGCTCCACGGTCAACGCACGATCCGCGTGGCGGCCGTCGAGGGCGATCGCGTCGCGCCGCTCGCCGTGGCGCTCACCGCCGGCATGCCCGCGGCCCTGGCGGCCAACTGTGAACAACCGCGCCTGCACGTGGACGGCGGCGGCAACCTGGTCGCGCTCTTCCGCGGACTGCCCTTGCCCCAGGAGGTGCAGGACCCGCTCAATCCGGTGTTCCAGCAGCAGGCGGCGCAGACCAGCGGCGGCAAGGGCTGGCGCACGTCGATCTGGTTCAGCTACTGGAGTGCGTTCGACGGTCAGCGTTGGAGCGCCGGCGAGCGGCATCAGCAGGGCGTGCCCGGCAGTGAGGGCCGGCTCGACGCGCCCATCGCCCGCGCGGCGCTGCGAGGCGGAGGCCTGGCCTTCGCGGTGGTGGGCGACGGTCGCGAGCCGGAGACGACGACCGATCGCCGCGGCGAGACGCTCAACGTCGGCGCGCTCTCCTGGTGGAAGCCGGTGACCGGTTCACCGACGCGGGTCTCGCCCGGCCGACTGCGCAAGGGCTCACCCGTGGCCGCGTTGCCGGTGGGCGAATGGACCGAGCTGGCGCCGGAGCGCACCGACGGCACGCCGTCCGGCCGCGCCGAGCTGCCAGCCGTCGGGGTGTCCGCGCAGGGCACGCCCCTGCAACTCGCCCTGGGCGACCTGCACCGGCACACCGACCTCTCGCGCTGTTCCAGCAGCTGGGACGGCCCGTTCACGGACGCCTTCCGCTACGCGCTCGACGTGGCGCCGCTGCAGTTCCTCGCCGTGACCGATCACTTCGAGCACATGGCGGCCTACGACCGGCACCGCAGCGCCAGCTGGGTCGACGCCTACGATCTGCCCGGCCGCCTCGTGAACCTGCACGCCCACGAGCGAGCCGACGCCTGGACCGGCCACCGCAACGTGATCAGCGCAGGCGGACCCGAGCCCTACATCGGCTACCGCAAGAGCTACGAGCCCGAGCGCGACGATGCGCGCGCCGACGAACCGGCCGAGCTGTGGGCGGCGCTGGAGGACCGCGACACCGAGGTGCTGACGATTCCGCACACGCCGGCGGGGATGTTGGCGAACAGCCCGATCGTCTTCCACTGGACCCGCTTCCAGCCGCGCTTCGACCGGTTGGTGGAACTCTGGCAGGGCTACCGCGGGGGCTCCGAGGACGCCGCCGCGCCACGCTCCATCCCCGGGCTGATGCCCAAGCGCTACGTCACGCCCAACCTGCGGCGCGGCATGCACTTCGGATTCGTCGCCGGAAGCGACCACCAGTCTGCCGACGGGGCCTTCGCCGGCGCGTGGGTGGAGCGTCTCGATCGCGCCGGCGTGTTCGAGGCCTTGCACGCGCGCCGCACCTTCGCCGCCACGACGCGCCTGTCGTTGTGGGCCAGTTGGGGCGGGCATGCGCTGGGCCAGAGCGCTCTCGCGGCGCCGGGTCTCCACGCCTTCGAGGTGCAGGTCGACGGTCTGGGCCGGGTCATCGAGCGGATCGAGCTGATCGTGGATGGGGAGCTGGTCACCGCACGCCCCGTCGGGCGATCGCGAGCGGCCGAGAGCTTCGAGCTGGAGCTGCCGGTCGGCGGCGAGCGTTTCGCCTATGCCCGCGTGGTCTTCAGCGACGGGGAGCTGGCCTGGTCGAGTCCGATCCGACTCGC
>JAJDER010000095.1 GCA_029259725.1 Planctomycetota bacterium | reverse complement strand
TCGTGGCAAGGAGCAGCGGCGTGGTCGACGCGGAGGCGGGGTGCACACCCCGTCGAGCATCGACCGCGCCGCTCGACGCAGCCATGGAGGTCCTGGTGATTCCGCAGCAGAAGCTGGTGGGAAGTCCAGGCTAGGTCGGCGTCCGCTACGAGCCCGGCTCGAAGTGTGCGAGGCAGCCCTCCAGCGCCCCGGTCAAGATCCGCTCGCCACCGACGCCGTCGCCCAGGACCACGTCGAAGGTGAACTCGATCGCCGAGACCTGGGCCGGCGCATCGTGCGCCACCGCCAGGACGACGACGCTGCCCGAGCCCTGGCCTCCCGTGTAGGTCCCGGTCTCGTCGACCCAGATGACGTCGGCTCCGGCCGATCCGGCGAGCGGCACCGTGAGGGTCCCCGGGCTGAGTTCCTGGCCGTCGATGTTGTACAGGGCGAAGGCGATCGTGGCCGCCGGGTCGGAGCCCTGCACGGCGATCGGAGGCGTGCCGATGCCGGTCACGACGCCCTTCTCCGTGATGGCGTCGCCCGCGATCAGCTCGAAGACGAACTCCGTCGCGTCCAGCGTCACCGTGCCCGACCCCGAGGCCTCGCCCTCGGACAGCGCCGGGCACTCGGCGACGGAGGTCGGGCCTCCGGGAACGACCCACGTCCGGGCCGCGATGCGCGCCTCGTCGAGCCAGGTCTCATGGCCCTCGGCGTCGCGCACGCCGAGGGTGAAGGTCCGGGGCGAGCCGTTGGTGAGAAGGTAGTTCTCCGTCGTGAACGACCCGCTCTCGTCCAGCTCGAGTTCGTCCACGAAGGGCGGGTTCTCGTCATCGTCGACGCGGATCACGGGGACCTGGCCCGGCTGCAGATTGCGGAACCATCCGGTGGCACTCCGGTCGAACGCGGCGACGATCGTCGCCGCCACGGGTGCCGGAGCATCCGCCGTGAACGGGCTCCCGTGGGATCGGCCGCCCTGCAGGCCCGTGATCCTCACCAGAGGGACCACCGGCCAGCAGGCCTTGTCGGCCTTCTTGCCCAGCTTGCCGAGTCGCCGTTCGATGCGCACCTGTGTCCGGCACAGGGTGTCCTCCATCGATGCGTAGGCTTGGCGCACCACGCCTCCGCCGGAACCCTCGAAGCCGCTCAGGATCTGGCCCTCGTCGACGTCGAGGTACAACTCGTCGCTGCACGCGGCGATCGCGGCCTCGACGGTGTCCCAAGCGTCGATCAACTCCGGGATGGAGACGGTCGCTCCGGCCACGATGTGGTCCGCGCCGACCACGTCGAAGATGCCGGTCGCGTCCAGCATGATCGCGTAGTACTCCTTCTCCACGTCGCGGACGCGCTTGCGGTACTCCTTCAACGCGGCTCGGATCTTCTTGGTCGCCGCCTTCTCCTCGGAAGCCGGTGCCTCGAGTGGCTCGCCCTCGTCGACGGGCGACGCAGCGGCGAGCGGAGCCAGGCACAGGACGAGGACGAGACCGGGGCTGAGGACCCAGGCCCGAGCGAGGTGTGCATGCATGCGCGATTCCCCCGAGGCGTTCTCGATGGGGTCGCCCGCCGCCGCCGGGGGAAGCGCGTCCTCCGCGGGGCTGGCCGGGCGCTCCTGTCGAGGATCGGAACCACGGTATCACGGGATCCGGGAGTGGGCCCGACGTCGAGTCCGCCGACGGGGCAACGCGGCCGTTTCACCCACGCTGTGGTGCCGCTACGCTGGCGCGTCGCGTCCTTCTTCCGACCTGGACACCAGCCCATGCTCGACCGCGTCGTTCGTCCCGCTCCCACCCGTCGCGCGGGCGTGGGCGGCAGCGGCGTCCTGGCGCTGATCGCGTGGGTCGCGCTGCCGGCGGCAGCGTGGGCGCAGCATGCCCTGCCGGCACCGAGCGGCTACGCACCGCACGTCGAGGCCGCATCGGAGGACGGCGCGCGCGCCATGTCGGCGATGGAGATCCCCGAGGGTTTCGACCTGTCGCTCTGGGCGGCCGAGCCCCTGCTGGCCAACATCGTCGCCTTCCACGTCGATGCTCAGGGCGACGTCTACGTGGCCGAGACCTTTCGCCTGCACGCGGGCGTGACCGACATCCGCAGCCACATGGACTGGCTGGAGGACGAGCTGGCCACCTTCAGCGTGGCCGATCGCCTGGCCATGATGCGCAAGTTCGAGGGCGATGCGCTGACCGCGTACAGCACCGAACACGATCGCGTGCGCCTCGTCCGGGACACCGACGGCGACGGTGCGGGCGACACCGCGACCGTCTTCGCCGACGGATTCAACGCCCCCGAGGACGGCCTCGGCTCCGGCGTGTTGAGCTATCGCGGCGACGTCTGGTTCACCAACATCCCCGACCTCTGGCGCCTGCGCGACCGCGACGGAGACGGCCACGCCGATGAGCAGGTCAGCTTCGCCCACGGCTTCGGCGTGCGCGTGACGCTGCTCGGCCACGACCTGCACGGGCTGCGCATCGGCCCCGACGGGTATCTCTACTACTCCATGGGCGACCGCGGCTTCGTGGTCACCAGCCGCGAAGGCCAGCGCTTCGAGTATCCCGAGACCGGCGCGGTGCTGCGCAGCGAGCTCGACGGCAGCCACCTGGAAGTCGTGCACTCGGGCCTGCGCAACCCGCAGGAGCTGGCCTTCAACGACTTCGGCGACCTGTTCACCGGCGACAACAACAGTGACGGCGGCGACCAGGCGCGCCTGGTGCACGTCGTCTGGGGCGGCGAGAGCGGTTGGCGCTCGCCCTACCAGTGGCCGTCCGATCGCGGACCGTGGGGGCGCGCGCCGCTGTGGAAGCCGCACTTCCCCGGACAGCCCGCGTACATCGTGCCGCCCATCGACAACCTGGCGCACGGACCCAGCGGCTTCACGCACTACCCGGGCACGGGCTTGCCCGCGAAATACGACGACCACTTCTTCCTGGCCGACTTCCGCGGCGGCCGCAGCTCCAGCGGCGTGCACACCTTCCCGCTGGAGCGCGCCGGCGCGAGCTTCGAGCTGGGCGAGGTCGAGCGGTTCATCTGGAACACGCTGGTCACCGACGTGGACTTCGGTCCCGATGGAGCCTTCTACTTCAGCGACTGGGTCGAGGGCTGGGGCATGACCGGCAAGGGGCGTCTCTACCGCCTCGCCGATCCCGACGCGCAGCGCGATCCGGTCGTGGCCGACGTGCGCCGGTTGCTCGGCGGCGGGATCGCCCGGCAACAGGTGGTCACGCTCGCCGCGCTGTTGTCGCATCTGGATCGCCGCGTGCGCACCGAAGCACAGTTCGAACTCGTGCGGCGCGGCTCCGAGGGCCTCGCGGCATTGGTGGTCACTGCGCGTGGCGCGCCGGACCAGATCGCGCGCGTGCACGCGACGTGGGGGTTGGGGCAGGCCGGTCGGACCGACCCCAGGCAGCTGAGCTGGTTGCTGGAGCTGGCGCTGGACGGTGACGTCGAGGTGGCCAGCCAGGCGCTGCGTGGACTGGGCGACGCGCGGCACCGGGGCGCGGATGCGGTGGTGCTGATCGGCCTGCGCCACGCCGACGCACGGGTGCGGTTCTTCGCCGCGCGGGCGGCGGCGCGCATCGGCATCCCGGCGTCGGTCCCGCTGCTGGCCGACGTCGTGCGCCGCGTCGGCGACAGCGACCTCGACCTGCGGCACATGGCGGTCATGGGCCTTGCGGCCTGCGCCCTTCCGTCCGAACTCGCGACCCTCGCCCGGGACGCTTCCGCCGAGGTGCGCCTGGCCGTCGCGCTGGTCTGGCGTCGCCTCGCGGATCCCGCCCTGGCTCGACTGCTCGACGATCCCGATCCGCGCGTCGCGAACGAGGCGGCCTGGGCCATCTACGACACGCTGGTGCTCGGTGCCCTGCCGGCCCTGGCCGATCGCGTGAGCGGCGCCGAGCTTCGCAGCGACGCGTTCGCCCGCCGCGCACTGGCCGCGGCGCATCGGGTGGGGGGCGAGACTCGTGCGCGCGACCTGCTCGGTTACGCGTCCCGCGAGGACGTCCCGTCCGGCTTGCGCCTCTTCGCCCTGCAACTCCTGGCCGACTGGGACGAGCCCTCCGGCGTCGACGTCGTGCACGGCGCGTGGCGTCCCATCGGCCCGCGCACGTCGCCGTGGATGGCCGCGCTGGTCGAAGGGCGCGCGGCCGATGCCATCGATCTGGCCCGCTGGCGCAGCGAAGACGCCGAGGATGGGCGCGCCGCCGAAGCCGCCGCGGACGCGTCGGCCGGCTCGCGTCGGGAGCGCGACCGCATCGTGGCCGTGTGGCTGCGACTCGCCGGTTCGTCGGGTGCCCACGGCCTGGCCGAGGAACTGAGGCACTGGGTCGAGGCCGAGGATGCGCCGGCCTCGCTGCGCACCGCGGCCCTCGCCGGCCTCGAGGACCTTGCACCCGCGGACCTCGCCTCGATCGTCGGGCGCGCCCTTTCCGATGTGGACGGTGGCCTGCGCGCCGCGGGGCTGCAAGTGCTCGAACGCCTGTCACCGGGCGAGGCCCTGCCGCGAGTCCCCGCGGTCCTGGAGAACGGCGAGTGGGCTGAGCAACGCGTGGCCTATCGTATCCTCGGCGCCGCCGACAGCCCCGAGGCCGACGCCATCCTGGCCGGGCAGCTCGATCTGTTGCTGGCGGATCTCGTGCCCGCCGAGCTGTCCCTCGACCTGGTCCTGGCGGCCGAGCAGCGCGAGGACGCCGGGGTGCGGCAACGACTCGACGAGCACCTGGCTCGCCGCGACCTGGACGGCGAGCTCGGTCCCTGGCTCGACGCGCTGGTGGGGGGCGACGCCGGCGTCGGCTACGACGTCTTCCAGCGCGTGTCCCTGTCGTGCGTGCGGTGCCACGCCGTCGAACTCGACGCGGAGCCGCGCGTCGGGCCCAACCTCGCTGGCGTCGGGCGTCGCCTTGCGCGGCTGCAGATCCTGGAGTCCCTCGTCGCGCCCAACCGGCGCACCGCACCGGGCTATGCCGGGACCAACGTGTTCCTGCACGGCGGGGACCTGCTCACCGGACGACTCGTCGACGAGACCGACGCGGCGCTGACCCTGCAGGACGCCGACGGCAAGGTGCACGTGGTCGACCGCGCCGACATCGAACTCGTGCGGCCCGGACTCTCGGCCATGCCCGAGGGCCTCGCGGCCACGCTGACCCGGCAGGAGATGCGCGACCTGGTGGCGTACGTCGCCGGACTCTGACTCCACGGCGTGCGTCGCACCGACCCGCGCACCCCTCGCCCCCGCGGGAGCCCGCTCCCACCGAGAACCTCGCCATGACCGACGCCACACCCGACGCCACCTCCGACATCACACCCGACGCCCAGGCCACGCGGCCGGCGGCCGGGGAGCACGACGCTTCCTTCGGCCCGTACATCGCCCAGGTGCCGGATGGGTCCATCCTCGAGACGCTGGTCGCGCAGCGTGACGAGCTGATCGAGCGTTGGAGCCGCCTGGAGGACCGGGCCGAGCATCGCTATGCCGACGGCAAGTGGAGCATCAAGGAGGTCCTCGGCCACCTGGTCGACTGCGAACGCGTCTTCGGCTACCGCGCGTTGTGCGCCTCACGCGGTGACGCGACCTCGCTGCCGGGCTTCGACGAGAACGAGTACAACGCCCGCGGGCGTCACCACCAGCGGCCGCTGGCCGAGATCCTCGGTGAGTACAACGCCGTGCGCGAGTCCACCCTCGCGCTCCTCGCCGGCCTCGACGACGTGCGACTGACCCGTCTCGGCCGGGCCAACGGCAGCCCGGTCTCGGCACGCGCGGCCGCCTGGATCACCGCCGGTCACGAGCGCCACCACGCGAACGTGATCGAGGAGCGCTACCTCTGAGCGGCCGGGTGGGCGGCCGGGCGGGGCGGAGTTCGCCGTATCCGGGCGCGATCGCGTTCTTGCTGCCGCGGAGTTCGATCGACCCCTGGCTGACGACGAGGTCCTCGCAGGAGCCAGGGCCCTGGCCCGCCGAGCCCCCGGGCCGTTAGAGTCGCCACGCCGTGGGCCGGGCGCGCCGGTTCGTTCGCGGGTCCCCCCGGCAACCCGTCCAAGGAGTCCGCCATGCCGCAGGTCCTCTACCTGCACTGGAACAAGTCCGAAGCCCTGGCCACGGCGCGCAGCCTGCGCGGCCACGGCTTCACGGTGGACTACCACTCCGACGCGACGCAGTTGCCGCGCTTCCGGGTCATCCCTGACGCCCTCGTGGTGTCACTGGAGCGACTTCCGGAACAGGGCCGCAAGGTCGCGTTGTGGTTCCACCGGGCGCGGGCACGGGCGGGGGTGCCGGTGGTGTTCTGCGGCCCGACCGCGACCCACGGAGCCGCCCTCCGCGTGATCCAGGGCGCGCACGCGTGCACGCCGCGAGGGTTGTCGGGCCTGCTGGAGCGCGTGGCCGGCACGCCGCGGAAGGTCAAGTCGGACATCGCCGCGGCGCCGGCTGATACCGCCGGTGGGGCGCGCTCCGGTCGGGGCGCCCAGCCGGGCGCCAAGCAGCGCGCCAAGCCGGGCGCCAAGCAGCGCGGATCCGCGAGGCGCGGCAAGCGCTCGTCCTGAGGCGGGGCGCGGGCGCCGCGGGATCCTCGATCCCACGACGCCCGGAAGTCGAAGCCGGAAGTCGATACCGAAAGCCTGGGTCGCGCGCTCAGTCGCGTCCGAGCCAGGCCGGCAGCTTGGCCAGGTGCGCCTTGGCGGCGACCTCGGCGGCGCCTCGCTCGAGCTTCTGCATGCCCATGAAGTAGCCGGTCACCGTGCCCTCGAAGACGTCCTCGTAGGGACGCAGGTGGCCGGTCTCGTCGGTGCAGAAGTCGCAGTACATCTGACCGGGCTCGGCGTCGGCCAGCGGCATCGCGCAGGACTGGCACTCGCTCAGGGTCACGGGCGAGTAGAAGAGCAGCTTGTAGCCGTCGGGGTCCTCGATGCCGAAGTCGCGGATGCCGTAGAACTGCGTGTGCGGCTCGTAGCGGGCCTCGCCGCCCTTGCCGGTGACCGCGGCGTGATACGCGTCGACGTCCTCAGTCAGCAGGTACACGGTCACGCCGCAGCCGGACTTGTTCGTGCGCCAGTCCGACACGCAGGTCTTGTACCAGTCGACCATGCCCTCGGGATGCGACGGGCCGCCGCCACCCTCGCCGCCGGACGGTTCGGCGCAGGCCTCGTCCATGTCGACGCCGAGCATGATGCTCTGACCGTTGTAGAGGAGGTTGCACCACCAGGGGTTGTCGGCGCTGGGCCAGCTCTCCTTCATCTGGAAGCCGAGCACGTCGGTGTAGAAGGCGATGCTCTTCTTCATGTCCTTGGCGATGAACGCCGTCGACATGGGGCTCTGCTGCACGGTCGGGTTCGACATGGCTGGATCCTCTGGGCGGGGCCTGGAGTTGGGGATGGGGACGGCGGACGGGGACGGCGGATGGGAAGGTGGATGGGAAGGCGGGGGCGGCCCCTCGGGGGCGCGCCGAAGCTCCGTGCGCCGTGGCGGCGTGCGACCCCTCATGAACCTGCGGGAAGCACGCGCGCATTCTGGACCCGTCGCCGCAGGGGCGTCAAAGGCGCGGGCGCGGGCTCCTGTCAGCGTTGCGTCAGGAGTCCCGATGGCCGCGACATCGACCCTCGCGGGCACGCGCGCCGGCGCCCGGCCGGAGAGCGCTGGACGATCCTGCGCCGTCGGCGGAAGCTGGGGGTGAGCCTCGAGGCCCTCGTCCGCGATTCCCGCCGTCCCGCTTCCGGAGCCAAGCTCATGACCGCACTCACGGCGAGCGTCGTCGCCCTGCTGCTGGCCGTCCCGGCCGTGACGGCCCAGGACTACTGGTCGCTCGAGCGCGTGGGGCGGGAACTCGCGAGGGACGCTTCCGGAACCGTCGCCGCGCCCGGCCCGGACGCGAGCGGGCCCCAGCCCTTCTCGCTCGAGGACCCGCTGGCACAGCTCAGCGAGGTGGCCGCCTTCCTGGCCACGCTGCAGGTCACGTCGGGCAACGAGCTGGGCGGCATGCGTGAGGGCGAGGCGCTGCTGGACATCGTGCAGACCGACAACACCACCGAGTCGATCCTGGTCTGGACCCGCTACCGCGCGCTCACGGGTGACAGCAGCTACGACGGCAACGTGGCCGCGGCGTGGGGCTACGTGCTGAACTTCCCCGCGTACGAGGAGGAGGGCGGCGGCGGGCCGAACTCGGGGTACTACCGGATCTACAACTGCGGCTGGGCCCTGCTGGCCGAGCCCGCGTATCGCGCCCTGACCGGCGACAGCTCGTTCCTGACCTACGCACGCGACTGCGCGCAATACGTCGTCGACAAGCCGCTCAACCTCGGCACGAACACCGAGATCAACACGATGACGACGGCCTGGGCCGCCGGCGCGCTGCACGACTTCGCCGTGGACCAGGCCGACCCGGCGTGGCTCGCGGAGTCCGTGGCGCTGGGCAACAAGGCGCGCGCCAAGGCCGAGGAGATGCCGGCGCTGATGCGCAAGGAGGCCTGGGCCCTGTCGGGCGGCACGATCCTCTGGGGCGTGTTGCGTTCGGTCTTCGCCGAGGAGCCGGGTGGGCTCGCGTGGGCGCGGGAGTTCGGCCCGAAGACCAAGCAGATCGACTCCGTCGGCACCTGGCGGCTCGCCCACACCGCCTGGTACATGCTCGGGCGGCACGAAGCCTGGGAGCAGGGCGTGGAGCCGGAGTTCCTGCTCACGCACCGGTCCATCTACGACGAGCTGATCGCCGCCGACGGCGACGACGACGGCGGCATCCCGACCACCGAGCCCACCGATGTCGACGAGGACGAGAGCTGGGTCACCAACTACCTGGCGCTCATGGGCATCGATCGCGTGCACCCGTTCCTCGACGTCGCCGTGGGCGACGACGTGGTCTCGCTGCTGCCGGGCGAGACCTGGTCGCTGTCCTTCGGCCTCGGCAACGAGGGCGCGCTGGCGGACGAATCCGCGCTGGTCGTGTTGCAGGGAGGCGTGGTGGGCTTGCCCCTGGTGGACGTGACCACGCCGGCGCTGGTCGTCATGCCGCCCCTGGGCGTGGCCACGCTGGACGGCCTGGCCTTCCCCTTGCCCGCGGCGTTGCCGCCGGGAGACTACGCGCTGGCGATCACGGCGTTCGGAGCGGGGGCGGCGTCGATCGATCAGGCGACGGCCGTCATCGCGGTGCCCTAGCAGCCTGGGCGCAAGGTCATCCGCATCGAGGACGCCTCGAGAACGCCGGCTCGGCGTTGCAGGATCCTCGAAGAGTCCACGGACTGCAGCCAGGTCACACCCCGGCCCAGCGCAGCCCCGCGCGGTAGCCGATCCAGACCGCGAGGAAACCGCCGACCAGGCTCACGAGCACGTAGCCCAGCGCCACGCCGCGCTTGCCCTCGATGACCAGGTCGACCGTCTCCCAGCCGAAGGTCGAGAAGGTCGTGAACGCCCCGAGCACGCCGACGATCACGCCCACGCGGACCTCCTCGCGCACCTCGAACACGCGCGTCAGCGCGGGGATGGCGAGCCCCAGCGCGAGACACCCGAGCACGTTGACGATCAGGGTGCCGAGCGGGAAGTCGCCCGCGACGAGGCCCTGGCCCCAACGACTCGTGATCCAGCGCAGCACCGCACCCACGGCGCCGCCCGCAGCGACCCAGAGCATGTCGACCATGCCCGCGAGTCTGCCCCAGCCGCCGGACGCGATCCACCCGGCGGCGCGATCCGCCACGATCCACGTCGTGCCCCTGGACTACGCGGAGCTGAGGGGCGGGGCCTGTGCGTCGCCCGCGCGCCAGGTCACTCCCTCGTCGGCCCGGAGCGTGCCCGGGGTGAGCACGCGACAGTAGGCCCGCGCGCTCCCGGGGTGCTGCTCGGCGTGCAACCGCGCGAAGCCGCCGTCCGAGAAGGCGTGACCGATGTTGCTGCAGGGCGCGGCCCAGCTCGTCACCTCCAGCTCCACGCCGCCGTCGAAGGCGAACACGCCGCCGAGCTGCACGCGGCTCCAGTCGAGGCCCGCCAGGGTCACGTTCTCGCCCACGCTGCCCGGCACGATGGGATGGCCCTCGCCGGCGAGGCGTGTGATCACATCGAGGCCGAGCAGGCACACGGCGCGCTCCGGCCCCCCGTGGTACTTCCGGTAGCGCTGCCGGTCGCCGAGCAGCCCGCCCGGCGTGACCTCGACCGACGCGACCGCGCTCTTCGGCGCGCCGCCGTCCGAGATCGAGAGCTGCTGCACGGTGCCCTGCATGCGAAGAGTCTCCAGCGCGGCGCTCGCGGCGGTCAGCGAAGCGGCTCGCCCTGCCCTGCGCGCAGGACATGATAGCGACCGGTGTCCCGGTCCCCGAAGGTCTCGACCGTGCCGTCGACCCAGCTCACGGTCACCTCCCGCACGGGCGCCGCGTCGGGCGCCACCGGCCTCGCTCCCAGCCCGAAGTGCACGCGCGCATCGTGGCTGGCGAGGTAGCTGGATGCGGCCCGCACGTCGCGCGTGAGCATGCGCTCGCGGGCCTCCTCCCCGGCCCTCGTGCGCAGCGTGACCGTGGCTCCGAGCGCGTCCCTCCCGTGGGCATCGAGCACCCGGAAACCGACCCAGCCTCCGCCGGTCCCGGTGACGTTGTGCAGCAGGCGCGTGGGCCCGTCGCGGTTCACCACGACGATGTCGATCCGCCCGTCGTCGTCGAGATCTCCGAACGCCGCGGCGCGGCCGGTCAGCGCCGGGGGCTGCCGTGTCCCGTCCGCGGTGGCCAGCGCCTCGAAGCGCGGCGGGCCGGCGTGTCCGTCGGCACCGATGCCACGCTGCAGCAGGTCGGGCTCGGCGTAGGGATCGTCGGTGTACAGCTTCGCGCGCCGGGTCACGCGCCCGTTGGCCTGGAACAGGTCCAGGTGCCCGTCCAGGTCGAAGTCGCGCAGGCCCATGCCGAAGCGCGTGAAGGCCCTGCTGCGCACGGCCAGCCCGGCGCGCGGCGTCTCGTCCCGGAACCAGCCACCCTGGTTGAGGAAGAACGAGTCCGCCTGCCGGTCCAGGTTGCAGACGATCAGGTCCGGCCGCCCGTCGTCGTTCACGTCGGACACGGCCACGCCCATGCCCGCCTTGCTGCGTCCGGAGTGGTCCACCGCGCACCCGGCGAGGAGCGCGATGTTCTCGAAGCGGCCGTCGCCGCCGTTCTTCCAGAGTGCATCGGGCATGCCGTCGTTGGCGACGAAGATGTCGATCCACCCGTCCCCGTCGAAGTCCGCGCAGCCCACCCCGAGCCCGGTGCCGGGCGCCGACGCGATGCCGCTGGCCTCGCTCACGTCGCGGAACACCGCCGCGCCGTCGTTCTCGAGCAGCACGTCCCGCGCCGCGCTCTCGTAGTTCTGCGGCGAGCAGTAGTCGAGCTGCCCGAGTTCGTTGTGGCAGGTGAGTTCGCCCGCCGCGGACCAGTCCAGGTAGTTGACCACGAACAGGTCGAGGTCGCCGTCCTGATCGTGATCCAGCGCCGCCGTGCTCGTGCCCCAGCCCGGGTCGCCTGCACCGGAGGGCCCGGTCACGTCCGCGAAGTGCCCGCCGCCGTCGTTGAGCAGCAGCGCGTTGCCGCCGACGTTGGTCACGTAGAGATCGACGTCGCCGTCGTTGTCGAGGTCCCCGGCCGTGGCGCCCATGCCGTAGCCGCGATCGTCGGCGCCGCTGGTCGCGGTCACGTCCTCGAAGCGCAACTCGCCGAGGTTGCGGAAGAGCTGGTTGCCGGGCTGCTCGGTGGGCGCCGCGCCCCAGGTTCCGCCCTGCACCAGGTACACGTCGAGTCGCCCGTCGCCGTCGGCGTCGAGGAGCGCCGCGCCGCCGCCCATGATCTCGGGCATCAGGAACCGCTCGGGGTCGGTCGAGGCGTCGTGTCCCGAGTGATGCGTGAACAGCAACCCGGCTTCCGCCGCGCGGTCCTCGAACCACGGAGGTGGCCCGGGCGGCTGCTCGCGCGGGGCGGCGTGCGAATCGGGGAGCCTATCGTGGAGCGGGCCGGCAGCGCTCGGTGCACCGGGGTCGTCGGTCTCGCTCGAATCGCAGGCGAAGAGCAACACGACGGCGAGGACCCCGAGGGGCACGCCACGTCGGCACGGCCCCGGGCGCGAGCGCCGGTCTGGGCACGATCGGATCATCCGTCGCGCCCCCGCGCGCGCTGCTCCGGATCGAGCTGCACCAGTCGCGCGAGGACGCGCGGAACCTGGGCGTGATCACGGTCCAGCTCGGCGGCCGCACCGAAGTCCCTCCAGGCGCCCGCGAGGTCGCCGGTCTCGGCACGCGCCTCGGCGATCAGCGCCAGCAGCTCCGCGCTGGCCGGCTCGGCGGCCCGCGCGCTCTCCAGATCCACCAGGGCCTCGGGCCAGCGGTCCAGCAGGGCCAGCGCCCGCGCGCGCTTCATCAGGTTGACCGGGTCCGGGCCGCCGAAGCGCAACGCGTCCTGCAGCGACTCCGCCGCACGGGTCAGATCCCCCGACCGCCAGGACAACCGCGCGAGCAACTCGTGGCCGCGGGACCAGGTCGCGTGGCGCTCCAGGCTCGCGTGGGCCGCGTCGAGCGCCGCGGGCAGGCGGCCGGCACGCTCTTCGACCAGGGCCAGGGCGTACCAGCTGCGGTAGTGGCTGTCGTCGCGTCGCAGCGCCGCCGTGACCACGCGGTGCGCCTCGTCGCCGCGGTCGGTGTCCAGGTAGGCGGCCACGAGCTTCTCGAGCACGGCCGAGTCGTCCGGCGCGCGTCGATGCAGGTCTTCCAGGGGCCCGACGGCCAGCCCGGCTTCGCCCGCGAGCCCCCAGGCGACGACCTGGTCCATGACCGCCTGGTAGCCGGCGAGGTGTCGGGCGACCTCGACTTCCCAGGGATCGAACAGCGGCGCGGGCTCGCCATCCCAGCGCGCGAGGTGCTCCGCGGCGGCGTCCAGCTCGCCGAGCTGTCTCAGCGCCGAACCGAGCAGGAAGCGGATCTCGCCCAGCTCGGGATGGCGCTCGACCAGCGGCGAGAGCAGGTCACGAGCGCGCGGCGCGTCGTCGCGGACCAGGGCGACACGTGCTCGGCCGAGCAGGCCGCCGAGGTCGTCGGGCGCCAGCGCCACGGCGCGTTCGAAGGCGGCTTCGGCCTCGTCGAGCCGGCCCGCGTCGAGCAGCCAGTGGCCGCGGCGCCAGTGCCCCGGCGTGTGCTCGGGCGCCAGCGCGAGGGCCGCGCCCATCGAGGTCAGGGCCGCCTCGATCCGTCCGGTCCGTGCGAGGACGCGCGCGCGATGGTAGGGCGGGCGCGGGTCGCCGGGGATGCGCTCCGCCGCGCCGGCGTAGGCGCGGTCGGCCAGGTCGTCGAGGCCGTTGGCGTCGTAGACCATGCCGAGCTCCAGCCAGGCGTTGCCGTCCTCCTCGTGCGCGTCTCCGGTGTCCTCGCTGGGCCTCCGGGCCAGGGCCGCGTCGATGGCCAGGAGCAGTTCGGGCGAGAGCAGCGATCGATCCACCGGGATGGGGATCTCGTCGCCCACCCTCGCGGCGGTCTGCCTGCCGGCCAGGCCGGATCCTCCGGAGCGATCGGGGCCGTGTCCGTCATCCGTGCAGCCGATCAGCCCGAGCAGCAGGAGCAGCAGGAGCGCGCGGGTCACCCCGAGCAGCGGGGCCGGGGCAGCTTGTCGGCAGGACCGGGACGGGCGCATGGGCCGATCGTAACGGCGAGCGCGCGCCCGCGGCCATCGCGCGGCGAGAGCGTCTGGGCGTAGGATGCTGCGATGGACCAAGTTGTCGAGATTCCATCGGTCGGGCCCGCGACGGCCAGCGTGATCCTGCTCCACGGCCTGGGCGCCGATGGGCACGACCTGGCGCCGCTGGCCCAGGTGTGGAGCGCGTCGGGTCGTCGCTTCGTGTGCCCGCATGCCCCGGAGCGTCCGATCTCCGTCAACGCCGGGATGCCCCTGCGCGCGTGGTTCGACGGTCGCAGCGCCGACGGACGGGCCAAGGACGACGAGCTGTCGGTCCGCGACTCGGCCCGGCGCATCGAGGCGCTGGTGGAAGCGGAGCGCGCCGCCGGCATCCCGGCCGAGCGCATCGCGCTGGTGGGCTTCTCCCAGGGCGCGGCCATGGCCCTGCACGTCGGGCTGCGGTACGACGAGCCGCTCGCCGGCGTCGCCGCGATGTCCGGGTTCCTGGTCCTCGCCGACGCGCTCGACGACGAGGCCCACGAAGCGCAGGCCGAGACGCCCTTCTTCGTGGCGCACGGTGATCGCGACCCGCTCGTGCACCCCGACCGCGGCCGCGAGGTCTTTGATGCCTTGCTGCGACTCGGCCGTCGGGCGCGGTGGGCCAGCTACCCGGTCGCCCATGAGATCGCCGACGAGGAAGTCGACGACGTGGGCGCGTGGCTCGACGAGGTGCTCGGGGCTCGAGAGGGGGACGGCGCCCCCTGAGCCTGAGTCAGAGCCTGAGTCACGCGGCTCGCGACCGGGGGAGTCGGTCGCTCGCGCGCGGAGCAGGGCTCGGTGGTGCGGCGGCGAGGGTGGTGCGTCACACGCCGCCGCGGAGGCTGGGGCGTCTGCCCCAGACCCGGTTCGAGACCGGACCGCCTCCGACCGAGCACCCCTCTCGATGACCCGGCCAGAAGCGGAACCAGTGTTCAATGACCCGCGCCTCCGGACGTCTCCGAAAGGCACGGATCCGTTTCAGGATCACGAGACCTGAGGCAAGGACCGCATCGCCACTTGGGAGAGACGACTGCGCCGCTGGGTGGTGGAAACAGCGTCAATCCCGCGAGGCGAGACGACTTCACCAGACAGGGCGCGGCATCGGGCCCGCACCGTGACCTCGTGTATGATGGTCATGCGGATTCCGGCACCCCGTTGGCTCACGGATTCCGCACCTCCCCCGAGTTTCTTCCCGCACCCCGAGTTCCTTCCCGCAAGCGAGAACCGTGGCGTCGTGACCACGACCCCCACACCGGTTTCGCCGGTGACCCGACTGATCGCACAGGTCGGGGACGGCGACGAGAGCGCCCGACAGGATCTGTGGGCCCTGGTCTATGACGAGTTGCGCCAGCTCGCCTCGAGCCAGATGCGACGGGAGCGGAACAGCCACACGCTGCAGCCGACGGCGCTGGTCAACGAGGCCTACGTCCGCCTCGTCGCCGATGCCGCGGGCTTCGAGGGGCGCGCGCATTTCTTCGGCGCCGCGGCCTCGGCCATGCGGCGCATCCTGGTCGACCACGCGCGGCAGCGCGGCACCGAGAAGCGCGGCGGCGGCCGCGAGCGTGTGCCGCTCTCGCGCGCCCCGGTGGGCCTGGCGGGCGGCGAACTCGATGCGGACCTGGACATCGAGGCGCTCGACCGCGCGCTCTCCCTGCTCGAGCAGGAGCAGCGGCATGTGCGCAAGGTGCGCGTCGTCTCGCTGCGCTTCTTCGCCGGCCTGACGATCGACCAGACCGCGAAGGTGCTGAGCGTGGCACCGGCCTCGGTGAAGCGTGATTGGGAGTTCGCCAAGGCCTGGCTGCTGCGACAGATGAACGTGGAGGGCGATGCATGACCAGAGCCGATCGCGACCCTCGGCGTGACCAACGCACCGAGGACCTGTTCCACGGTGCGCTGGAGTTCGAGCCCGCCGAGCGCACGGCCTGGTTGGCCGAGGCTTGCGCCGACGACCGACCGCTGTTCGAGGAGGTCGCCGGGCTGCTCGCGGCCCACGGTGACGCTCCGACCTGCCTGGACAGCCCGGCCTGGAAGTTCGGCGACGATTGGCAGGACGAGCAGCTCGCGCCCGGTAGCGAGGTCGGCCCGTACGTGATCCGCGAAGTCCTGGGCGAAGGCGGCATGGGCACGGTCTACCTCGCCGAGCAGACCGTCCCCCTGAGGCGCAAGGTGGCGCTCAAGGTCATCAAGGCCGGCATGGACACGCGCGAGGTCGTGGCCCGCTTCCAGTCCGAGCGGCAGGCCCTGGCCACGCTCGAGCACGACCACGTCGCCGCGATCTACGACGCCGGCGCGACCGGCCGCGGCCGTCCGTACTTCGTCATGGAATACGTGCAGGGTGAGCGCATCACGCACCACTGCGACCTCGCCTACCTGACCGTCGCCGAGCGGATCGAACTCTTCCTGGCGGTCTGCGACGCGGTCCAGCACGCCCACCAGAAGGGCATCGTGCACCGGGACCTCAAGCCGTCCAACGTGCTCGTGACCGAGCGCAACGGTGAGGTGCGCCCCAAGATCATCGACTTCGGCGTGGCCAAGGCGACGCGCGAGCGTGGGGCCCTGCACACCGTGCTGACACGCAGCGGGCAGCTCATCGGGACGCCCGAGTACATGAGCCCGGAGCAGGCCGCCGGCGACAGCGACGCGGTCGATACGCGCAGCGACATCTACTCCCTGGGCGTCATGCTGTACGAGCTGCTCTGCGGCGTGCTGCCCTTCGACGGGCGCAGCCTGCGCGCCGAGGACGAGGCCGAGCTGCAGCGCGTGCTGGCGGAGATCGAGCCGCGCCGCCCGAGCACGCGCATCGATTCCGGCCGGTCGGGCCGTCGTGCCGCCCTGCACCGACGCACCGATCCCAAGGGTCTGCGCCGCGGGTTGACCGGCGACCTCGACTGGATCGTGATGAAGGCGCTGGAGAAGGACGCCGAGCGCCGCTACGCGTCCGTGGCCGAGCTGGAATCCGACCTGCGCTGCCACCTCGCCGACGAGCCGGTGAGTGCCCGTCCGCCGACCGCGACCTACCGCACGCGCAAGTTCATCAGCCGCCATCGCGCCGGCGTGCTCACCTCGGCCGTGGCCGTGATGCTCCTCTTCGGCATGCTCGTGAGCGCGGCCTGGCAGGCCCTGGACCGCAGCGAGGAACTCACGGTCGTCAACGAGCGCCTCGTCGACGAGCGCGATCAGGCCCTCGCGGACCGTGTCGCCCTCGAACACGAGGTGGATGTCGATCGCGGCGTGTCCGCGTTGCCGGCGCCCGGCATGGTCGTCGTGCTCAACGGCGAGGACGACGCGCTGCAGCCCGGCGAACTCGTGGAGGTCGTGGCCGTGGCCGGCGTGGCCGGGCCGGCGGGCCAGCCGGTGTTGACCGTGCGACGCGCCCGGGCCGGAAGCGGCGCGGTGCCGCTGGGCCCCGTGGACGCCGTGCTGCGGCGCGACGGCCGTTCGGCCCCGGACGGACTGCGCGCCGAGGGCGAGGTGCCCGCCGGCGGCTTCGCCCGCGTCGTGACCCACGGTGTCGGCGCCCGCTTGAGGGTGTCCGGACCGGTGGCCGCGCACGCGCGCCTGGCTCCCTCCATCGCGGTCGGCCACGCCGCGCCCCAGCAGGGCGACGGACCGGGCATCGGCTTCGCCCTGTCGGCCTGGGCCGGGCCGGGACCGGGCGAAGTGCCCGTGTTCGTCAGCGTCAGCATGACCCCGGCCGCGCGCGAGACCTGGGTGCAGGCCTACATGCCGTCGACTCCGGATGCAGGTGACGCGTTCGAACCCGCCGCCGAGGCGCAGGGAGAGTTCGCGCCGGCCGCGCCCTGGGACCTGTCGGCGCAGCAGCTGCACCAACGGGTCGTGGCTCTCGAGCAGCACCTGAGGGATGCGGGCGTGGTGCTCGACGCGCCGTCCTTCGGCTCCATCGAAGCCCTCGTCCCGGCCGGCTCGCCGCCTGGCTCCGGGGTGGTCGCCTTCGGCGGTGAGACGGGGTCGGGACTCGATCCCGAGGTCGATCCCTCGGACGCGACGACGCCGTCCGGAACCCCGAACGGTCCCACCTGGGCACAGGAGGCGCCGCACGATGGGGGCCAGCTCACCGACGGCCCCGGCGGTGGTCCGACGGGCGACCTCGGAGGCGGCGGTGGCGGCACGCCACCCCTGACCGGCGGCGGCGGCGGCCTGGGTGGCGGGACCTCGGGCACCGAGAATCACGGCATGGAGAACAACCAGGGCGGCGATCGCGACGACACCGGTCTCTCGGTCGTGACGTCGGTGGATCACGGCGCCGACGACCCGCTGCTGCTCGTGGCCGCGGGCGGCGCGCCGACCGGTGCCGTCGTCCAGACCTGGGCCGACTACGACGACGACGGCCTGACCGACCTGCTGCTGATCGATGACGGCACGGTCACGCTGCTCCGGCAGACCGCCTCGGGGGTCTTCAGCGACGTCACCGAGCAGGTCCTGCTCAGCGGGGTGCCGCTCGCTCAGAAGGCCGACTGGGCCGACGCCGACGGTGACGGCGTCTCCGACCTGCTGCTGCTCGACCTCGACGGCGGGCTGCACCTGTACCGCGCATCCGGCGGGCTGTTCATCGAGCTGACCGGTCCGAGTGGCCTGGCCGGCCTGCCGCCCATCGCCCTGCCGACCTGGGACGACGTGGACGGCGACGAGCATCCCGACCTGCGCCTCGTCACCCGCCAGGGCGGGCTGCTCGTGGCGCTCAACGACGGCTACGGGAACTTCACCACCGTGGTGCTGCGCGAGGGCACGACCCCGGTGGAACCGCCGGTGTCCCCGCCCGCACCGCCCGCCGGCCCGGCGGATCCGGTGGATCCGGGCGCCGCTTCGGGGCCGCAGCCCGGCACGGGGGCGGCCGCCGGCCCCGGCGCGGGCTCGTCGGCCAACGCTCCCGGAAGCTGATCAGCTCCCGGAGCCGAGCGCCTTGCTCACGATCTCGTAGACGTTGTCCGAGAGTCCGGCCGTGTCGAGGATGTGGTGCAGGCGTTCCTCGATCAGCCGGCGACGCCGGTCGTCGTGGCGAGCCCAGGCATGGAAGGCGCCGGCCAGCCGCCCCGAGAGGATCGGATTGCGCCGATCGACGTCGAGGATGATGCCCACCATCAGCTCGTAGCCCTTGCCGTCGATGCGGTGGAACTGCGCCGGGTTGCGGGACAACGTGGCGAAGAGCGCGCGCACGCGGTTGGGGTTGGTCGCGTCGAAGTCGGGCACCCGGCAGAGCTTCTCGATCGTCTCGAGCGTGTCGGGGTGACTGCTGGCGGCCTGGACCTCGAACCACTTGTCGAGCACGAGCGGGTCGTCCCGCCACTGGTGGTGGAAGCGGTCGAGGGCCTGTTCGCGCTCGGCGCCGCCGACATCGGCCAGGATCTGCAGCGCCGCGAGCTGGTCGGTCATCGTGCTCGCGTGCAGGAACTGTTCGTGGGCCAGCTGGGTGTAGCGATGCCGGTCGATGGCCGACAGGTAGGCCAGACAGGTGTTGCGCAGCGAGCGGCGCCCGATGGTGGCGGCGTCCACGCCGGCGCCGGGCTCGCCCAGCGACTCACGCAGTTGGGACAGACGGCTCTCGCACGACTCGGCCAGCAGGCGCGTGGTGTTCTCGCGCACCGCGTGGATGCCCTCGACGTCGATGACGTCCATGGCCTGGGCCAGCTCGATCTCGGTCGGCAGGCGCAGGGCCTCGGCGCGCAGGGCCGGGTCGGCGTCGCCCTCGAGCAGGCCGGTGAACGCGGTGATCAGGGCCGGCGGCAAGACGTCGTAGAGCAGACCGTCGTTCTCGGCGCGCTCGGCGACGAGCGACAGCAGCACGCGGCGGGCCAGCACTTGACCCGACTCCCAGCGCTGGAAGAGCTCCCCGTCGTGCTGGACCAGGAAGGCCAGGTCCTCGTCCACGAGGTCGGACTCGAGGATCACCGGCGCCGCGAAGCGACGGTTGAGCGACGGCACCGGACAGGCCGGCAGGTTCGGGAAGCGGAAGCTCTCGGTCGGCGCGGTGATCGAGAGCACGCGCGAGCGCACCCCGTGGCCGGTGGAGGCGGCCCGGGCCTCGGCGGCGGCGGCGTCCTCGGCGGACTCACCCTCGAGTCGGAGCGGCAGGTCGACGCCATCCGGGCCCACCAGCCCCAGTTCCAGGGGAATGTGCAACGGCAGCTTGTCGGGCTGACCCGGCGTGGGCGACTGGGCCTGGTCCACGTCGAGCACGAGCGTGCCGCCCTCGTCGCCCGGCCCGGCCTCCCAGCGACCGCTCACGGTCACTTCGGGCGTGCCCGCCTGGTCGTACCAGCGCCGGAACTGCTGCAGGTCGAGGCCGCTGCTGTCCTCCATCGCCGCCACGAACTCCTCGGTGGTGACGGCCTGGCCGTCGTGACGCTCGAAGTAGAGGTCGGTGCCCCGGCGGAAGTCCTCCGGGCCCAGCAGCGTGTGCAGCATGCGCACGATCTCGGCGCCCTTCTCGTAGATCGTCATGGTGTAGAAGTTGTCGATCTTGATGTACTCGGAGGGGCGCACCGGGTGGGCCAGGGGGCCGGCGTCCTCCGGGAACTGCATCTCGCGCAGGCGGCGCACATCGAGGATGCGCTGCACGGCGCGGCTGTTGGTGTCCGCGCTGAACTCCTGGTCGCGGAAGACGGTGAAGCCCTCCTTCAGCGACAGCTGGAACCAGTCGCGGCAGGTCACGCGGTTGCCGGACCAGTTGTGGAAGTACTCGTGGGCCACGACGCCTTCGATGCGCTGGAAGTCCTCGTCCGTCGCGGTGCGCGCGTCGGCCAGCACCCGTGACGCGTTGAAGATGTTGAGGCCCTTGTTCTCCATCGCGCCCATGTTGAAGTCGCGCACGGCGACCACGTGGAACACGTCGAGGTCGTACTCCCGGCCGTAGACCCGCTCATCCCAGGCCATCGCGAGCTTGAGCGACGCCATGGCGTGGTGGCAGCGCGCCTCGTTGCCCGGGTCGCACCAGATCTTCAGCGGGACGTCACGGCCGGATTGCGTCGTGAACGCGTCCTGCACGCAGCCGAGCGGCCCGGCCACGAGCGCGAACAGGTAGCAGGGCTTGGGCCACGGGTCGTGGAAGGTGGCGAAGTGCCGGTCATCTCCGAGATCGCCCTGGTCGACGAGGTTGCCGTTGCCGAGCAGCACCGGCGCCAGCGTGTGGTCGGCCTCGATCGTCGTCGTGTAGACCGACAGCACGTCGGGCCGATCCTGGAAATACGTCATGTGCCGGAAGCCCTGGGCTTCCATCTGCGTGCACCAGATCGTGCCGGAGCGGTACAGCCCCTCCATGGACCGGTTGTCCTGCGGGCGCAGCCGCGTCGTGATCGTCAGCTCGAACGCGGCCGTGCGCGGGCGCAGCACGAGCTGCCGCGGGTCGAGGTCGCGATCCTCGGTCGGGATGTCCGCGCCGTCGAGCCTGCAGGCCACGAGTTGCAGGTCGTGGCCGTCCAGGCGAAGCTCGGGCAAGCGGTCGGTCGCCGCGTGCTGCGGTGCGAGTTCATAGGTCACGGTGCTGGTGACCAGGGCGTGGTCCGACTGCAGGTCGACGCGCAGGGAGACGGCGCGCGCGATCCAGGCCGGCGGCGTCCAGTCGGCGAGTCGGGTCACGGCGGGGGCGGTGCCGACGGTGGCCGGAGCGGCGGTCGGAGGCGTCATGGGTTCGGGTGCCGGAGAGGGTGCAGTGCCGGGAGGGAGCAGGGCCGGCCATGATATCGTGCGCGGCCCATCGACCGCCTCTTGGTCGGTGCGACACGGGTAGACCCGCCGATCCTGGAGGAACAACTTACGTGAGCGACATCACGCTGGAACAGGCCCAGGCCGCCGTCGAGGCCGCCGTGGCCAAGTCGAGGGAGATGGGCGTCCTGATGGACATCGCCGTCGTGGACGCCGGAACGAACCTGAAGGCCTTCGCGCGCATGGACGGTGCCTGGCTCGGTTCGATCGACATCGCCCGCAAGAAGGCGCGCACCGCGCGGTCCTTCAACATGGAGACCGGCGCCATCGGCCAGCTCTCCCAGCCCGGCGGACCGCTCTTCAACATCGAGCACAGCAACGGCGGGCTGATCTCGTTCCCGGGCGGAATACCGCTGCGCAACGCCGCCGGTGACATCATCGGCGCGATCGGTGTCTCGGGAAGCTCGGTCGAGGACGACCACGCGGTCGCGGAGGCCGGCGCCGCCGCCGTCTCCTGACCGGCGTGCGCGCCGGGGCGGGGCGAGGCCCGCTCCGGCGACGCCTCCCGCCCTCGGGACGGATGTGGTGCGCGGCAATTCCGACGCCACCTGTCAGCTGGCGTCGCCTCGGTGGGACCAGTGCCCGCCGCGGTGGACACGCGGGGGCGCCTGCCCGATGGGCGCCGTGTCCGGGAGAGCCGCGACGCAGGGAAGGAGGTCCCGATGCGCTCGCTGAGTGTTCGCCCCGGGGTCCGGGTTGCGCTGGCGCTGGTGGTGTCGTGTTCGGCGGCGTTGGCGCACGGTGGGGGACACACGACCCTGACCGGGCCCGCGCCGGTGGTTCGACCGCGGGGTGAAGCGGGTACGGCGGCGGCCGCTGCGCTGAAGCGAGCCACGCTACGCGGCCGCGCCTCGCCAGCCACCACGCGCAACATCAGCTTCGATCCCTCGACTCGCTGGGAGGTGTGGTGGGACGTCAACCGCGACGCGGCGCTGTTGGGCTGGGACTCGAGCCGGGATGCGACCACACGCTCGGGCTGGATCAGCCCCCTGTCGGGGCGTGGTCGCCCCGAGCGGTCGCTGGGCGAACACGAATCGCTCGTCGACACCGAGATCGTTCCTGCGCTGCAGAGCGTGCTGCGCCGGGAGGACGATCAGCTCATCTGCGACTCGGCCGTGATCTCCCTGGGCCGCGTGTGCGCTCCGGAGCTGGCGCCGTTCGTGTTGCGCGACATCAGCAAGCAACTCGAGCACCCGATGCTCACGGTCCAGACGGCGGCGACCCTGGCTCTGGGCGTGCTCGGCGCGCCGGCCGCGCAGGAGACCCTGCAGGGCCTGGCGGCCGACACGTCCTCCGGGCGGCGTGCCATGGGCGTCGATCGCGTGCCCTGGCAGGTCCGCGGCCACGCCGCCGTGGCCCTGGGGCTGCTCGGCGACCCGGCCTCGGTGGACATCCTCGCCGACCTCGTGCGCCATGCGCCCAGCGGCGAGCGTGACCTGCGCGCGAGCGCTGCCCTGGCCCTGGGCTTGATGCACGGGGAGAGCGACCGCGCGGGCCAGGCCCTGATGGGCCTGCTGCGGGAGGATCTCCGGGACCACGTCGTCGCGTCCTGGGTCCCGATCGCCCTGGGCAAGCTCGAGGACCCCACGGCGTTGCCGACGTTGCTCGCCATGCTCGAGAGCGACACCACCGACCGGCTCGTGCGCGCCTCGACGGTCGTGGCCCTGGGTCGGTTGGCGACGATCCAGCACGGCGAGATCGTGGACCGCCTGATCGAGACCCTCGACGTGGCGGACTCGGCCTCGCGCAACTTCGCCTTCATCAGCCTGGCGCGCATCGGTGCCCGCCCCGTCCTGAAGGACGACCCGACGGTGCGTGAGCGGATCGAGACCGTCTTGCGGCGAGAGGTCGAGCGCCCGTCGGTGCGCGCCAACCGCCCCTGGGCCGCGCTGGCCTGCGGGCTGTTCGGGCGCGGCAATCCGGAACGACGTGACGCGCTCGGTGCGATCCTGCTGAAGCGCTACCACCGCGAGAACGGCCCTTCGGTGCGCGCCGCCTTCGCACTCGGGCTCGGGCTGCTGCGGCACCAGGAGGCCGCCGACGAGATCCTGGCGGACTTCCTGTCCCACGGCGATCGCGGGTTCCGGGGCTACGCGGCGCTGAGTCTCGGCATGCTCGGCAGCCCCGCGGCCGTCGAGCCCCTGCTCGAGACGGTCGTGGACGAGAGCATCGACGCCGAGTTCCGCATGCAGGTGTCGCGCGGGTTGGCGGTCATGGGCCTGCCGCTGGCCGCTGACGTCCTGCTGCAGGCGCTGGCCGTGACGAACGACGATGGCGTGAGCTGGTCCATGGCCACGGCGCTCGGGCGCATGGCCGACCCGCGCTCGATCTGGCCGCTGATCCACATGCTCGAGGACGACGGGGGCAGCAAGCGCGCGCGGGCCTTCGCGGCCCTGTCGCTCGGCCTGGTCGGTGAGCGCGCCCCACCCCGATTCACCGTGCCGATCATCGAGGACATCAACTACCTGGCTGCCGTGGACACGATCCACGGGCTGGTGCAGCTCTAGGCGTCACGGGCGCCTGTGAACGCGATACCCTGGATCCGTCATCCACCTCGTGCGGAGTCATCCCGATGAGAGTCGTTCTGCGCATGGCGCTGCTGGCCGGGGTGTTCGCCGTCCCTTCCGGCGCGGCGCTGGCGGCGGCGCTGCCGCTCGCCCAGGCCGCCGGTGCTCTCGCGGGCCCGTCGATCGCGATGACGAGCTCGATCCTCGGCTGGCATGGCGGCGGTCACGCGCCGATCGCTCCGACACCGAAGGCGCCGCCGGCCACTCCGTCGTACGGGAAGAGCCTGCCGAGCTCCAGTCCCGGAAAGCTGCCGGGGCGCACGCCGGTCTCGAAGAGCCGGCCCTCGGGCGCGGCGAGCACCGGCGGTGGCACGCGGGGAGCGTCGGGACGCACCCGCAACCAGGGTGGCTCGACGATCTCGGGGAGCGCCACCAGTCAGTACACGTTGGACGGATGGGAAGTGTGGTGGGAGCTCAACTTCGACGCCGTGCTCGGCGTCTGGGTCCCGCCGGACAAGGAGAGCGCGACGCGTTCGGGTGGCTTCGGTCCGCTCACCGGTCGCGGCCGCGCCGTGTCGGATGACGGCGGCGGCGCGCCCCTGCTCAGCGCGGAGATCGTCCCGACCCTGCAGCGATTGCTGCGCACGCAGAACGATCAGCTCATCTGCGACAGCGCGGTCATGTCCCTGGGACGCGTGTGCGGCGACGACCTCGCTCCGTTCGTGCTGCGCGATCTGCGCGCGGCGCTGGACCATCCGGCGCTCTCCGTGCAGACGGCGTCCGCGGTCTCGCTCGGCGTGCTCGGCGCGCCCGCGGCGTTCGAGACGCTGGTCGCCCTGGCCGGCGACACGTCCGAGGGGCGGCGCGTGATGAGCACGGACCGCGTGCCCTGGCAGGTGCGCGCGTACGCCGCCCTGGGCCTCGGCCTGCTCGGCAATGCCGAGGCCGTCGACCCGCTGCTCGAACTGATCACCCGGTCCACCGCCGCCGAGCGCGATCTGCGCGCCTGCGCCGTGCTCGCCCTGGGTCTGCTCCGGGACGGCCGCGACCGCGCCGGACCCGCGCTGATCTCGCTGCTGCGTGAGGGCGACGACGATGACTACGTGGCGGCCTACGTCCCCGTGGCCCTGGCCAAGCTCGGGGAGGAGGCGGCGCTGCCGTCGCTGCTGGCCCTGCTCGAGGACGAGCACACCTCGCGACTGGTGCGTCAGTCCGCGGCCATCGCCGTCGGGAGGCTCGGGCGGCTCGACCAGCCGTCGGTCGTGGAGGCCCTGCTCGAGGCGGCGCTGGATGCCTCCGACGCCGGCCTGCGACACTTCGCCTTCATCGCGCTGGGGAAGGTGGCCGCGCGCACCTCGATGCAGCGGGCGCCCGAGGCCCACGAGGACCTGACGCGCGTGCTCCGGCAGCAGGTCGCGCGGCCCGACCACCGCATGGATCGCAGCTGGGCCGCGCTGGCGGCGGGGATCTACGGGCTCGCGCACCCCGATCGACGTCCGGCCTTCGCCGAGCAGATCCGCGAGGCCTACGACGACGAGAAGGACCCGTCGTTCAAGGGCGCCTTCGCCGTGTCGCTGGGCATGCTGCGCGACGTCGAATCCGGCGAGCAGCTGCACGAGGACCTGCTCGAGAGTGACGATGACGCCTTCCGCGGTTACGCCGGCGTGGCGCTGGGGCTGCTCGGCCACGACGCGGCGAGCGAGGACCTGATCACGCTCGTCACGCGTGAGGGGCTCGACGGGCACCTGCGCCTGCAGATCGCGCGGGGCCTGGCCTTCATGCGCGCGTCCGGCGCCAACGACGCGCTGCTCGCCGCGCTCGAGGAGACCGATTCGTCCCAGACCAGCTGGACGATCTCGCGAGCGCTCGGCCGGCTGAGGGACGCTCGCTCGCTGTGGCCGCTGATCGCCCTCTCCGAGGACGAGGACACGCCAGACATGTCCAGGGCCTTCGCGGGCCTGGCCCTGGGGTTCGTGGGCGAGAAGACGGAGCTGCGCTGGACCGTGCCGGTGCTCGAGGACATCAACTACCTGGCGCAGATCGAGGTGATCCAGGAGCTGTACCAGCTCTGAGTCGCGCGCCGCGTGGGCTTTGATATCGTGCGCGCCGCGGTCGATCGCGGCCGCGGACCCACACCACGCCGTGGAGCGCACCGGTCATGAAGCTCTCGATCCTCGTCGTCACCCTCGGCCTCGCGCTGCTGGTCGGCTGCGGTTCCTCCGTCGACGATTCCGGCGGATTCACCCCCGAACTCCGGCCGCTGCCCGCCGACCCGGCCGACTACGCGCCGCTGGCGGGCTACGACGTCATGGCCGTCCCGGCCGACAACCCGCTCACGGCCGAGAAGGTCGCCCTGGGGCGGCAGCTCTACCACGACCGGCGCCTGAGCGGGGACGGCTCGGTGTCCTGCTACGACTGCCACCAGTGCGAACTGGGGCTGACCGACGGGCGGGCCACCGCGATCGGGGCGTTCGGCAAGGACATCGGCCGCTCGGCGCCGACGATGTGGAACGTGGGCTTCCACTGGGCCTTCTACTGGGACGGGCGCGCGGACTCGCTGGAGGCCCAGGCCATGGCGGCCTGGACCGGCGGCAACATGGGTGCCGACGCGGAGGCCGTGTGCAAGGAACTCGACGGCATCCCCGGCTACCACGAGCAGTTCCATGCCGTCTTCGACGATCACGTGACGCCTGAGCTGGTGACCAAGGCGCTGGCCTCGTACGTGCGCACGATCGTCGGCGGCAACACGCCCTACGACCGCTGGCAGGCAGGCGACGAGAGCGCGGTCAGCGACGCCGCCAAGCGCGGCCACGACGTCTTCACCCAGGCCGGCTGCAGCGAGTGCCACACCGGCGTGCTCTTCACCGACATGATCTTCCACAACGTCGGCATCGGCTGGAGCGAGGCCGACCGCAGCTTCGCCGACATCGGGCGCGGCAAGAAGACCGGGGAAGACGCCGACCAGGCCGCCTTCAAGACCCCGACCCTGCGCGACATCTTGCAGTCGGGGCCGTACTTCCACGACGGCTCGGTGGCCACGCTCGAGGAAGCCGTGCGGCTCATGCTGGACGGTGGCATCGACAATCCGAACAAGGACGCCAAGCTGCTGAAGCGCGACGTGACCGACGCGCAGGTCGCGGATCTGCTGGCTTTCCTCGAGTCGCTCGACGAGGAGTGCGATCAGCCGGCGCCGTCGCTGCCCTGACCGGCGCGCGCGCCGGGGTCTCGCGGCGCGGCCGGCTCTGCACGGGTTCTCCACGAAACCGTCAACAGCTCTCCACAATCGATGTCCGAGCATGGCGCGACGCGGCCGGTCCGCGTAGCTTGAGTGGCGGTTGCCAGGGACGGATCACGGCCTGGATGGCGGGGCCGCGGGGTGTCCGCGATGCGCACCGGGCAGGTGGCGTCACCCGCGAGGCCGATCCCGGCCACTCGAGTCGCGTGTGACCGGGAGGGCCGCGATGAAGAGGAAGCCGCTCGTCGTCTACATGGTGGGGGCGCACTCCACCGGCAAGACCACGCTCGCGCGCTGGGTACGCGACCACTACGGCCTGCCGATGATCTCGGAGGTCGCACGCGGCGTGCTCGCCGAGATGGAGGAGCAGCTCGACACGTTGCGCTCCAACCTCGATGTCGTCGATCGCTATCAGACCGAGGTCTTCGCCCGGCAGGTGGCGGCCGAGGCCGAGATGACAGGCCCCTTCGTGAGCGACCGCGCCTTCTGCAACCTGGCCTACGCGGCGCACCACGCCACGATCCTGGGGCGCCTGACCAACGACCCGCGCTTCGCCGACTACATGGAGTCGACCAAGCAGGGCATCGTCTTCTTCATCCGGCCGCACCGCGAGTTGCTGCAGAGTGACGGCGTACGCGAGCGGCTGGACTGGGAAGAGGTCATCCGCATCGACGGCATGGTCAAGCTGCTGCTGGAGATGTACTCGATCCCGTACATCCCCGTGGCGTCGCTCTCGATGCAGGAGCGGGTGCGGCTGGTGCAGCGGACCCTGTCGCTGGCCGGGGTGGAGCAGCTCTCCGAGCCCCGCGTGCCGGGCACCGAATTCGGCGCGGACGTGAAGCTCGATGCCGCGTCCGAGGCCGCGCCAGCGCATGCCGGCAACGGCGGTGGCAACGGCGGTGGCAACGGCGCGGGGCTCACCGCGCGGACCCGCATCGGTGATGTCGCCGGCGAGAGCTGAAGCGCGTCTTGCCTGCGCCACGGCGCGGTGGCGAGAGGATGACCGGCCCTCCCGGCGGCGGACCGGGCCGGTAGACTCGCGGGACACGCCAGCGAGAATCCCTGACCGGGCGTTCCGTCCGGACCCGCTGTCCTGAAGGAGAGCTTCATGCGCCACCTGCCCACCCTGCTCACCGCCGCGTCCGTTCTCGGCGCGGTCCTGTTGCTCCCGGGTCCCGCCACCGCGGCCGCGCCCTGCGCCGACGAGCAGGACGGCGACGCGCACAAGGCGCAGCTGGTCGAGCTGACCATCACCGACGCCGAGTGGGAGGACCCCGCGCAGGACAACCCGCTCGGTGCGACGCCGCGCAACTTCCGCGAGAAGCTGAAGCTGCTGCGCCGCATCGCCGGCGACCCGGACATCGACGGCGTGATCCTGGACCTGAAGGGCACGCCCGGGTGGGCGAAGTCGCTCGACATGCAGCTCGAGCTGCAGAACATCAAGGACGCCGGCAAGCGCATCGTCTGCTACACGGAGGTGCTCGCGGGGCGAGACCTCGCCTTTGCCAGCCTGGCCGACCCGCTGGTCGTGCCGCCCTCGGCGCTGATCGGTTTCGAGGGCCTTGTGGCCGAGATGATGTACCTCAAGGACGCCCTGGCGAAGATCGACCTGCGCTTCGAGGTCCTGCACGTCGGCGAGTTCAAGACGGCGTACGAGGACCTCGCGCGCGACAGCATGAGCGACGGCCAGCGCACGATGCTGGAGAACATCCTGGAGGAGTACTACCAGCAGCTGTTCTCGACCATCGCCGAGAACCGCAACATGTTGCCGGCCTTGCTCGCGGAACTGCTCGGCGACGTGCTCATCGATCCGGCCAAGGCCCTCGAGGTCGGGCTGATCGACATGGTCGCCTACGAGGACGAGTTCGACGCGCACCTCGAAGAGCTGTTCGGGGAGTACGAGGTCCTCGAGGACTACGGCAACGAGGAGGCCGCCGAGCTCGCGCGCCTGCTGGACTCGCCCTTCGGTGCCTTCGCGCTCATGGGCAAGATGCTCAACCCGCCCGACACCAAGGCACCCGACGAGCCCCACGTGGCCATCGTCTACGCCACCGGCGCGATCATGTCCGGCAAGAGCAGCGCCGATTGGACCGGACGCGTGAGCTCCATGGGCAGCGACACGATCGTGGAGGCGCTCGATCGCTGCTACGACGACGACAACGTCAAGGCGGTCGTGTTGCGCGTGAACAGCCCGGGCGGTTCGGCCCTGGCCAGCGACATGATCTGGCGCGCCATCGAGCGCGTGCGCAGCAAGAAGCCGGTGATCTCGTCGATGGGCTCGGTGGCCGCGTCCGGTGGCTACTGGATCTCGATGGGCTGCGACGTGATCCTCGCCCAGCCGTCCACGCTGACCGGTTCGATCGGCGTGGTCTCGATGCTGCCGGACCCGTCGGTCATGCTGGACAACCTGGGCGTGAACGTCGAGGTCGTGGCCGTCGGCCCGCGCGGTGACGCGCTGAGCCTGCTCAAGCACGGCGTCACGCCGGAGCTGCGCGTGATCATGCAGGGCTGGATGGAGCGCGTGTACGACGAGTTCATCGAGAAGGTCGCCGCAGGTCGCGACCTGCAGCCGGACTTCGTGCGCTCCATCGCCGGGGGTCGCGTGTGGACCGGCCGACAAGCCGTCGAGAACGGCCTGGTCGACGAGCTCGGTGGACTGGACGACGCGATCGCCCTGGCCTGCGTGATGGGTGGCGGCCTCGACGTGCGGACGACCGACATCATGGAGTACCCCGGGCCGCCCAACTTCATGGAGCAGCTCGAGGAGCAGATGCAGGACATGGCCAGCCTGCGCGCGCCCTACGCCTGGGCCATGCAGGAGCTGGGTCTGTCGCACCTGGGCTGGATGGTGGAGCAGGCGGTGAGTTCACCGAGCGTGCTCTCGCGGGACCGCGTGATGGCGATCCTGCCGTACCAGATCACCGTGCGCTGAGGGAGCCGTGCCGGCCCGGCGGAAGCCGTGCCCTCGTCGAGGGGTGACCGGCTCTCATCGAGCGGGCGTCACGGGTAGAGTCGTCACCCGTGACGCCCGTCGTGAATCCCGGTTCCGGTGACCGCGCCCGCCCGGCGCGCGTGGCCCTCCCGATCGATGCGGTCCTCCCCGAGCTGCTGAGCGCCGTGCGGGATCACGGGGCGGCGGTGCTGCAGGCCGAGACCGGCGCCGGGAAGACCACGCGCGTGCCGCCGGCCCTGCTGGATGCCGGCCTGGCCGGCGACCGCGCCGTGATCGTGCTCGAGCCCCGTCGGCTGGCTGCTCGGGCCGCCGCCCGTCGCATCGCCGAGGAGCGCGGCGTCGCGCTCGGCGACGAGGTCGGCTACCAGGTGCGCTTCGACCGCAAGGCCGGCCGCGACACGCGGTTGCTCGTCGTGACCGAGGGCGTCCTCGTGCGCCTGCTCCAGGAGGACCCGTTCCTGGAGCGCTTCGGCGCCGTCGTCTTCGACGAGTTCCACGAGCGCCACCTCGACACCGACCTCTCGTTGGCCATGGTGCGACGTGTCCGCGCCGACGCGCGCGCCGACCTCAAGCTCGTGGTCATGTCGGCGACGTTGGCCGGCGAGGAACTGTCCTCCGCGCTGGGCGCACCGCTCGTGAGCTGCGCCGGTCGATTGCATCCGGTCGAGATGCGCTGGGCGCGACGCGACCGGGACGAGCCCGTGCATCGCGCCGCCGCCGCGGGAGCCGTGGCCATGCTGCGGCGGACGGCGGGCGACGTGCTCGTGTTCCTGCCGGGCGTCGGGGAGATCCGCCGCACCGGCGAGGAGTTGGCGGCGGCGTTCCGAGCGGCGGGTGGCCCGGCGGCGGGTGCTCCCGCGGCCGATGGTCCCGCGGCCGATGGTCCCGCGGCCGGTGACGCTTCGACCCCCGGCGTCCGCGTGGTCGAACTCTACGGCGACCTGCCGCCGGAGAAGCAGGACGACGCGCTGCGCGCCGGTCCTCGACGCCGCGTGATCCTGGCCACCAACGTGGCCGAGAGCTCGGTCACCGTGGAGGGCGTCTCGGCCGTCGTCGACACCGGGCTCGCGCGGGTCATGCGGTTCGATCCGTCCGTGGGCCTCGACCGCCTCGTGCTCGCGGACATCTCCCGCGCGTCGGCGGATCAGCGCGCCGGCCGCGCCGGACGGCTCGGCCCCGGCGTGTGCCTGCGCCTCTGGAGCGAGCACGAGCATCGCGCGCGCGCCGAGGTCGAGGAGCCGGAGCTGCGCCGCGTGGACCTCGCCGGCCCGGTGCTGCAGCTGCTCGCGTGGGGTGAGCGCGACGTGTCGGCGCTGCCGTGGCTCGAACCGCCGCCGGCACGCGCCGTGGATCAGGCGTTGGAGCTGCTCGACCGGCTCGGGGCGCTCGAGGACGGTGTCATCACGGGTACGGGTGGTTCCCTGGCGAAGCTGCCGGTCCACCCGCGGCTCGCGCGCCTGCTGGTCGAGGGCACGCGCCTCGGCATCCCGGAGCTGGTCGCCCTGGCCGCGGCGCTGCTGGCCGAGCGGGATCCCTTCACGCGGCGGCCACCCGCCCGTCGGGCCAGTGAGCATCGCTCCGACTCCGATGTCGTCGATCGCGTGCGCGCGCTGCAGGAGTTCGAGCAGGGTCGACGCCGGGCGACCTCCGCGGGGGAGATCCACGCCGCCGGTGCACGCTTCGTGCTGCGCAGCCGCGATCAGCTCGCGCGGCTGGCGTCACGCCTGAGCGAGCCTGCGGCGCGCGGGCCCGGATCCCACCAGGACGAGGACGTCGCCCTCCGACGCGCGTTGCTCACGGCCTTTCCGGATCGGCTGGCCCGTCGTCGCGACGACGACCCCGCCCGCGCCGTCCTGGCCGGCGGCCGGGGTGTGCGGCTCGATCCGGGGAGCGCGGTCCACGACGCCGAGCTCTTCGTCGCCGTGGAGGTCACGGGGGTCTCGGCCGGTGGTCGCCCCGACACCCGGCACGACGCGCTCGTGCGCCAGGCCTCGGCCGTCGAGCGGAGCTGGCTCCCCGAGCACCGGATCGTCACCGAGGTGCGCACCGTCTTCGACTCCGCCCGAGAGCGCGTGAGCGCCGTCCGCGAGGTGCGCTTCGAGGACCTCGTGCTGCAATCGGCGCCGGCGAAGCTCCCGGAGGAGAACGCCGTGGCGGCGACCCTGGCGGCGGCGGCCGGCGAGCAGCTCGACCGCGCGCTCGATCTCGCCAACCCTGACGTGCAGAACTGGCTCGCCCGCGTGCGCTGCCTCGCCGGATGGCGCCCCGAGCTGGAGCTCCCGCTGTTCGACGCGGAGGAGCTGAGCGCGCGACTCCCGGTGCTGTGTCGAGGCCTGCGTTCGTTCGCGGAGCTGCGCCGCGCGCCGCTCGTCGAGCGCCTCGCGTCGACGCTCACGTGGGAGCAGCGCGCCGCGCTCGACCGCGAGGCACCGGAGCGCATCGAGGTTCCCAGCGGCAGCCACGTGCGCCTGCAGTACGCGCCCGGCCGGCCTCCGGTGCTGCCCGTGCGCATCCAGGAGATCTTCGGGCTGGCGCAGACGCCGCGCGTCGGCGGCGGGCGTATCCCGGTCCTGCTGCACCTGCTCGGCCCGAACATGCGCCCGCAGCAGGTCACCGAGGACCTGGCCAGCTTCTGGGCCAACACCTACCCCGAGGTGCGCAAGGAGCTGCGTCGCCGGTACCCGAAGCACGCCTGGCCCGAGAACCCGCTGGCCGCGAAGCCGGAGCGGCGTCCTCGACGCGGATGACTCCGCGCACCGGCTGCTAGCCTGGACTTCTCACCCGCTTCGTCGCGAGGGGGCGCCAGGGCCTTCGTGGCAAGGAGCAGCGGCGTGGTCGACGCGGAGGCGGGGTGCACACCCCGTCGCGCATCGACCGCGCCGCTCGACGCAGCCATGGAGGCCCTGGTGATTCCGCAGCAGAAGCTGGTGAGAAGTCCAGGCTAGCGCCCGGCGGGAGACGGCGTCTCCAGGCGGTTCAGTCTCGCCTCGAGGGCCGCGACCTTCTGCTGCAACTCCTGGATCTGCCCGACGCGGTCCTCCGCCGTCTCGTCCATGGCGGCGATGAGCTTGCCCATGAACCGCAGGTGGTCGAGGCTCGCCGTCACGATCAGGGCGTGGGAGTCCACGTTGCGGATGCTCTCCATGGTCGTGTCGATCATGCTCTGCAGGCTGGCCATCATGCCGCGCGCGTCGGTGTTCTTCACCGGGAAGACGACGGTGTAGAACGGCATCAGGATCGCGGGCGGCGTCTCGAGTTCCTCGGGCTGCAGCAGCACCGTGTGCGCCCACGAGAGGCGGCCGCTGCCGGGTGGCCCGCCATTCGTGAGGCGCAGGACCTCGAGGAACGCACCCCCGTCGTGGCTTCGCGTCGCCACGACGAACTGGTACGACCGCATGACGCTCTCGAAGAGGCCGGGGAAGTCCTCGCGCGCACAGGTGAGGTCGCCGGCGAAGCGCAGCCGGACGTCGGCGACCTCGGCCGGGCTGTACTTGATCGGCTGGCCCAGCAGTGTCTGCGACAGGCGTAGGAACTCGGTGAGCCGGCCACCCTCGTCGGGGTCGACGCGCACGATGTACTGCGTGTCGTCACTGAGGATCTCGATGCCCTCGGCGCCCGGTGGGCTCGGCGGGCTCGGCGGGCTCGAGGGGACCAGCGTCAGGAGCGCGGCGAGGAGCAGCGCGGACGGAACGGCGGTGTTGCGGAGCATGGAATCCCCTCTCTCTTGAGGTCGTCAGCGCTCGTCGGACCCGGATGCGTCAGGCGGCACCGATCCACGGAGTGTCCGAGGCCTGGCTGCTGCTGAGACGGCGCGGATCGCCGTGGGCTTCCCGCGGCGACGTCCGTGTCCGCCTGCGGCCTCCAGCGCCGTGTTCGCGCTTCCCGGGGAGGCGTGGTCGGCGCGCCGGGCCTCGACGATCCGCACGACGTCCCTCACGAAACGCACGTCCGGCCCGAAACCCGTGACGATCAGGCTCTCGGCACGGGGAGTCGGGTCGACGACGATCTCCACGTTCCACTTCGCCCCTCCCGCGAGAGCGTCCGCGACGAAGCGCGCGGGTGTGTGTCTCAAGACCAGCCGGGTCGTCACCAGCCCGCTGCTCGGGATGTCGTCGAGTCGCTCGGGCGCGACCAGCGGCGCCCGACACCCTCCCGACTCCTTGAAGGCCGCGGCGGGCGACCGTCGGACCTCCAGGAAGCGGGTCTCGCCCTCGCCCTCGACAGACGGCACGACGATGAACCGATACGCCTCGAGCACCGACTGGACGTACTGGAAGAACTGGTCCGAGCGGACGCGCTGCCGGCCGATGATGCGGATCTGCACGTCGGCCCCCTCCGCCGGGTCGTAGCGGAGGGGGCTGTCCAACCGCTGTTCGGCCAGCTCGAGAAAGGCCTGCAGCGGCGCCCCGCACGCTTCATCGAACTCGAGCAGGAGTTCGAGTCCATCCTGTTCGAGTCGGATCGAAGGGTGCGGAGTCGAGTGGAGTTGCCGGTCGACCTCCTGCGCCTGCGCGGGGAGGGAACCGAGGATGAGCGCGAGGACGAGGGCGATGCGATCGGTCATGGCCGTCCGACGCGCAGCCGGCGGCAGGACTTCCCGAAGCGGCGTCCGGCCCGGTTCGTCTCGCTAGCCCTCGCCCGACTCGGCCGGGCCGCCATCGCCGTCACCGTCACCGTCACCGTCACCGACCTCCACCACCACCGGCTCCACGTCCCCGAGAAAACGCCACTGGGCGACGTGTTCCTTCGCCGGCGGCTCGTCGCGCAGCGCGGCTCGGATCAGCTCCACCGGGATCGGCCCCTGGCGCAGCACCGCGTCGTGGAACTCCCGCTCGGTCATGCGCCCGGACTCGACCATCTCGCGATGCAGCGCGCGGAGCTGCAAGCCGCCGAGCATGTACGCGCACTGGTACAGCGGCCCGTAGCCGCCCGAGACGTAGCGGCGCACCTCGCTGGTGGCTCCGTCGCGCTCGTGCCCGACGCGGTCGATCAGGAACTCGATCATCTCGTCGGGGTCCATCACGCCCAGGTGGAAGCGCAACGACACGACGATGCGCGCGGCCCGGTGCATGCGCCAGAAGAGCATGCCGATGCGGTTCTCCGGCGACTGCGCCCACTCCAGCTCCCACAGCCGCATCTCCCAGTAGAGCGCCCAGCCCTCGCCCAGGAACGGCGTGTGGAACATGGCGCGATACGGCCGGTGCCGCTGCGCCATGTAGCTCTGCAGGTGATGCCCGGGGATCAGTTCGTGCGGCGTGACGATGCGCGAGAAGTGGATGTTGTTCCCGCGCATGGACTCGAGCTTGCTCTCGTGGTCCATGCCCTCGGTCGGATAGGCGACGAGCATCTCCTGCCCGCCGTAGGCCGCGAACGGCAGGAAGCGCTGGCGCTGCTCGTCGAGCATGGTGATGCGCCAGGTCTCGGCACACAGCTCGGGCACGGTCACGAGGTCGTGCTCTTCCAGGAACGCGACGGCGGCGAGGGCCTGGCTCACGACCAGTGCGTCCTGCCCGCCCGGAGGCACGTGCAGGGCCTTCACCCTCGCGAGCGCCGCGTGCCAGTCGTCGCCGTCGCCCAGCTCGCGAGCGGCGACGAGCATCTGCTCGGTGCACCACGCCAGCTGCTCCTCGCCGATCCGCAGCAGCTGCTCGGGCGAGTAGGGGATCATCTCGTGTCGCAGGTCGCGCAGCAGCGCGTCGCGCCCGATGGGGTCGCCGAGGATCGGGTCGTCGTCGTCGCCGGTCTGCTTGGCGACCTTCTCGCGCAGCGTCTTGCGGTAGGACTCGATCTCCTCGGTGAGCTGCTCGTAGGGCTCGTCGGTCCACCAGCCGAAGGACGGCTCGTACGCGGCGTAGTGATCGCGCCACGTGCGCAGCGCACGGCGGACGGCGTCGAGCTGCCCGGCCGTGCGTCGTGCGAGGACGGCATCGACGACGATCGGCGTGGTCTCATCCGACTCGGCAGTGTCGGACGCGCGGTCTCCTCCCTCGGGCAGGTCGGACGAGCTGTCTTCGCCTTCGCCTTCGGCGTCACCCTCCGCGTCGCCGTCAACGTCGCCGTCCATCCTGTCCGTCTTCTTCTTCGCCTCGAGGCCTGCCTCGACGCGCTCGCGCACCGCCTCGACCTCCTTGGCGAGGGCCGCGAGCCGGTCGGCGGCGGCCGACGCGTCGACCGGCGCCAGGCGCCAGCGTGCCTCCTCGAGCGCGACGATCTCCGCCGCGAAGGGCAGCAGTTCCGCGGACCGCGCCAGGTGCTCCCTCTCGGTCGCGCGGAGGGCCTGGTTCTGCTCGACGTGGAGACGGAGCAGCACGTGGTCGATACGCGCCTGGGTGTCGAGGTCCGCGAACTCGACTTCGTCCAGCCGCTCGGCCCAGGCGCGATCGAAGGTGTCGAGGCGTTGCAGCCGACGCTCGGAGACGGGCACCTGGTAGAAGGAACGCAGCGAACCGTCGTCGACCTCGTAGCCCTCGACCATCGCCCGCAGGTCGAGCAGACCGTCGCTCGTGGAGCCGAGCGCCGCGGGCTGGGCCCCGGCTGCGTGGCACGCGACACACAGGAACAGGGCCGGCAGGCAGGTCGGGCGGGGGCTCATCGGGCGTCTCCGGGGCTCGCGGGCCCCGCATCATGCCAGAGCATCCCGAGACGCCGAGCCGCTCAGCGCGCGGTTCCGAGCACGGCGTTCGAGAGCGCCACGCCCTTGCTGGCGCCGGGGTCGGCGATCGCCGTCTGCAGCACGAGTTCGGTGCCGGCCGGGATGCCTTCGGGCCAGACGAACGGCACGGCGAAACCGCCGCCGGCGTCCGTGCCCAGGGAGAGGGCCAGCGCGAACGGGAACGCGGCCAGGGTGCCGCCCTTGAAGGGCACCGGCGTCGACCCGAAGGCCACCAGCAGGAGCGCGCTCGCCGAGGGTGCCGCCGACGACAGGCTCACCGAGAGATCGAAGCCGGGCACGAGCGTGCCCGCGCCCACCAGCACCGGCAGGCCCGCGCTCCCCGCGTGGGCGAAGCCGAAGTCGCTGAAGGCCGAGCCTCCATCGGTGCTGACGCGGAAGTTGGCGACGAAGGGCACGGTCTCGCCGAGGGCCCGCACCGCGTCGGCCGCGTCATCAGGGCAGCCGGTTCCCGAGATGCCGAGTGGAAAGCCACCGGCCGCGAGCGCGGGGCTGCTGAACAGGTTGATCTTCTCGCCCGGTGGCGAGGACATGATCGTGCGGAACTGTTCCGGCGCGGCATTGCGGTAGCCGAAGGCATCGCACACGACGGCCTGGGCGCCGAGGGTGTGATCGTGCCCGAGGCCCATGTTGTGCCCGGCCTCATGGGCGAAGACGCGCGACTCCTCGGTGAGGCTGATCGTGCTGAAGGCGCAGTCCTCGAAGGACGTCGACAGCACGTCCATCTGGTAGCCGACGCCCGCCGAGCCGGACGCGACCACCAGCAACACCAGATCGGCGCCAACGGCGTCACGCAGCGGATGGACCGAGTCCAGGAAGCCGTCGTTCTTCGCCTTCAGGCGGGCGACGTCGGTGAGGATGTTGCCGGTCGTCGCGTAGGCGATCGACGCGGCGTGCACGAGGCGCACCCGGTGGGCGACGCCGCTGGCGAGGTAGAAGCCGTTCGTCTCGTCGATCCAGCTCTGGATCTGGTCCTCGATGGCGCCGGTCGCGGCGACGGCGGCCGCCGGCGTGAAGACCACCAGGACGTCCACCAGGGAGCCGTCGTCGGTGGGCCCGTCGAGTGCGAGGGGGGACGGATCGCCGGCCGGCACGATCCGCGGTGGCGGCGTGAGGCAGGCGAACTCCACCGACGTGTCCACCGACGTGTCCGCCGCGAGAGGCGCAAGGCTGAGGGCCGCGAGCAGACCGGTGGCCGAACGGACGATGGGAGAGCGGGGGACGAGCATGGGGAGGCATGCGGATTCCGGCCCCCGGTCAGCTCACGATCGGGGCTTGACAGGACTGCTCCGATATCGGATAGTCCGTTTTCGGATAATCCGAAACCGGAGAAAGGGTCGCGATCAGCCCGCCTCCGGTGCTCCTGAGCCCGGCTCGGCCCCATGACCTTCCACCTGCTCTCCGCCATCCACCGTGCCACGCGCCAGATCAGCCTGGCCCTCGAGGAGGACATGGGAGCGCTGGGCCTCTCCGCGCCCGAGGGCCACATGGTCTGCTTCCTGGCTTCGTACGGCCCGGTGACCTGCCAGGAGCTGACCCGTGTGTTCGGCCACAAGCGCTCGACGCTCTCCTCGATGCTCGACCGCCTCGAGGCACGCGGTCTGCTCGAGCGCACCGCCTGCACGAAGGACCGCCGCGCCGTCCGCGCCGGCATGACCGCGGCGGGGCGAGCGCTCGCCGGCCGGACGGAGGTCACCGCCCGCGCCCTCGAGGACGCCATCCGCGATCAGCTCGACGAGGCTCAGCTCGCCGGCTTCGACGCCGTCATGGCCGCCGTCGCCCAGGCCACCGGCGTGGCCGTCCGGACCGAGACTCCCGATGCCACGCCCACGCCCACGCCCGCGCCGCACGAGTTCCCCACGCCCGAGTCCCCGACGCCCGACCAGGAGTCCCCATGACCGGCATGACCAGCACCACCACCACGACCACGACCACCGCCATGGGCGCCGCGAGCCCGACCAGCCTGCACTTCGCCATGACCTGCGGCGTGCTCAACCGGAACGTCGATGGCATCACCCACGCCGAGAGCCTGCAGCCGGCCCCGGGCGGCGGCAGCAACCTGAACTGGGTGCTCGGCCACGTGCTGCACACCCGCAATCTCATGACCGGGATGCTGGGCGTCGATCCGGTCATCGACCCGGCGCTCGTCAAGCGCTACGACCGCGGCACCCAGCCGCCCACGCCCGACTGCGATGACGCGATCGATTTCGGCGTGCTGGTCAAGGCGCTCAACGAGAGCCAGGACGACTTCCTCGCGGCGCTCGACACGGTCAAGCCCGAGCGGCTGGGACGGCCCGCGCCGTTCAGCCCGCGCGAGGATCCCTCCGAGACGATCGGCTCGTTGCTCGCCATCCTGGCCTTCCACGAGGCCTACCACGCGGGGCAGACCGGTTCGCTGCGCCGCGCGCTGGGCAAGGATGGGGCCATCGCCTGAGGCCTGAGCGCCGTATCCAACCCACACCAGGACGAACACACGACACGACCGGCGGCGGGCCTGCGCGAGAGCGGGGGCCCGCCGCGCTCGTTCCGCTAGCTCTCGGGCCAGAGCGACTCGCGCACGCGACCGGCCCAGCTCACCTGCGGCACGCCGTCGAGGCCGCGGTGGCCCACGCCGTCCTTGATCACCTCGACCAGCGCGCCCTCGTCCAGCAAACCCGGGTTCTCGACCACGTCGCCGTTGCAGACCAGCAGGTCGGCGCGGCGGCCGACTTCCAGCGTGCCGGTGTCGTCCTGCCCGATCTCGCTCGCGGCCAGGCCGGTCATGCCGTGCCAGGCGCGCAGCGGCGACAGGCCCTCCTTGATCAGCCAGACCAGCTCCATGTAGTTGCGGCCGTGCATCCGCGGGAGCACCGGGTCGGTGCCGCCCAGGATCTTGAGGTCTCCGGAGAGCGCGTGCTGCGTCGCCACCTCGTGGGCCTCGTTGACCTGCTTGACCTTCTCCATGACGAAGTCGGAGAGGCCCTCGGCGGTGGGCAACTCGTACATCACCCAGGAGGTCGGCGTCACCGTGCAGTTCTTCGCCGCCGCCAGTTCCACCAGCCGCTCGTCCATGAACGAGATGTGCTGGATGTCGTGCACGCCGTACTCGATGGCCATCTCGATGCCGTTGCGGCTGTGGGCGTGGGCGGCGACCTTCAGCCCGCGGTGACCGGCCTCGTCGCAGATCGCGGCGATCTCCTCGGGCGAGAAGTCGCGGTGCTCGAGGGCGTCGCCGGGGCTGGCCACGCCGGGCGAGGTGCACAGCTTGATCAGGTCCGCGCCGCACGCCGCGATCTCGCGCACGCGCTTGCGCGCCTCCCAGGGTCCGTCGACGACGCTCGACGGACGACCCGGCGCGTCGGGCCAGAGCCTGCTCAGCTGCGCGTGACAGCGGTCCGTGCCGCGGAAGTCGGCGTGGCCGCCCGTGGTGGACAGCATGCAGATGGCGATCTTCAGGCGCGGGCCGAGGAGCGTGCCCTCGTCCACCATGCGCTTCATCAGGTGCGTGGCACCGCCGACGTCTCGCATGGTCGTGCAGCCGCCGTCGACCAGCGTGGTGTACAGGATGCGCTCGATCCAGGTCAGCGCCGTGGCGCCAAGCATCGTGTCCATCGCCGCGCCGTCGAGGCCGAGCACCGTGATGTGTCCGTGGCAGTCGATCAGGCCGGGAGTGACCGTGTAGGACGAGGCGTCGACCAGGCTGCGACCGTCACCGACGGTCAGTGCCGGGTCGTGCGGGCGGATCTCGGTGATGCGTCCGCCGTCCACGTGGACGTCCACGTGGGTGTGCACCGCCGTGGCGCCGGCACCGCTGCCGTCATAGAGCTTGCGGACGTTGCTGAGGATGAGCATCGGCGGGTTCCTGGCGATTCGCGGATCACTCGGGCCAGGCCTGCTCGTTGCGCTCGTAGTGGCCGTCGTGGAAGCCCGCGAAGAAGTACCGCACGAGCGGGTGGTCCACCGCGCGCAGCGACTCGTCGGGAAGCAGGCTCGACTGGGCCGCGTAGGTGATCTGGTCGCTGCCATCCACGAGCACGTGGTACCAGGGCTGGTCCTTCGGCGGCTGCGTGGTGTTCGACCGGTACCACGAGTCCTCGGCGCGGCACTCGTCGTCGCGCTCGACGATGACGCCGCGGTACCCGTAGCGGCGGTGTCGCACGAGCTGGCCCGGGCCGAAGAAGGGCTGCCGCCGCGGCTTGCGGTTGTCCTCGATGATCTCGGCCGACAGCTTGTCGTCCTCGTCGAAGTGCACCACCGCGGTGACCTCGGTGGCCGTGGCCGGCCGCTTGTCGTGGGCGCGGGCGTCGTCGCCGCAGCCGTCGAGCAGCGCGCGCACCGAGGCGCAGGTGGCCGGGTCGGCGTCGAGGTCCGCGAGGGCGTCGTCGAGGGAGTCACCCCAGTCGAGGAGCGCGGCGGTCACGGCCTGCTGCACGGTGGGCGAAGGATCGTCGAGGAGCCGCAACACGTGCGGCAGCTGGCGGGCATCGGGCATGGGAGGTGCTCGGGTGCGGGAGGGGCTTTCAGTCTAGCGGCCGGGCTCCGACGTCGTCGAGGACCTCAGCGGCCCAACAGGGCGTGTCGCAGGCAGAAACGCCGAGATCGGGAGACCACCGCCGTCAGGGCCAGCACCAGCAGGCCCAGGTTCTCCCCGATCTTGCGGCAGACGTTGACGATGCCGCCGCCGCAGCCGCAGTCGAAGGCGATCGCGCAGAACGACACGCCGTCGTGCGCGGCCAACGTCGCGCCGCGGTCCTGGATCGCGATCGTGAACACGACCAGCAGGATCGAGAGCGTGCCCGCCGCCCCGCGGACGCCGACGCCCAGCACCAGCAACCCGCCGCACCAGATCTCGAGCCAGGGCACCAGCCCCGCGATCCCGTTGAGCAGCCACGGCAGGTTCGGCGCGAGCTCGAACTCGCGCACGAGCTTGAGGAAGCCGATCGGGTCCTCGACCTTGGCCAGGCCCATGACGACGAAGGTGATGCCCACCACCAGGCGCGCGACGAGCAGCGGCAGGCCGGTGGCGTCGAACCGCGACCAGGCGCCGGTGGGCGCCGGCGCCGAGGGCGGTGGGGTCGGCGGCGTGGTCTCGGCTGGCGCGGCGGTCCGACTCACCGGGACTCGTCTCCGCTCACGACCTGTCCGCTCACGATGTCTCCGCTGTCCCGGGCGCCGCGCTCCACGTCCATGCCCTTCGCCTTCCACTCGGTGATGCCACCCGGGTAGACGTAGAGCGACGACGGGTCGCCGACGTGACCTTGCAGGAAGAGCGCGGCGAACTCGCTGTCCTCGCAGTCGCCGCCGTTGCAGTAGATGACGACCTTCATGGCGGAGGCGAGGGCGGCGGTGACCTCGGCGATGGAGGCGTCGGGGTGGTAGTAGTCGAAGGCCAACGCGCCGGGGATGTGGCCCTCGGCGTAGTGGCTGTCATCGCGCGCATCGATGAACACGTGGAGGCCGTAGCCGCGCATCGGGTCGTTGAAGGTCTCGGCGACCTCGTCGAAGAAGATCGGCCGCAGGCCCTTGGCGGCGAGCCGGTCGGCCACGGCCTGCTGTGCGGCGTCGCCGTCGGTCGCCGAGGCCTCGCCTGCGGAACTCCCGGTCGCGGTGACCTCGCCCGTGGTGACACCGCCCGTGGTGACCCCGCCTGTCGTGACACCGCCTGTCGTGACACCGCCCGTGGTGACCCCGCCCGTCGTGACACCGGTCGAGGCGGCCTCGACGGCAGCGCTTCCGGTCGTGACCGCGGGGGCCGCGACGCCGGTGGTGGAGACCGGCACGGCAACCACGGGGAAGTAGTCGCGGCCCAGCTCGATGCCGTCGGTGGCGGCGTTGGCGGCGAGCGCCACCAGCAGGCCGGCGCCGCCGACGAGGGCGACCTCGGCCAGGATCGCGGTCAGGGATCTCATCGCAGTCTCCTGGGGTGCGTCACTCGTGCCGGAGGGCCTCGATCGGGTCCATGAGGGCCGCGCGCCGTGCCGGGTAGATGCCGAAGGCGACCCCGGTCAGGCACGACACGCCCAGCGACAACACGACCGACCCGGGAGTGATCACGGCGTTCCACTCGGCGAAGTGCCGCAGCATCAGGATGAAGAAGCCGCCCACGGCGAGGCCCAGCAAGCCTCCGATGCTGGACAGCGTCACCGTCTCCACCAGGAACTGCCAGGTGATGTCCCGGCCGGTCGCCCCCATGGCACGCCGGATGCCGATCTCGCGCGTCCGCTCGGTGATCGTCGCCAGCATGATGTTCAGGATGCCGATACCCCCGACCAGCAGCGAGATGCCGGCCACGATGGGCAGCACCGTGTCGAACACGGCCTGGGTCTTCTGCGCCGCCTCGAGCTGCTCCAGGGGCACGGTCACCTCGTAGTCGCGCCGGGTGTGGAAGGACTCGAGGATCGCGCGCACGGCGCGCGCCGCGTGGACCACGTTCTCCTCGGTGTCCACGGCGCACACGATCTGGTGCAGCTCGACCACGCTGCGTTCGGAGCTTCCGGCGCGCTGCACGCGCTGCTCGAGACCGAAGCGGTCGAGCACGGTCTCGTGCGGCACGTAGATCTCGAAGGCGCGGTCGTCGATGCCCAGCGCGAGCTTGTTCGGGCTCTGGAACTCGAAGTCCGGCAGCACGCCCACGATGCGGTAGTAGTCGTTCCCGATCTTGAGGTCGAGCTTGAGCGGGTCGCCGATGTAGCGCGCTTCCTCGAGGAGCTTGCGACGCACCACGCAGATGCGCCGGCGGTCGAACTCATCCACGTCGCTGAACACCCGGCCGACCATCGGCTCGAGTTGCAGGCTCTCGAAGTAGGCGGGGGTCACGCCGCGGATCTTGGCCTCGATGCGCTTGCTCTTGAACCAGATCCACTTCTCGACGTCGTGGACCGGCAACACCGTCTCGATCATGGGCAGGGTGAGACGGATCTGGTCGGCGTCGCGGAAGGTCAGGCCGTAGCGCAACGTGCGGCTCGTGCTGCCGTCCCCGGCGCTGGACTCCTCGGGCGGCTTCTTGGCGTTGACGATGATGTTGCGGATGCCGAGCTGGTTGATCTGCGCCAGGATCTCCTGCCGCGCGCCTTCGCCGGTGGACATCATCGACATGACCGAGGCCACGCCGAAGATGATGCCCAGCGCCGTGAGGAACGAGCGCAGCTTGTGGCGGCCCAGGTTGCGCAGGGCCTCGACGACCAGCTCCTTCAGGTAGTTCACGAGGCGGCTCGCGCAGTGCCGGCGACGTGGAGCTCGGGCGTGCCGTCGTCGGACTCGATCAGGCCGTCGCGCAGCATGACGCGGCGCGGGGCGGCGGCGGCGATCTCGGTGTCGTGCGTGATCATCACGATCGTCGAGCCCTGGTCGTGCAGCTTGGCCAGCAGTCCCATGATCTCCTCGGATGTCTTGGTGTCGAGGTTGCCCGTGGGCTCGTCGGCCAGCAGCATCGCCGGCTCGTTGGAGAGTGCCCGCGCGATGGCCGCGCGTTGACGTTCACCCCCGGACAGCTCGGCGGGGATGTGGCTCGCGCGGTGCCCGAGACCGACGTGCTCGAGCAGCTGCTTGCAGCGTTCCACCCGCTCGGCCCGCGGGAGCCGCGCGTAGAAGAGCGGCAGCTGCACGTTCTCCAGCACGGTCAGGTGCGAGATCAGGTGGAACGACTGGAAGACGAAGCCGATGCGCGTGTTGCGAACCAGGCTGAGCTTGCGGTCGTCGAAGCTGGCGACGTCCTCACCGGCGAGCAGGTACTGACCGGCGGTGGGGCGGTCGAGCGCACCCAGGATGTTGAGCAGCGTGGACTTGCCCGAGCCGGACGGCCCCACGATGGCGACGTACTCGCCCGCCAGCACGGACAGGTCGATGCCTCGCAGCACCTCGACCGGGTTCTGCTCGGTGCCGTAGGTCTTGACGATCCGGCGCAGCTCGAGGATCGGCGCGTCGGCGCTCATCGGCTCAGGTTCTCTGCCCGCGGCCCGACCCACGGTCGCCGCTGTTCCCGCTACCCATCCCGCCGTCGCCGGGTGCCTCGGGATCGTCCGGCTCGCCGGGCACGGAGTGGGTGGGCATGGTCGGGTTGTAGAGCAGGACCCGCTCGCCCTCCTCGAGACCCTCGCTGATCTCCATGAAGTTCTGGTTGCTCAGACCGGGCACGACCACGCGCCGGGACGCGACGCCGTCGGCCCCCATCACGTAGCAGTAGTGCTTGCCCTCCTCGAGCACGACGCACTGCACCGGCACGGTCAGGACCTCGGTGCGGTTGGCGATGAAGATCTCGGCCTTGGCGCTGATGCCCGGCTTGAGCTCGATGTCCTCGCGCTCCTCGAGCGTGACCTCGACCTGGAAGGTCTTGACCTCGCTGTTGCGGTTCCAGCGGTCGCCGCCACCGGCGATCGAGGCGACCTTGCTCACCTTCCCGGTGAGCACCACGCCCGGGTAGGTGTCCATGGTCACCGAAGCGGACAGGCCCGCCTTGAGCTTGCTGATGTCCGCCTCGTGGATCGCCAGCTGGACCTGCATGATGCGCAGGTCGGGAATCGTGGCGACGGTGATGCCGCTCCAGATGCGCCCGCCGATCTTGATGTCGTCGGACATCCAGGGCTGCTTCGGGTCGCCGTGCAGCACGATCCCGGGGCCCGGCGCGGTGAGCGTCATCTTGGTGATCTCCTCGAGCGTCTCCTCGCGTTGCTTGCGCTGGCGCGTGAGCCGCTTCTCGGACTTCTCGAGGTCGACCTCCTTCTGGCGCTTGCGGGTGACCGCGCGCTTGGTGGCCGCCTCCATCTCGCGCTGCGCGTCGGCGAGTGCGACGTTCCGCTCGCGGAGCGTCATGGGATAGGTGTACTTCTCGAAGATGGTCAGGTCGAGGTTGGCACCGTCCCGCTGCACTTCGGCCTTCTCGAAGGCGATCTTGTCCTGCTCGAGGTCGGTCTCGGTGACGTAGGCCTTGTCGAACAGCAGCTGGCTGTCCTCGTACTTCTTCTTGGAGCGCTCGTAGGTGGTCTGCGCGTCCTTGATGGCCACGGCGAGCTTGCGGCGCTCGTTCGGGGCGTCGCCCTCGGTGTAGCGTTCGAGCTCCTGCCGGGCCTTCTCCAGCGCGACGTCGGCCTTCTCCACGTCGCCCACGTTCTGGGTCTCCTGCAACTCCAGCTCGGTGCGTGCGGACTCGACGTCGGCCTCGGCGGTGACGATGTCGAGCTCCAGGGTCTCGAGCCCGTCCTCCAGGCCGCTCGCGTCGAGCTGGCAGATCAGGTCCCCCTCGACGACCTCCGCGCCCTCGTCGATCAAGTAGCTGATCTCGCCGCCGCCGTCCGCGCCGAGGATCACCTGCTGCGAGTCCTTGGCGATCAGCGAGCCGTTCTCCGTGATGACCACGTTGAGTGCGGCCCGACGCACGGTGAACAGGCCCTGCTCGGGGAACGCCGAGGTCGAGCCGGCTCCGTCAGGCCACGCGGCCCAGGTCAGCACGCCACCGACGCCGAGCGTGATGAGGATGGCTGGGAGCTTCATGCGCGCCACTTCCCGTTGGGTTCGATGAACAGCAGGCCGAGCTCTCGCAGCAGTCTCAGCCGGGCGATGAAGTGGTCCACGGTGGAGTCGATCAGGGCGTTCTCCGCCTGGACGAGTGAGTCACGAGCGTCGAGCAGGTCACGGTTCTCGATCTCGCCGGCCTCCCAGCGGATCTCGCTGATGGCCACGGCGCGTCGCTCCTGGACGATCTGCAGCTCCTGCAACTCGATGTCCTTCTCCAGGCGGTCGAGTTCGCGCAGCTGGTCCAGCACGTCGCGCTCCACCTGGTCGAGCGTCCGCTGGTAGTCGCGTTCGGCTCGCGCGAGGTCGATCAACGACTGCCGGTACGCGTTCCGCTCCGACTTGCGCTGCAGCGGGATCTCGATCGAGAGGCCGGCGGCGTTGGTGTTCTGGGTCGGGTTGGTCTCCCCGAAGTCGCGGTCCGAGCCGCTGCCGGAGTGCGTGAGCACCAGGTCCACGTCGGGCAGCAGGCCGTTCGCGGATATGCTCACGCGGCGCGCGCGGTCCTCGATCCGTTGGCGCTCCGTGATCAGGTCGAGCCGGTTGTAGAGCGCCACCTCCACTGCCGACACCGAGTCCAGCCGGACCTTCTGGAACTCCGGGCGCTCCTCGACGACCTCGACCTCGGTCGTGATCGGCAGCCCGAGCCGGATCTTGAAGTCATCGACGTTGCGCTTGTACTGCGTACGCTGCTGGATCAGGTTCGACTCGGTGTCGATCTCACGCCGCTGGGCGAGGAACACGTCCTCGTCCTGGTTGCGGTCCACCTGACGCAGGGCGATGGCCTTCTCGCGGTCGAAGACCGCCTGCTCGTAGTCGGCTTCCAGGTTGTCGAGCTGCCGCCGCTCGCCGACGAGGCGGTAGTAGTCGTTCGCGATCGAGATGCTGAAGTCCTCGCGGAACAGCTCGAAGTCACGCACCTGGTAGATCAGGTCCCGCTCGCTCTGGGTCAAGGGCTCCCAGGCCACCTCGTACCCCGCGCCGCGCAGCAGCGGCTGGTTCAGCGCGAGCACGTAGTTGCTGTCGTAGGACCGGGGCTCGGTGGTGCCGAGCGGTGCAACGCTCGGATCATCCACCACGGTGCTGGTGACGTCGCCCAGGAGCGAGAGCGTGCCGCCGGTCCCGAGGATCTGCGAGACACCGAAGTCGGCGCCGTAGCTGAACGTGTCCGAGCCGTTCTCGACGCCGGTGTAGAGCGCGTCGAGGGTCGAACTGAACAGCGGCCCGAAGTTGAAGCGGGTCAGGGTCAGGGAGAGTCCCTGACTGTAGAGCGTGTCCTTGCGGTCGAGGAATTCGCGACCCGTCGTGACGGCGTGCTCGAGAGCCGAGGCCAGGTCCAGCCGCACCGGGCCCGTCTCGGTCTCGTACTGGTCGTCGCTCTGGCTCGCGGTCTCGTCCTCGTGGCGGGCCTCGGGGTGCCGCACCCAGCCCTCGCGGTCGCCCAGCACGTCGAAGTCGTACTCGGCCAGCAGCGGATCCACCTCGGCGTCCGCGTCGGCCGCCCACTGCTCGGGGGTGTACAGGCAGCCCGGGAGCACCAGCGCCAGGAGCGCGGGGGCAAGCAGCCCGAGGGGCGGCCGGGGCGAGGAAGCCGGAGAAGCAGCCGGGGGGCGGATTCCGGGCCCGTGCAGGCCCCGGTCAACGCGCGCCGATTGGATCCGTCGACTGCCCATGTCCCTCTCTCAGGTCGGACGTCGGGCTGAGGGCCCGAATGGATGCACGATCGCGCCCCCTCGCGGATCTCGGCCGAGGATATCAGTCGAGGCGCCGGGCCCGGTGCTCCGAGGTCGGCTCCTGGGGCTGTCATCGAATCGACACAACGGCTGCGATCGCCCGATGTGGGACGGAATCGGTGCAGCTCAGCGTCCCGGGGCGGCTGGGCCGGGGGGCGCCAGGTCCATGCCTGGCAGGGCGAGGGGCTCGGCGCGACCGCGGCCCTCCGTCAGCGACCAGGCGGCGCCGGGCTGGACGCCCGTGAACGTCTCGGGCGCCGCGCGGCCGGGCCAACGCACCCGGGCCGTCTCGATCGCGACCGCGGCCCCGAGCCCGATCTCGCACCGCAGCGTCGTCGCCCCGAAGCTCCCGCCGGTCCCGACCGTGGCGTGGACCGAGCGCATCGAGCCGTCGGGGTCGCGCACATCGAGCGCCACGCGCGCACCCACCGCCGAACGATCCACCGTCGTGCCGCGCAGGCGCAGCGTCACCCAGCCGCTCCCGTGGCCGGGGTTCTCGAACAGCACGTTGCGTGCGACGTCGCCCGAATAGGCACCGCCCATGACGGCGTAGATGTCCTGGTCCCCGTCGTTGTCGACGTCCGCGAAGGCGATGCCGTGACCCTTCTGCAGGTGGCCGAACCCGCCGGTGGACGTCACGTCGAGGAACCCGCCGTCCCCGTCGTTGAGGAACATGCGATTCGGGAACAGCGCGGAGACCTCGGGCTCGCCGGTCCCCAGGTAGATGTCCGCGAAGCCGTCGCCGTCGAGGTCGCCGTGGTTGCTGCCCATGGTCAGGAACACGCCGTCGAGGCCGGCTGCGATCGTGCGGTCCTCGAAGGTCAGGTCGCCGCGGTTGCGGAACAGGCGCGGCTTGACCCCGCGGTTGTCGAGGCCGAGATAGTCCTGCGCGACCCAGCCCGCCGAGCCGTAGCGGAAGCCCGACACGAAGATGTCGTCGCGCCCGTCGCCGTCGTGGTCGAAGAACCAGGCCGGGAAGCTGCGGAAGGGTTCGCTCACGCCGGCGGCCACGCCGATCTCCTCGAAGCGCAGGCCCGGCGGCCCACCATCGGCGCTCTCGCCGTCCACGCCGGCGCCCAGGTTGCGCAGCAGCAGGTTCTCTCCGTCGATGCGCGAGAGGTAGAGATCGACGCGCCCGTCGTCGTCGACATCGCCCGCGGCCACGGCCTTCACGTAGCCCTCGATCGCCAGGCCCGTCGCCAACGGGCCGGTGGGGCCCGCCACGGGGACCGCCGCCGCGGTCTCGCGGAAGGTGCCATCGCCCTGGTTCTCGAAGAGTTCGCAGGGGTGCACCTCGTGGGCACTGGTCTCGTTGCCGATGAACAGGTCGAGATCGCCGTCGCCGTCGAGGTCGGCGAAGACGGCCGCCTGCGTCGGGTGGAAGCTGAGCAGGCCGGCGGCCTCGGTGACGTCCTCGAAGTTGCCGTGGCCGTCGTTGCGCAGCAGTGAGTTCGGGTGGCCGCCGTCCGTCTCGAACCAGGCTCCGCGCAACACCAGCACGTCGCTGTCGCCGTCCCCGTCGTAGTCACCGTGGAGCAGGTTCAGCCCGCCGACCAGGCCGGTGAGGCCCGCGGCGCGTTCCTCGAAGGTGCCGTCGCCCGAGTTGTGGAAGAAGCGCAGCGGATCGGTCAGCCCCCAGGAGCTGACCATCACGTCGAGCCGCTCGTCGCCGTCGAAGTCCTCGATGCACACGCCGCCCGCGAGCCCCCGGGCGTCCAGGCCCACGGCCTCGGCCACATCGCGATGGCGACCCGTGTCGGCGCCGGCCTCGAAGGCCTCGGGCGGGATCAGGGCCTCCGCCGGAACGCCGTCGGGGTACTCGCCGAGGGTCATGCAGACCACGTTGAGCAGCCAGCGCGCCGACCAGTCCTCGGGATCGCGCGCGAGCGTGTCGAGCAGCAGCTCGCGTGCCTTGTCGGAGCCTTCGCGGCGGCGATGCACACCGGCCGCGGTGATCGGGAACAGGCAGCCCTCGGCACCGGCGTGGTCGAGGCAGTTCTCGGTCTCGCCCACGCGCAACCAGGACAGCGTGAGCATGCGTTGCAGCTCGTTCCACATGGGCGTGAAGGCCGCGTCGGACATCGTGCCGCGCAGGGTCGAGAGCTTGTTGCGCGCGCGCGTGAACTCCTCGATCGCGTCGCGGGGTTTCCCGGCGAGCATCAGCTCGTTGGCATACTCCATGCGGATGCCCATCTTGCTCGGGGCGTTGTCGCGCTTGGCTTGCGCGAGACGCTTGGCGAAGAGCGCTGCGCGCTGTGCATTGAGGTACATGTTGTCGAGGGGCTTCACCGACGCCGCCAGGGCCACGAGGCGCTCGGCCATGCGCGCGGTCGACGGAGCGACGGGCCCGACGACGGGTTGCCCTTCGGGACCCTGGGCGCCCCCCGGAACGGCGGCTGTCGGGAGTAGCGTGGCCGAGCCCGCGCCTGGAGCCGGGCCCGGGCGAGCACTCAGCCCGACGTCTCCGCCGTCGCCGCAGGCCGGGGGCAGGCATGCAGCAAGCCCGAGGGCAAGCGCCAGGGCTCCGGTCGGCCGTGGCGAGCGCCGGCCACGAGGGCGGGAACGGGGACGTCGATCGGGCAACGCGTCAGCCTTCGGGGGTGAGCAGGTCGCCGATCGCCCGTTCGAGCGCGTCACGCTCGGCGTGGCAGGAGTCAGGGTGGCGCGCGCAGTCCGCGGCGGTGATCTCGTCGCCGTGGAACTCCGTGCCGGTGTGGATCGCGGCGATGCTCCCTTCTGCATCGACCAGGAAGGTCACCGAGGTGTAGGTGCGCCCACCGGCGTCGAGCCACCAGCGCGAGAGCGCGCCCCATTGGTCGTCGCGGCCCAGCAGGAAGGGCAGTCCGAGGCGCTCGGCGGCTGCGCGCACCGAGGTGTCGGACACGGGGCGACCGGGCGGCTTCTCGTGGTAGATGGCGCGCACGACGAGTGCGTCGCCGAAGCGTTCCGCCAGGTTGCGGAGGGCCGGGGCGCTGTTCACGCAGAAGGGGCAGGTGTCGGTCCACCAGCGGATCAGCACGGGTCTGCCGCGATCCTCCGCCAGCGGATGCTCCTCGCCGTCCAGCCAGCGCACGCCCTCGAGCGACGGTGCGGGCGCGCCGAGCAACTCGTGCCCCTGGTCCGCCGGCCCGGTGATGAGCGCGACACGGGGCCCGGCGGTCGGCGTCCCCGTGAGGCTCGCCGGACTCCTCGCCGGGGCCGTGGCCTCGACGCGTCCGCACGCCGGCAACGTCGCCAGCACGGCGATCAGCAGGGTGGCGACCCGTGCGCGGGGGAGGACCGGCGCGGCGGGACTCGGGATGTCGGGCCCGTATCTCACTGGCCCCACCCTACCGCGTCGCCCTAGGCTCTCCGAGATGTCCCTCTGGCGTCACGAGTTCCGGCAGCAGCTCCGACTGGCCCTGCCGGTGGTGCTGACCAACCTGGGCATGATGGCCATGGGCCTGGTCGACGTGATCATGGTCGGCCATCACTCCACCGTGGGCGCCGGCGCCATCGCCATCGGGAACGGCTACGCCTTCCTGATGCTGGCCGTCGGTCTCGGGATCCTGCTGGCCCTGGATCCCCTGGTGAGTCAGGCCGCCGGGGCCGGCGACGAATCGGGCGTGGCGCGATCCCTGCAGCGCGGCCTGTTCCTGGCGCTGTTGCTGAGCGTGCCCATCGGCCTGGCCCTGGGCCCCGTCGAAGCGGTGCTCACCTGGCTGCGCCAGCCTGCCGAGGTCGTGCCCCTGGCGCGCGACTACGTCCACGTGCTGGTCGGCGGCGTGCCGTTCTTCCTGATCTTCGCCGCGCTGCGTCAGACGCTGCAGGCGCTCGGCAAGCTGCGCCCGATCGTCGTGGTGATCGTCGTCGCCAACCTGCTCAACGTGGTGCTCAATCGCGTGCTCGTCTTCGGCTGGGAGGGCGCGGGCGTCGATCTGCCGGCGCTCGGGTCGACCGGCTCGGCCTGGGCCACGACGCTCAGCCGCGTGTTCATGGCCGCCACGCTGCTGCTCGTGTCGTGGCCCGTGCTCGGTCCGCGCCTGCGTCCCCTCGACCCGCGCGCGTTCGCGTTCGCGCCGTTGATGCGCTGGTTGCGGCTGGGCCTGCCGATCGCCGCCCAGATGGTCTTCGAGATGGGGGCGTTCCACGCCGTGGGCGTGTTCATGGGCATGCTCGGCGCCCTGGAGCTGGCCGCGAACCAGTACGTGCTCAGCGTCGCCTCGGTGACCTTCATGGTGCCCTTGGGCATCTCGACGGCGGCGTCGGTGCGCGTGGGCTGGAACATCGGCCGCGGCGACCCCGAGGGTGCGCGCCGCGCGGCCCTGGTGTCGCTCTGGACCGGCGCAGGCTTCATGGGCGTCATGGCCTGCCTGCTCCTGGCCTTCCCCGAGGCGCTCACCGCGGTCTTCACCGAGGATCCGGCCGTGGCCGTGATCGCCATCTCGCTGTTCCCCCTGGCGGCGACGTTCCAGGTCTTCGACGGCCTCCAGGTCGTGGCCAACGGTGTGCTGCGGGGTGCCGGCGACACGCGCGTCCCGGCGCTGCTGAACCTGCTCGCCTACTGGGCCTTCGCGATCCCGTTCGGCTGGTGGCTGACCTTCCGCGCCGACGCGGGCCCGGCGGGCCTCTGGTGGGGGCTGGTGACCGGTCTGGTGCTCGTCGCGGGGCTGCTGCTGGTGCGGGTGCGGATCCGGTTCGCGGGCACGCTGGAGCGGATGATCCTCGAGGATCACTGAAACAGCGCGAGGTCCAATCGAACAGACGAGGCCGGACCCTTCCCTAGAGACGACATTCCCGAGACGCGAGAGAGACGACCAGCATGGCGAGCGGCAACAAGGGATGCGGGTGCGGAGCGATCCTGCTGGTGTTCGGGATCCTGGCGGTGCTGGGTGGCGGCAGCGTGCTGCTGCTCGGTGTGCGCCACGATGGGGAATGGGACTTCGCCAACCCGTTCGGGATCATGGACGCCCTGTCCTACGACCTGGAGCCGATCGTGCTGCAGCCCACCGACGAGGGCGGCCTGCGCCTCGAGTTCGAGCTGGTGCGCACCGGCCCGGACGACTGGACCTGGGCCGAGTTCGACCTCTCGCACGAGCGGCTCGACGTGGGGCCGAGCGTGGTCGACCTGAAGCGCCTGTCGCCGATCCCCAGCGAGATCCCGAGGTCGATGCGGATCGTCTTCGAGTCCGGCCCGGTCGAGATGACCGAGGGCGACGAGCTGCGCCTGCGCATGGATGTCCGCATCCGGGCCGAGCGCTTCAGGGGCACCAGCTCGATCCACATCGACCGGAGTTTCGAGCAGACCCTGGGCGACGTGGGCGACTGGTACGACCGCTCGCCGGTGCCCCCGTCCGACGCGGAACCGATCGACGCGGAACCGATCGGGGCCGAGGACGCCGACGGCTAGCAGCCTGCGCACACGCTGGTAGGGTCGCACGGCCTCGACTTGCGGGCCTCGACGGCGTCGTGGTGCAGTGGTTCGCCGCCCTGGCGCGAGAGGCGGCGTGGAGGAGTTCCCATGTCGGCATCCGAACACCCGATCGACGTCCGCGAGGTCTGCAAGGCGATGGAGTCCCAGGCGGCGGCGCTGATCGCGCTCTGCTCCGATGCGACGCCGGAGCAGTGGACGTGGCGACCCGCTCCGGGCAAGTGGTCGATGCTGGAGGTGCTCGGTCACCTGGATGACGAGGAACGGCTCGACTTCCGTGTCCGCATCGAGTGCACGTTGAATCGTCCGGGTGAGGCCTGGCCCGGGATCGACCCCGAGGGCTGGGTCACCGAGCGCGCGTACAACGACCAGGTGCCCACCGAGGTGCTCGCGCGCTTCGCCGGAGAGCGCCGGCACTCGCTCTCGTGGATCGGTGGACTCGGGGATGCCGACTGGGCCGAGACGTCGGCGCAGAAGGTCGGCCTGCTCTCGGCCGGCGACCTGTTGCTGTCCTGGCGTGTGCACGACCTGCTGCACCTGCGTCAGCTGTGCGGGCTGCGCTTCGCCTGGGCCACGGCACGGATGGAGGCCTGCGATCCCCAGTACGCCGGAGGCTGGTAGCCCAGGTCGCTCGAGTGACCGCGGGCTGATCCGGCCGGCTCCGGATCCGGTGCGTTACCATGGATGCGTTCGCCGCGTACACCGGGCCGGTGCTGCGCGTCGCGCCCAACGAGAACCGCCATGTACGGATCCCGCCCGACCGGGGGCAAGTCGCCGCACGAGCACGGCCTCGCCGCCCACGTGCGCGACAGTGAACGCCTCAAGGAGGCCGGCGGCTGGCGCCTGCCGTTGCCCCTGTCGCTGCTGCTGGCCTGCGTGCACGCGTTCCTGATGTCGATGATCGCGCTGTTCGCGATGACCTCGTTGACGCGGGCGGAGATCCATTCGTTCTGGTCGGGTCCGGGTCCCCTCGGGATCTCGCTCGGGACCGCCGGCGTGGTCGTGACCATCGCGCTCATGCTGCTCGTGCCCGCCGACTACCTGCGCTGGCGAGCCTCCGGGCGCGGCCGGCCGTGGCTGCACTTCGCGGCCCTGGCCCTGCTCGGCGTCGTGCTCAGCCGCGTCGTCCCGCTGATGGATCTGGCGGTCGGATAGCTCGACGGCCGTGACACGCATCGACGGCGACGAGTACCGGGTCACGCCTGAGGAGCTGGAACGTTTCCGACGCGACGGATACGTGCACCTTGCAGGCGTGGTCTCGGCGGCCGAGTTGGCGGACCTGGAGCGCGTCTACGAGCAGTTCCTGCGCCGCGAGATCCCGGTGCCGGGGAGGGACTTCTGCGACATGTCCGGCGCCGGCCGCGCTCCCGACGACTTCGCGCTGGTCAACATCATGCTGCCGCGTCGGTACCACCCGGCCTGGATGGACAACGTCTTCGAGCGCCGCGCCCGCTCCATCGCAATCCAGCTGCAGGGCGACGGCCTGACCCTCGACTACGACCAGCTGCTGGCGAAGCGCCCGCGGCGCGCCGAAGCCGTCTTCGCCTGGCACCAGGACATGGCCTACTGGATCGAGACCGAGGACACGCGCACGGCCACCGTGTGGTTGGCGCTCGATGACAGCACGCTCGAGAACGGCTGCATGCGCTTCGTGCCCGGAAGCCAGCGCGAACCACGCCTGCGGCCGCATCGGCCGATCCTCGGTGATCGCGGCCGCCACCACGCGCTGCAGACGGACGTGGACCCCGGCCGGGACGAGGTCCGTCCGGTTCCGATCGCCCGCGGGGACGTGACGGTCCACGACGAGCGTGTGATCCACGGATCGGGCGGCAACCACTCCGACGGTTGGCGGCGCGCATACGTGGTGGCCTTCCGCGCCGCGACGACGGTCTCCGAAGAACGCAGGCGTGGCTTCACGCACTCCCACGAGGACGCGCCCGAGGTCCTGGGCGACGTCGGCGTGGAGGGCCAGACCCGCGCCCCGCCGCCCTCCGCGGACTGACGGGCGGCGACGCAAGCGCTCCCGGGTCTGTCACTCGCGTGACGTGGTCGCCGCAGCCCGTTCGTTTCGCACCGGGTCTCCTCTCGAGGGGAGGGATCGTGCGGGGCCCGGAATCGCTCGCTCGGCGTTCCCAACGAAGTCGAACCGGCTGGCTCCGTGGCCGCAGTCGTGTCGGTCACTAGAAGAGGCCGAGGGAGCCGGTCGCGCCGGGTCAGACGCGCGTGGAACGCGGAAGGGAGACGTCACGATGGTCAGTCACAAGCTCATGCTCGGAACCGTGATGGGGGTCGCCAGCCTGATGGGTCTCGCGGGTGCGGCGGCGGCCAACGAACTCGTGGATCTCGGCGGCGGGTCCGGCGGACAGCCGGTCACGCCCACCGAACTGCTGCTCGGGATGCAGAAGGTCAGCGCCACCAGCGGCGGCTTCGATGGCGACCTCTCCGCTCACGATCGCTTCGGATCCTCTCTCGCGGCCCTCGGTGACGTGGACGGTGACGGCGTGGACGATCTCGCCGTGGGCGCACCCTTCGACGACGACGGCGGGGGCCTGTCCAACTCCGACGTCGGCGCGGTCTGGATCCTGTTGCGGCACGCGGACGGCAGCGTGCGCGAGAGCATCAAGATCAGCGCCAGCGAAGGCGGCTGGCTGCCCGCGCTCAACCCGGGCGACGGTTTCGGCGCGGCTGTCGCCGGGCTCGGCGACCTCGACGGCGACGGGGTCCCGGATCTCGCGGTCGGCGCACCCGGCGATGACGACGGCGGCGCGAACCAGCAGGCCGACCTCGGCGCAGTCTACATCCTGCTGCTGCAGCCTGACGGCCAGGTGAAGTCCTTCCGCAAGCTGAGTCAGACCACCGGTGACCTCGGTGCGGGTCTGTCCTCGGGCGACGGTTTCGGCAGTGCGCTGGCGGCGCCCGGAGACATGGGCGCCGACGGCCTGACCGAGCTGGTCGTGGGCGCGCCCTTCGACGACGCGGCCGGCGAGGATGCCGGCGCGGTGTGGATCCTCGATCTCGCGGCGGACGGCAGCGTGGACGCGACCACCCGGATCGACGGGCAGCAGGCCGCTCTCGCCGAGCTGGAGGCAGGCGACTGGTTCGGCTGGTCCGTCACCGGGCTCTCCGACTTCGACCAGGACGGCGACGTCGACCTCGCGGTCGGCGCCATCGGCGACGACGACGGGGGAGCGAACGCCCTCAGCAACCGCGGCGCGGTCTGGATCCTGTTCCTCGATCCGCTCGGTGGCGTGGATCACGCCGCCAAGCTCAGCTCGCAGGCTGGTGGTGCCGAGCTCGAGCTCGATGACACCGACTACTTCGGATCGTCGGTGGCCTGGATCGGTGGGGAGGCGAATCGTCTCGCCGTGGGTGCGCGCTTCGACGACGACGGCGCACTCAACGTCGGCGCGGTCTACCTGTTGGAGCTCGACCTCGACGGATCGGTCCAGTGGAGCGTCAAGTTCAGCGCCACGCAGGGTGATTTTCCGGGCCCGCTCGCGGCCGTCGACAACTTCGGGACGGCCCTCGCCGCCGTGGGCGACGTGGGCGGCAACGCCTTCGGGGACCTGGCCATCGGCGCACCCGGCGACGAGGACGCCGGTGGACCTGACAACTCCGGGGCGGTCTGGGAGCTGTTCCTGAACGAACCGGACGCGCTCTCCATCGGCGACGGCCCCGGGGCCGCCACGGGAACCACGATCCGCTTCAAGGCCCTGGGTACCAGCGGCGGAGCGGGCGAGTCGTTCGCTCTCGACCTGACCGTCCAGGGCGGTCCTCCCGGTTCGGCGGGCGTGCTCGTCCTCGGGCCGCCGACGCCGGGGCTGCCGGTGCTCGGACAGATCCTGATCCCGGCGCCGGACCTCGTGGTGGGCCTCGTGCTCGACGGGAACGGCGCGCTCGACATGCACGTCGAACTCCCGGGCGGCTCCATCGCGCCTGGATTCGTCGGGCAGGTCTGGTTCTCCGATGAGCACGCGCCCGGTGGTTTCTCGGCCTCCTCCGCGTTCACGCTGCCCTTCGGGTGGGTCGTGCCCGGCATCCCGGGGCCGAGTGGCAACGTCGAGGACATGCTGACTCCGTAGCCGGCGCGGCCGTACGATGCGCGGGTGTCGTCCCGCATCCGATCCGCCCGCCGCCGCCTGCGCGTGTGCAGGCTCCTGGTGACGCTGGCCCTCGTCGGTTGCGGCGGAGACCGGCCGGATGGGCTGCCGACCGCGACCTCCTCCGACGGAGCGCCGGGCGCGGCGGCGCCTCCCGCGGCACCTCCCGCGGCGCCTCCCGCGGCGCCTCCCGCGGCGCCGCCCACGAGCGACGACGCGTCGCGGGTGCGCGCGGTCCTCGACGCACTCATGGCCGCCGTCAACGCGGGCGATCTCGAGGGCGTGGCCGCCTGCTACGCGGCCGACGCGATCCTCATGCCACCCGACGGCCCCGTGGTCGAGGGCCGCGAGACGATCCTCGATCGCTACCGCGCCGGCTTCGAGCGTTTCCGCATGGAGGTCTCCTCGACCTCGATCGAAGTCGCCGTCATGGGGGGCCGGGCCTACGATCGCGGGGAGACCCAGGGGTGGTTCCACTGGCACGACGGCCGCCCGCCCGCGCGCCTCAGCGACAAGTACCTGATGCTTCTCGAGCGCGGTCCCCAGGGCGCGTGGCGCGTGACGCACCTGATCTGGAGCCGACTGCCCGAGGAGTTCTAGGTCGCGGGGCCGTTGCAGGTTGTGGTTACGATGTCACCTCCGGGAGGTGGCGATGGCGGCTGGCGACGGCAGGGCTGGCGACGGCAGGGCGGGGAACGGCACGCGCGCACTCGTGGCCGCGGCGGCATTCGTGATCGTCGTGGCGGGCATGAAGGCTGCCCAGCCCATCGTGGTGCCCTTCCTGCTCTCGGTCTTCCTGGCCGTGATCACCGCGCCGGCCCTGGTGGCGCTGACACGGCGCGGCGTGCCGACCTGGCTGTCGTTGATCCTGGTCGTCGGCGTGCTCATGGCCAGCCTCGTCGGACTCGCGATGCTGGTCGCGACGCCCCTGGGCCAGTTCCTCGAGAACCGGGATGATCTGCTCTCGCGCATGGAGGTCTTCGGCCACCAGCTCCAGACCTGGGTCGATGGCCTGCCCTTCCTGGGCCCGGACGAGCACGGCAAGCCGGCCTTCGTCATCGCCGACTCGCTCGAACCCAAGGCGATGTTCTCCTACGTCGCCGAAGCGGTCCGGAATCTCGGCGGGTTGCTGAGCAACTCCGCGCTGATCCTGCTGACCACCATCTTCCTGCTGCTCGAGGCGTCCGGGCTGCCGACCAAGCTGCGCGCCGCGCTCCGGGATCCGGAGACGCTGCTGGCGGACCTCGAAGGCTGCGCCGACGACGTCAATCGGTACATGTCGCTGAAGGCCGGTCTGTCGCTGCTCACCGGCGTGTCCATCACCCTCTGGCTGCAACTCATCGGCATGCCCTATGCGGTGCTGTGGGGCGTGCTGGCCTTCCTGCTCAACTTCGTGCCCAACATCGGCTCGATCGTGGCCGCGGTGCCGCCGCTGCTCGTCGCGGGCGCCCAACTGGACGGCTCGCTGGCGCTGTGGACCGGCGTCGCCTTCGCCACCGTGAACACCGTCGTGGGGACCGTGATCGAGCCGCGCGTGCTCGGCAAGGGACTCGGCCTGTCGACGCTGGTGGTGTTCCTGTCCCTGGTCTTCTGGGGCTGGGTGCTGGGGGCGATCGGCATGCTGCTCTCGATCCCCCTCACCATGGCGGTCAAGCTGACCCTCGAAGGCAGCGAGGACCTGCGCTGGATCGCGGTGTTGCTCGGCAGCGGCTCCGATGCGAGGACGCGTGCGATCGGCGCCGGCGCGGCC
>JAJDER010000094.1 GCA_029259725.1 Planctomycetota bacterium | reverse complement strand
GAGCGCAAGCGGTTGTACGGTCTGAACGATACGCCGACGCACTTCAACAGGGACGCCGTCGAGTTCAGGTACTGAGCCGATCCAGAGTATGAACCTCACTCCCGCTTCCTTGTGTGCCTAACGTTGCTGCCGCTCAGCTGCCGCGGCTGCGCTCAGTGTACGTGATGGCCGGAGCACCGTGGTTACGGGCAGCCGCGGTCCGCTGCAGCGGCCTGTTAGCTGGTATCCGCATTCCCGGACAGGCGCCGCCACAACAGCGAACTCAGAGCATTGAGCGCCATCAAGGCTCCCGAGCTTGCAACAACACCAAGCAGAACCAGACCGGCTTCACCGAGACGTAGCTTGCCGTCATACATGGACCACATACGGCCAAACGTGACCAGGAACCCTGCCGCGAACACCGTGGGAAAGAACAGGCTGTTGAACCACTTGTTTGGCGAGATGGCCGTAGCGCAGAGCGCCAGGCCTCCGACAACAACGATCATCAGCAGGACGCCCCATCCCTCTTCGTACTTCGGGCCAGGACCAAAGGCGAGCCAGGCCAAGACCGCCACCGCAGCGAGCGCGGCGGCGCCCACGCAGACGTTTTCTCTCGCGTAACCTGCGCTGCTCTGCGGTACAGCCACTGACGCCTCCGCATCCAGCTAACTAGGATTCGCCCGAACAGCCTAGATGACCCAGCCCGCAGCCTAACGCCGCACGCCGCCGTGTCCGCTGGTCGCGCATCGTCGTCTCCAGCCCGGACTTGCAGCCGCCCTGGGCTCTCCCCTCCGCTTGTTCAACTGCAACCCCCGCAGTGTATCAGCCCCTCGCGGACGCACCTCGGCACGCCCGCCAAGCACGCCGATCACGCGTGGACACCGGGTGTCCAACCGGGCGATCTCGCCCCCTTCGTCGCCCCTCGCCCCGTCCAGGCTCCCTCAGCGCTTCCGCTTCGGCCCGCCGCGGCGCGGCGTCGACTCCGGCGCCACGTCGGCGGGGCTGCGGATGCCGGCCCAGCCGCGGCCCAGGACGTGGGTATAGATCATCGTCGTATTGACGGAGCGGTGACCGAGGAGTTCCTGCACGGTGCGGATGTCGTAGCCGTCTTCGAGCAGGTGCGTCGCGAAGGAGTGGCGCAGGGTGTGGACGCTCGCGCGCTTGGTGAGGCCGACGACGCGCACCGCGGTCTTCATCGCGCGTTGCAGCACGGTCTCGTGCAGGTGGTGCCGACGGCGCTGGCCGGTTTCCGGGTCGATGTACGCGCGCGTGGCGGGGAAGAGCCACTGCCAGGCCGGGCGGCGGCCCTCGTCGGGGAACTTGCGGTCGAGGGCATCGGGGAGCGCGACCCATCCGGCGCCGCGTTCGAGGTCGAGGGCGTGTTGGCGACGGACGCGCTCGATCTGTTCGAGCACCGGCTCGACGGCGCTCTCGGGCAACAGCGTGGTGCGATCCCGGCCGCCCTTGCCCTGGCGCACGACGAGTTCGCGGCGGTCGATGTCGATGTCCTTGAGGCGCAGCTGGCAGCACTCGAGCAGGCGCAGGCCGCCTCCGTAGATGAGCGTGGCCATCAGGCGCGGCTCGCCGGTCAGCTCGGCCAGGACGTCCCGGACCTCGCCGCGGCTCAGCACGACGGGCAGTCGCTTGGGGGCCTTGGCGCGGACGATGTGGTCCATCCAGGGCAGCTCGACCTCGAGCACGTCGCGGTAGAGGAAGAGCAGCGCGGCGAGGGCCTGGTTCTGGGTACTGGCGGCGACACGCGACTCCGTGGCCAGCGTCGTCAGGAAGCCGGTGACCTCCGGCTCCCCCATTTCCCGCGGCGGGCGCATGCCGTGATGGGCGAGGTACCTGTGGATCCAGTCGCGGTAGGCGTCCTCGGTCCGCGGACTGAAGCGGCGCAGGCGCGCGACGCCGTGGATGGCCTCGACCAGGGTCTCCGGACGCGGCCCGGTCAGGCGCACGGGGCGACGCCTCCCACGCTTTCGGGGACCCGGCTCTCCACGGTCAGCGCCACGGTCAGCGCCACGGTCAGCGCCACGGTCAGCGCCACGGCCAGCGCCACGGCCACCGCCACGGCCACCGCCACGGCCACCGCCGCGGCCACCGCCACCGTCGCTACGATCGGCGTGGCGGACGCGCGAGGGTCCTCCGGCGTGTAAATCCATGCAGCCCTCCCAGGGGCAGGACGTGGAGCAGGGCGGCACGTTGCAGGGAGCGGGCGTTGCATGCCGCCGTCCCGCGTCGTGCCCCTCGCCCTCTCCGCTACCCGCCGAACCAACCCTCGAAGGCCGTCAAGATCCCGGCCCGGCTGAAGAACACGATCAGCCCGAGCAGCAGCGCCGTCCACAGCCACATCGCGCGGCGCGCGGCGGAGCGGGCCACCTCGCCCTGGTACCAGAGCCGGGGCGCGATACCCTGGGCGCGGAAGGTCCCGATGCCGGCGAGGTTCACGCAGACGACGTTGACGCCGAGCAGCAGCCCCGCCCCCAGGGCCGCGTCGAGCTGGCCCGCGCCGAGCAGCAGCCCCATGCAGACCAGGGGCGGCATGAGCGCCACCGCGACCATGACGCCCACCAGCGAGGCCGACGCACCGGAGGTGAAGGCCAGCACCCCCGCGCACCCGGACACCAGCGCCAGCACCACGTCCCAGAGCGTCACGCTCGTGCGGCTCGCGATCTCGGGGATGATGGTCAGGTCCACCGTGCCGCCCGCGCCGACGAAGACCGGCCCGTAGGCAGACTCGACCGCCGGCAGGGCCACGTACTGCTGCCCGACCAGCCAGCCGAAGAACACGCTGAGCAGCAGCGCCAGGGACACGCCGACCAGGTTCGTGCGCATCGACGTGCGCCCGAGCTCACGGTCACCCAGCGTGGTGGCCAGGGCCAGCGACACGTTGGGGCCCAGCAGCGGGGCGATGACCATGGCGCCGATGATGACCGCCGTGTTGTTGCGCATCAGGCCGACGCCGGCCACGATCGCCGAGAGCACGGTCATCCACATGAAGGACCGCGTGAGCCGCGCACCGTCGTTCGCGTCGGCGTAGAGTTCCTGGCGGCTGATGCGCAGGCGCGGCGCCCGGACGATCGTCTCGGGCACGCCCGGGGCGCCCGGCCCCACCGCGTCCCCGTCCAGGCCCGACCCGATGTCGCCGGGGCCGCCCTCCACGTCGTCGGCGCCCGTCTGCTCGGGCCGCTTGGGGGCCGGCACGGCGGCCTCGACCGCCACGAGCAGGTAGCGGAAGTCCGGCAGCCCACCGAACCGGGTCTCCAGCGCATCGAGCACCGGCTCGGTCTGCTCGGCGTCCAGGAGCGCCTTGAACTGCACGGTGTCCTCACCGCGCAGCTCCCAGACGTGGGCCGGGTCGAGGTCGGAGAAGACCTCCCGCGCCGCGTCGGCGCGCGCCACCGACACCACCGTCTCGAGCAGTCGCAGGGCCACGGGGCATTCCTCCGCGGGCACCATACCGGTTGCCGGTGCGGCGCCGGGCGCGCGTCCCCACGCGCCGGCACCCACGCGCCGGCACCCACGCCCGGCCCGGCGCTCGGCCCGGCGCCCCGGGACGCCGCTCCCGCCACCGCGTGACGCGCAACCCCCCCGGATGGGATGATGCCGCGCCGCCCTCCCCCTGCCCCAACGCCGGAGCCCACCCGTGGCCGACATCACCCGCCGCATCGGCCTCTCCCTCGGGGCCGACCTGTGCTGGCCGCTCTGCTACGAGGAGATCGTCCGGCGCCTCGACCTCTCGATCCCGGTGCGGGGCGACACCGTCCGCTTCGAGGTCGAGCGCGTGGAGATCGAACCCTTCGACCTCCAGCGCAAGGGCCGCTACGACCTGGTGCTCGACCGCCTCACGCACTGGTACGCCACCAGCCGCGAGTGGATCAAGAAGGCCGTCCTGCTCGACGACACCTACGTGCTCAACAACCCGTGGGCGATCCAGTCCATGGAGAAGCAGACCACCTACTGCGCGATGATGCGCCTCGGCCTGCCCGTGCCGCACACCATGCTCGTGCCGCCCAAGGCGTACGAGCCCAGCGACGACCTCGAGTCCACCCTGGAGCGCTACGCCAAGCTCTTCGACCTCGGCGCCGTGGGCGACCACATCGGCTACCCGATGTTCATGAAGCCCTTCGACGGCGGCGCCTGGAAGGGCGTCTCCAAGCTCGACGCCGAGGAGGCCCTGCGCGAGGCCTACGACAAGAGCGGCCGCCTGGTCATGCACGTCCAGAAGGCGGTGGATCCCTTCGACCTGTTCGTGCGCTGCGTCGGCATCGGCCCGCAGTTGCGCTGCGTGAGCTACGACCCGTCGGCGCCGCTGCACGACCGCTACACCATGGACGTCGACTTCCTCGACGAGGACGACCGTTCGTTGCTCGAGGACATGACGCTCACGATCAACACCTTCTTCGGCTGGGACTTCAACAGCTGCGAGGCCCTGCGGCAGCCCACCGCCGCCGCCGAGCAGGAGCGCCTGGCCGTGGAGCGCGCGCGGGACGGCGCACCCGGCGCCTGGGCGCCGACGGGAGACCTGCCGCACCTGTGGCGCCCGATCGACTACGCCAACGCCTGCCCCGACAGCCAGGTCACCAGCCTGCACTTCCACTTCCCGTGGCTGGTGCTGGCCAAGGTGCGCTGGTCGATCTTCTGCGCGGCGACCCGGCGCAAGAAGCCGCTCAACCTCGACTGGCAGCCGTTCTTCGACATCGTCGACAAGGACCCCGACATGCCGCTGCGCGAGCGGCTCGCGGCGTTCGGCGACATCGCGCGGGAGCGTCTCCAGGCCGAGGAGTTCGAGGCCTTCTGCGCCGAGCACCTGTCGCACCTCGACGAGGTCGCCGACGAGTACTTCTCCGGCAGCCACTGCAGGGACGCCGTGCACCAGAAGGTGTCGTCGCTCTTCCCGGAGCACGAGATCGAGTCGTTCACCACGCTCTTCTGGAATCGCATCCAGCACTGGCGCGAGACGGCTGCCGACGGGAGCATCGCGAAGTGAAGCACACCACCCGCTGGTTCAGCGCGCGCGTCGACACCGAGGTCACCGTCGTGCGCTGGGGTCACTTCGGTCAGCCCGTGCTGGTCTTCCCCACCGCCGGCGGCGACGCGGAGGAGATCGAGCGCATGCTCATGATCCGCGTGCTCGAGCCGCTGCTCAACGCGGGCAAGATCAAGGTCTACTCGGTGGACAGCGTGGCCGCGCGCACCTGGGGTGACACGGCCGTGCCCGGCCCCTTCAAGGCGCGGCTGGTGAACACGTTCGGCGAGTTCGTCCGCCACGAGGTCGTGCCCGCCATCCGCACCGACTGCGAGGACGACGAGGTGGAGATCGTCGTGGCCGGCGCGTCCATCGGCGCGTTCAACGCCATGTCGATGATCTGCCGCTACCCCAACGTCTTCCGCCAGGCGATCTGCATGAGCGGCAGCTACGACGTCGAGCGTTTCATCAAGGGCATGGCCCCCAACCAGGACTTCTACTTCGCCAGCCCGTTGCAGTTCG
>JAJDER010000093.1 GCA_029259725.1 Planctomycetota bacterium | reverse complement strand
GTGGACCGTGGCGGCGGGCGTGCTGGGCAACCGATCGCAGGTGGAAGACGTCTTGCAGGAGGCGGCCATGATCGGCCTGCAGAAGTTGGACCAGTTCCGACCCGACAGCAACTTCACGGCGTGGATGGCACGCATCGTGCGTTTCGTCGCGCTGAACCAGGCGCGCACGCGGTCGCGGCGGCGCACCTTCGACTCCGATCCGGTCCAGCTCGATCGCGAGCCTGGCCTGGCACGCGACGTCGCCGGACCGGCGCGCCCGGTCATCGACCTGCGCGGCGAGCTGGGCCCCGACGACGGCGCCTTCGACGACGAGCTGTCGGGCGCCCTGGCAGAGCTCAAGCCCATGGCGCGCTCGTGCCTGCTGCTCAAGACCCTGCTCGGCCTCGAGTACCAGGAGATCGCGCACGCTCTCGACATCCCCCTGGGCACGGCCGTGAGCCACGTCCATCGCGCGCGCAGCTTCCTGCGGCAGCGCCTGGCCGACGGGCCGACACGCTCCAGCACACCCGCAGCGCCCGCGCCCGGCGTGGCCGCCGGGAAGAAGGGCCTGCCATGAACGACTCCCACGGACCCGAAGGCGACCTGGGGCAGGATGAACTCGACCTCTACGTCGACGGTCTGCTCGACGACGAGCGGCGGGCGGCGTTCGAGCGGCAGCTGTTCGCGGACCCCGAGCTGGCCACCGAGCTGGAGCGCCAGCGGTCCCTCGACGCGCGCCTGACCGCGGCCTTCCCCGTGCCCGAGGACTCGGCCGCCATCGCGCAGGGGGCCCTGACCGGTGGGCCACGCCCGCACGCCCGCGGGCGCCGGCTCTCCTCGCTGCGCGTCGCGGCGGCGGCATCGTTGCTCGCGGCCGTGGGTCTGTGGGCGGTGGGCTCCTTCGACGCCGTCGACGCCGTCGACGAGGCGCCGGACGTCTTCGTGGACGCGGGCGGCCCGGGCCCCGCCATCGACGATCCCGTGGACCTGGTCCCGCGGGTCGAACGCCCCGGGCTGGGCGTGCCGGAGGGCGAGCAGGGCTGCGCGGCCTTCGGCGGCCTGTACGCCGAGCTGGCCGATGACTGGCGGCGGGCAGCGGCGGCCTGCGGGCTTCCCCACGATCTCGCGCGGCACTTCCAGGACAGCCTGGGTCAGGAGCTGCTCGTCGACGCGACGGACGAGATCCCGATCGAGGGGCCGTTCACCATCGCGCGCTGGCCGACCACGACGCTGCTGGCGTCACCGCAGCAGCCCGAGCCGATCCTGATCCTGGTGGACGAGCTGGCCCGCGATCCGCGGCCGGTCCTCGAAGCAGGCAGCCCGGCGCACCTGTTCCGTCGCGAGCTGGGTGACCTCGTGCTCTACGAGCTCACGCCCTGGGACACGTCCCGAGCGTTGGGGTTGTTCCGCCTGCGTTAGCCGCTCTGCCCAACCCGCACCCGCGGATCACTCACTCTCGATCGGCACCGGAAGGATGGCCATGGGAACGAAGGCAAGGGTGTCTGCCGCGGTTCTCGTGGCGGCGGCCTGTGTGTACTTCGGGGTACGAACACCGCAGGCCGAGTCACCGCGGACGGCGACGGTCGAGCGGCCGGCGGCCGACGTGGAGCTCGAGGGTGCCGCGGTCGTGTCCGAGTTCGGACTCCCGGCCATGGAGGCCGTGGTCCAGCGCATGGTCGCGGAGGAGCCTCCCGGCGGCGTGTCTGCGGTCGCGGAAACGAACGTCCTGCGCGTGGTCCTCGAGGGGATCACCGAAGAGGCCGCGCAGGTGACTACGGTCACGGTGACGGGCGTGGACGAGGGCGAGGAGTGGCCCGCGGAGATGCGGGACTCGTGGCTGTGCCAGGGGCTGACGAGCGAGTTCGACCTGGATCCGTTCCTGGCGAGCGTGGCGCAGCGAGACGGGGACCTGCGCGTCGACGAGCTGGAGGTCCAGGTCGACCATCCGCTGCACCTCCTCGAGTGGAGGCGCGTCGCGTCGTCCCGCGGTGTGGATCGGAAGAGCGGCCGGACGGTCTACGCAGCACGGCTGCGGTTGAATCCTGCCTCTGTGATCCATGGCCGCCTGGCGCGGGAGGACGGCGCCCCGGCTGCGGAAGGCCTGGTGGGTGCCCTGCTGCTCGAGGAAGACTTTCCCGTGGAACACACCGGCCACGCCGTCGAGTGTACGGCGGACGGTGCGTTCGAACTCCGCCTGCCCACCTCGGGCCTCCATGCGCTGGCGTCCTATGAAGAAGGCCGACGTCCGACGACGACGCGTGTGGAGGCGCTCCTCGGCACGCGCGTCGACGTGGGCACCCTGGTGGTCGAGCCCGGTCACGCGATCACGGGCCACGTGCTGCTCCGCGGCCATCCGGTGGCCGGAGCTTCCGTCTCCGCCAGGCCGCCCACGTACAAGACGGCGGCCACTCCCGACGCCCTGAACAGTGGCATGCACACGTCGGTCTCCGAAGGGCGGACCTTCGCCACGTCCGCTCGGTTCGTGCGTTTCCTCTGGCTGACTCCCACCACGACGTTCGCGACCCCGTCGGGAAGCGGCTCTCGCCGTGATGGCTGCTTCGAGTTGCGGTCAAGGCGCCAGTCGAAGGGCACGGACGAGCGCGGGGCCTTTGCCTTCGGCGGACTGGGTCCTGGCGAGTACCTGGTCAGTCTGGAGGGGCTGGCCGAGTCGCGAACCGCGCCCGGGGACTGGGATGCGCCGGACGAGATGGTCAGCATCCACGGGGGGACACCCGGCCTGGTTGTGCGTGCCCCCGCGCACGGAGTCGTGCTGGAGTTCCGCTGGGCGTCGATCCGCTTCGATCTCGCGGGCGACCTCGAGAGCGAGGACGAGGGCCGCCTGCTCCTGAGGACCCCATCCGGCATCCCGCTCGTCGATGGCACGGGCAAGGACCTCCGTGCCGAAGCCGAAGCCAAGGGGTGGATGTTCCCTCCTGACTTCTACTCGAAGCACTTCCCCCTCTCCGGGAACGAGCCGACCTACGTCCTCCAGGCCTTGGCCAACGAGCACATGACAGGCGAGGTCACGTTCCCCGGTCGGCAGCCGGTGCCGCTCGACTTCTGGACGCCGGAGCCCGGTGAAGAGGTCGTGGTGCCCATCGAGCTCGTGCGTGGCGAGGTGGCGACCCTTGTGATCGAGTTGGAGAATCCGCAGCCGGATCTCCCCGAGACGTTCACGGTCAAGTCATGGCGCGCCGACCAGGACGATGACCCCCCGGAGACGCGGGAGGTCGCGGTGGCCTCTGGTCGGCTGCGCCTGGAGGGCATTCTCCCCGGGGCCTACCGCGTTCGCGTGCGTCCTGGCGAGGACCGCTACTTCACATCCGGGCTCTTCTTCGACAACGAGTTCGAGGTCGAGCTCCTTCCTGGCCTCGAGGTCACGCGGTCCATCGCGCTGCGGGAGGGTGCGGGGATGCGCGTCACGGTGCGCGGCGAAGGCGGCGAGCTGGTGAGCGGCCAGTACGAGGTCTTCGATGACGCGGGACGTCCGGTGGGCCTCGTGCTGGGCACGGACCTCACGGATGGCACGGACGCGTCGCTCAGCAGCTGGAGTTTCGAGTCCTACCCCATCCACACGTCGCTCGGTGAGTACGAGCCCGGACGCTACCGGCTCGTGCTCCGCTCGCCGGGCTACGCGGAGCGCAGCGTGACGGTCGAGCTTCGCGCGGGAGAGTACGAAGACGTCGACGTCACCCTGTCCAAGTAGATCCGCGTCGGCGGAGTCCTGCCCGCCTCGCGCTCGCCAGCACCGCCGCGGTCCTCGTGGCGGCCTCCGCGGTCGCGGGACGAACGTGCGCCTCAGCCCGTGTTGCGCAGGCCGCGCGCGATGCCGCGCACGGTCTGCACCAGGACCCGCTCCAGCGCCTCGTCCTCCCGGCCGCCCGCACGCCAGCGTCGCAGGAAGTCCACCTGGACGAAGCTCATGGGGTCCACGTAGGGGTTGCGGAGCCGGATCGAGCGCTGCAGGATCGGCTCCCCCTCGAGCAACTCGCGCGCCTCGCGAAGCTCCAGGATGGCCTCGACGGACAGCGCGTGCTCCTCGCGGATGACGGGGAACAGGCGCGCGCCGACGTCGCCGGCGAGCTCCGCGTAGCGCGCCGCGATGTCCAGATCGCTCTTCGCCAGGACCATCTCCACGTCGGCCACGAGTCCCGCCAGGAAAGGCCAGCCGGCCACCGCGCGGCGCACCGTCTCGAGGCCATGCGCCTCGATCGCCGCGACGAGGCCTGAGCCCACACCCAGCCATCCGGGAAGCGCCGCACGGCACTGGGTCCAGGCGAACACCCACGGGATCGCGCGCAGGTCCTCGACCCCGCCCTTGCCGCGCCGCCGCGCGGGCCGCGAGCCGATGGGCAGCCGCTCGATGACGTCGATCGGCGTCATACCCTGGAGCAGCGCGGGGAAGCCGGGATCGTCGTACACGATCCCGCGATAGCGGGCGCGGCTGGCCGCGCTCAGCGTCTCCGCCAGGGCCCGTTCCTCGTCGGTCGCCGGGCGCGCCGGGTCACCACCGGCGGTGCGCTCGAGCAGGGCGCCGAGCGACAGCTCGAGCGTGCGGGCGGCGATCCCGCGCAGGCCGTACTTGCTGCCGATGACCTCGCCCTGCTCGGTCGCGCGGGCGTGTCCGCCGAGGGCGCCGGGCGGCGCGGCCAGGATGCCGGCGCGCGGCCGGCTGCCGCCGCGGCTGATCGACCCCCCGCGGCCGTGGAAGATGATGAGCTCGAGACCGACTTCGGACGACGCGGCCACCAGCCGCTCCTGGGCCCGATCGAGCGCCACCCGCGAGGCGGCGATCCCGCCGTCCTTGTTGCTGTCCGAGTACCCGAGCATGACCACCTGCCGATGGCCGCGGGCGGCGAGGTGGGCGGCGTAGGCCGCATCGGCCGCCAGCGCGCGCAGGACGTCCGGCGCAGCCTCGAGGTCGTCGACGGTCTCGAACAGCGGCGCGACGTCGAGCGGCACGCCCCCCTCGGTGTCCACGCAGCCGGCGGCGCGCGCGAGCAGCAGCACCGCCAGCGCGTCGTCCGGTCCCTGCGCCATGGACACGATGTACGGTCCGATCGCCGCCGCGCCGTAGGTGGCGCGGGCCTCGGCCAGGGCACCGAAGACGTCGAGCGTGGCCCGGGCCTCCTCGCCGAGGTCGCCGTCCTGGAGCGCAGTCGTGCCCGACAGCGCCGCGGTCAGTCGCGCCGCCCGCTCCCGGGTCGACCGGGCCGGCAGCTCCGGGTCCCCGAGCAGTTCTGCCGCCACGCGCCGGTGCACGCCCGCGTGCTGACGCACGTCGAGCGCCGCCAGGTGGAACCCGAACACGTCGACGCGCCACAGCGCCCGGCGCACGAGCGCCAGGCCCGCGCGGGCGCCACCGTGGCGGGCCAGGCTCCGCGCGATGAGTTCCAGGTCGCCGCGGAACTCATCCGGCGTCCCGTAGCCTTCCGCGGCGCCCCGTCCCTTGCGGGCGAGCCGCGCTTCCATGAGCCACAGCAGCCGTCGGTACGGCATGGATCGGGAGTGGTCCGGCGCCGCAGCGGCGTCCTCGGGCAGCCGCGCGGCGTACTCCTCGACGCGTGCCCGCACCGCGGCGTCGATCGCGACGCGCGTCGTCGACTGCGAGAGGTGCGCGTGGAGGCCGCGCAGCTCCTCGCGGTAGCGCCGCAGCGCCAACTCGAGGTGCCGCGCGAGCGTGGCCCGGATCGTGGCCGCGCCGACGTTCGGGTTGCCGTCCATGTCGCCGCCCACCCACGACGCGAAACGGACGACCGGGCGCGTGAGCGGGAACGGCCGTCCGTACGCCTGCTCCAGGGCGCGCGCGAGCTCCTCGTGCACGGACGGCACGACGTGGTACAGGACGTCGGACAGGAAGAACAGCACGTGCTCGACCTCCTCGGCCACGGAGGGTCGAGCGGAGGGCTGCTCCTCGGTCTGCCACGCCGAGGCGATCTCCAGCGCGATGCGCTCCTCGAGCTGCTCCCGAGCAAGGGCGTCGAGCGAGCTCTCCCCGAAGCGCTCGACGAGGGCGCGCGCCAGGCGCTGCTCCTTCTTGAGCAGCGTGCGTCGAACGGCCTCGCTCGGGTGCGCCGTGAAGACCGGTTCGACGAGGATCGACTGCAGGGCGGCCGAGACATCGCCCGGCGTGGTCCCTCGGCGCGCCAGCTCCTCGGCCGCCGCGCGCAGGCTGCCGAGCTGCGCGACGTCCTCGCGCCGGTAGTCCAGGCGACGCCGCAGCCGATGGACCTGCTCGGCCATGTTGACCGCGCCGAAGTAGGCGCTGAACGCGCGCACGAGTTCCAGGGCCCGCGCCGGCTCCAGCGCGTCCAGCAGGCCCGCGAGCTCGGCGGCCGCCCCCGCCTCGCCCTTGCGGCGCCGGCGCGACGCGAGCCGCGCCGCCTCCACGGCCTCGAAGATCCCGGCCGGCGCCAGCTCCTGCAGGAGGTGCCCGAGGAGGGCGCCGAGCCGGCCCACGTCCCGGCGCAGCGGCCGATCCTTCGGATCGAAACGGATCCGTTCGGCGTGGGTCACGGGATGGCTCGGATCGTCATGCGGGCGCGCGCGCGGTCGACGTCGCCCCTGCCACCGGGGCCGAGGGAACCGGGCTTCTCGTGATCGGAAAGGCTCTGGCACGCCGCGCGATGCATGTGGTTCCGAGCTCCCCAGGGGTCTCCGTAGACTACGGAGATTCGCACGACGACAAAGGAAGTTCGTGCTCAGCCGCGTCAGGCGGCGCCCGCCTCAGCGATCGTGGGGCGTGGGCTCTCCGGCGTCCAGGACCAGGGCGGCACTGTTGATGCACCAGCGCTGACCGGTCGGCGCCGGGCCGTCGTCGAAGACGTGGCCGAGATGACCACCGCAGCGGGCGCAGACCGCCTCGGTGCGGATCCAGCCGAAGGCGAAGTCCGCCTCGGTGGCCACGTGGCTCAGGGCGATCGGTTCCCAGTAGCTCGGCCACCCGGTGCCGGACTCGAACTTCGTGTCGGACGCGAACAGGGCCAGGTCGCACCCCGCGCAACGGTAGGTGCCCCGCGCCTTCGCATCCCAGTACTCGCCGGTGAAGGCGCGCTCGGTGTCGTCCTCGCGAAGCACCGCGTACTGCACCGGCGTCAGCTTCGCGCGCCACGCCTCCTCGGTGAGTTCCACCCTCCCCACGGACGCGCCCCCGGCCTCGGTCCCGACCAGCTCGTCGGGCGACGGTTCGGCGTCCGCCGAGCACCCGGCGAGCAGCAGCAGGACCAGGACCAGGACGGGAACGGTCGCGGGGGAGGCTGGGAGCGGACGGCTCATGGTCGGCGACTCAGGCGAGGAACGGAATGGACGCAAGGCCGTGTGATGTCGGCCTCGCCTCCCTGTCACGGTATCGCGCGCGGCGACCCGGCCGCCGCCCACCGCGGAGGTTCCGGCCATCCGGTGCCGGCGGCAATCCGGCTTGCCGGCGCGCGCCTTGGCCTTGATCGGGGAGGCGCTCAAGCTCTAGGCTCAGTTCGTCGATTCATGAAATGATGCATGAAGCACCTCCGGCAAGCCAGGCAACGGAAGGGTCTCGAGCAAGGCATGAGCAAGCGACGGGTCAGTGAAGGCATCTGCGAGGTGGACTGCATCGACGGTCCCCGGGCCGCGGCCGCTCGGGCCGCGCTCCCCCCGGAGCAGGAGTCACGGGCCGTCGCCGAGGCGGTCAAGGTCCTCGCGCACCCGGGGCGTCTCCGGGTGCTGAAGGCGCTCGAGGGACGGGAGCTGTGCGTCTGCGATCTCGCGCACGTGCTCGGCCTCTCGATGTCCGGCACCTCGGCCCAGTTGCGCGAGCTGCGGCGGCTGGGAGCCGTCCAGTTCCGGGCCCACGGCAAGCTCGTCTACTACCGGATCGCCGATGCGTTCTGGTCCGAGCTGATCGACTCCGTCTCCGAGAAGCTGCACGGTGCCATCCCGCGGTAGCGCCCTCGCCTGCGTTCTCGGGCTCCTGCTGAGCGCGGGATGCGAGACCGTCGATCCGGGCCCGGACTACGACCGCGCGGTGAGCGAGATCCGCCGTGCGACCGGGGCCGCGGAGGTGTTCCACCCCGACGCCGATGCCGCGCGATCCGCGTCGCGCGTGACCGCGCTGCTGGAAGGCGGCCTCGGACTCACCGAGGCCGTGGAGGTCGGCCTCCTGAACAACCCGCTGCTCCAGGCCGCCTTCCACGACGTCGGCATGGCCAGCGCGGACCGGGTGCAGGCGGGGCTCTTCACGAACCCCTCGCTCGACGCGCTGTTCCGCTTCCCCGCGTCCGGCGGCTCCGCGGAGATCGAAGGCGGGCTCTTCGCCAGCCTGCTCGACCTCTGGCAGGTCCCCGACCGCGAGCGCGTCGCCGACCGGGCGCTCGAGCAGCGCATCCTCAAGCTCGCCCAGGAGGCGACCCTGCTCGCCGCCGGGATCCGGGTCGCCTACATCGATGCGGTCACGACCCGGAAGCTGGTCGAGATCCTCGCGCAGCACCGTGCCATCGCCGAGGGCCTGGTGGAACTCGCCGAGTCGCGCCTGGAGGCGGCCGCGGCCACGGTCATCGACGCCAACCTCGCGCGCCTCGAGCAGTCCGCCACGGTGGTCGCCCTGCGCGATGCGGAGTTCGCCGCCGAGGACGCGACACGCAGCCTCGGGGCGCTGCTCGGTCTGCCAGGAGACCTCGACCTGCGCCTCGGCCCGCTGCCCGAACCGTCCGCGCGTGCCCTGCCTCCGGTCGAGGAGCTCGAGCGGATCGCCGGGGAGGCCCGGCTGGACATCCGCGCGGCCGAGGCCGCCCTGGCGGAGGCCGAGGCGGAACTCGAGCGGCAACGCCAGCTCGTCTGGCGGCGTGTCGACGTGGGGGTCGGAGCCGAGCGGGACGACGGCTGGAGCGTCGGCCCGGGCGTCCGTCTCGAGCTGCCGGTCTTCGACCAGAACCAGGCGCAGATCTCCAGGGCCCTGGAGCACAGCCGGCGCCGCGAGAAGATCCTGGGCGCGATCCGCATCGAGGCCGCTCGCGAGGTGCGCTCGGCGGACGCGCGCCTGGCTGCCGCCTTCGACACCATCGCCATCTACCGCGATGAGGTGCTCTCGCTCGCCGAGGAGACGCTCGAGCAGACCCGGAGCAGCTACCAGGCGGGCAAGACGACGATCCTGCCCGTGATCGAGGCGCAGCGACAGGTGCTCGACGCCAGACGGGACTACGCCCTGCGACTGGAGCAGGCCGCGACGGCCTTGTCGGACGTCGAGCGCGCCACCGGAACCCCGCGAGAGGTCCTGTTCGACCGGTCCTCGGAAGGAGACCACCAGCGATGACGGCCATCCACCTTCGTATCGCGGCCTCGACCCTCGCCGTGGCCGTCGGGCTCGCGGCCTGTGACCGCTCGACGAGCACCCCACCGTCGGGCGGCTCGGCCCCGGCCCGTTCGGCGCCGCCGGCCGCCTGCGAGGATCACGACATCACGAGGTGCCCGTTCTGCGACCCGGGCCTGCTCGAGAGCATGGGCTTCTGCCGCGGGCACGGCGTCCCCGAAGCGATCTGCACCCGCTGCCGCGGCGACCTCGAGGCGGCGTTCCGCGCGGCCCGCGACTGGTGCGACGGGCACGGACTGCCGGAGTCCCAGTGCGAGGCCTGCAACCCCGGCGCGCTGGCGGCGTTCGTGGACGACGGGTCGTCACGCGCCGAACCGGGCCCGCGGGAGCGTGAGGCCGAGGTGACCGTGGTCTCCGTCGAGGTCCCGCGCACGCAGCGCCCACCCTCCCTCGCCTGCTCCACGGCCAACAGCATCATCCGGTTCGCGAACGCGTCGGTGGCGGACCGCGTCGGCCTGCGCACCGAGCAGGTGCAGCGCGCGACGCTCCGCCGCACGCTCGAGGCCCCGGCCACCGTGGAGTACGACAAGAGGGCGCACGCGCGCCTGGCGCCGCGCGCGGCCGGGACCATCGTCGAGGTGCGTCGGGACGTCGGGGCCGAGGTCGAGACCGGCGAGACGCTGGCCGTCCTGGCCTGTGCCGATCTCGGTGACGCGAAGGCGGACCTGCTCCAGGCGGTGGCCCGGGTCGAGCTGTGGGAGCGCACCCACGCCCGCGAGCGTGGCCTGCTGGAGAAGTCGCTCTCCACGGAGCGCGACGCCCTGGAGGCGGAGACGCGCCTCGCCGAGAGCGGGATCGCCCTCGCCGTCGCCGAGCGGCGGCTGGCCAACCTCGGCCTGACGCCCGCGGAGATCGACGCCGTGAAGGAGACCGCGGACACCTCCTCGCTCCTGGCCCTGCGCGCCCCCTTCGCCGGCACGGTGGTCGAGCTGGACGCCGTCATCGGCGAGCTGGCCACGGAGGCGACACCGATCGTGTCCGTGGCCGACACCTCCCGCATGTGGGTGATCCTCGACGTCGACCAGGCGGAGATCCGCTTCGTGGAGATCGGTCGTCCGGTCCTGCTGTCGGTCGAGGGATGGGAGGGCGAGACCCACGGCGGGTGGGTCACCTGGATCAGCAGGCACGTCGACCCGCGCACGCGGACCGTGAAGGTCCGCGCCGAGTTCCCCAACGCCGAGGGGCACCTGCGCGCCCGCAGCTTCGCCACGGCCCGGCTGGTCACCCGCGACGACGAGGAGGCCGTCTTCGTGCCCACCGAAGCGGTCCAGTGGGAAGGCTGCTGCAACGTGGCCTTCGAGCGGATCTCGGCGACCGAGTTCGTCCCGCGCAAGCTCAGGCTCGGCTACCACGCCGAGGACCACTACGAGGTGCTCGACGGCCTGAGCGGAGGGGAGGCGGTCGTGACCCAGGGGAGCTTCAT
>JAJDER010000092.1 GCA_029259725.1 Planctomycetota bacterium | reverse complement strand
GCCCGACGCGCCCACGCACCGGCGCCCTGAGTAGACCGCGCCCCGTCGGCGGCGTATTCTCCTTTCGGGTTGGAACCGTCGTCTCGCCTGGGATGCCCGATGCCTGGAACCGAACACAGCCGCTGCGCGATCGCCGTGATCGCCTTCGCGTTGCAGTTCGTGGCCGTCCAGGCGCACCTGCTCGGCGATCACCACGGGCACCAACACGCCCCGCCCCGGGAGCACGGCGCCCACTCCGGCGCGACTCATCTCCACGGGGCCGACGACCACGGTCACGGGCACGACCACCGCAACAGCCAGCACTCCGCGCAGGACCACGCGCTGACCCAGATTGGCGCCACGCCGAAGCAGGTCCGGGCCGAGCGTGACCCCGGTTCACCGTGGAACGCGCCGACCCGGTTCCTCGTCGCCTGCCTGCTTCCCGACGTTCGCGTCGGCGTGCTGGCGCCGACAGCGCCCCGTGCGACCGCTCCGCCGCGCGGGCGACGCGCGCGCGCTCCTCCCATGGCCTGAGGTCTCGACCTGACGCCCGTGCGTCGGGAGCCATGGGAGTGCCCCGCACCTGACCCGGGTGGGCGATCCCTTCCTCACCGTCCGGGTCGACTCCAGGGCAGGACGCTCGCGCATGTTCTCCAGCTCAACCAGGCCCCTCGGCACGCGGTGCCGGCGGCTCCCCGTGGTCCTCGTGGTCCTCGTGGTCGGCTGCGGCGTCGGCGGCTGTCAACCGGATCCGCCCGACGCTCACCTCCACGGGCCCGGCGGTCACGACCACGCGGCCGACGACGAACGACCCACCATCGCCGTGACCGCCTGGTCGGCGCGCCACGAGGTCTTCGCGGAGTTCACGACTCCGGTCGCGGGCGAGGTCTCGCAGTTCGCCACGCACGTCTCGGACGTCTCCTCCGGCGAGCCACGCCGCGCCGGATCCATCGTGTATCGACTCCGGCCCGAGAGCGGGGACGCCGTGCAGGTCAGCGACCGGCAGCCCGCACGGGACGGCATCTACCTGACCGCGATCCGCTGGCCGGCGCCCGGGATCTGGGACCTGCAGCTGGAGATCGGCGCCATCCACACGTCGCCACCTGTCGGCGCGGACCTCGCCGACGTCGTCGACCTCGTCGACCTCGGCAAGGTCCTCGTGTTTGCCAGCGACGCGGAGCGGGATCGCGCGGCCAAGCCCGCCGAGGCCGAGGGCATCACCTTCCTCAAGGAACAGCAGTGGTTGCTGGGGACGCTCACCGAGGTGGCCTCGCGCGTCACGCTCACGGAGCACCTGCGCGTACCGGGCCGCGTGCGCGCGGCGCCGTCGCGCACCGCCGACGTGGTCCCGCCCCTCGCCGGCCGGCTCGTTGCGGACTCGGACGTGCACCTGCCCGCGCTCGGGACCCGGGTCGATGCCGGAGACGTCCTGGCCTGGGTCGTGCCGCCCGTGTCCGAGGCGATCCTCGCCGCCGTCGCCGCCGAAGCCGGGCTGGCGCGCCTCGAGGTCGACGTCGAGCAGGCCCAGGCGGCGCTCGATCGCACGCGCCTGCTGCACGGGCAGCAGGCCCGCTCCACGCGCGAACTGGAGGAGGCGGAGTTCGCCCTGCGCGCCACCACCGCTTCGCGCGACGGCACGCGTCGCGCCCTGGCCGCGTACGAGGCCGCGGGCCTCGCCGCGAGCGCCCTCTCCGCGGACCGCAACCCGGCCGACGGGTCGGGCCTGCCGCGCTTCGCGATCCGTGCACCGATCACGGGCATCGTCGACCACGTCGAGGCCGTGGCCGGACAGTCCGTCTCCGACACCGCGCGGATCCTGCAGATCATCGATCCCGAGGTCGTCCACGTGGAGGCCCAGGTGCTGGCCGAGGATCTGGCCAGGATCACGCTGGAGCTCCCGCCGCACCTCGGCCTGACCGCGTTCCGGGGAACGCCCGTATCGATCCCCGCCGACTCCGCGCGGCTCCTGCACGTCGGCCTTCACGTCGATGAGCGCACCGGGCGGGCGCCGGTGGTCTTCGAACTCGACAACCCGGATCTGCGCTGGCGCCCGGGCACCGCCGTCGAGGTCGCGCTGACCACGGACCACTCGGTCGAGGCGCTCTCGATCCCCCTGTCGGCGCTGATCGAGGAGGAGGACGCCACGACGGTCGTCTTCGTCCAGCTCGGGGGTGAGACCTTCGAGCGCCGACTGGTCACGCTCGGCGTCCGCGACGGCCCGCGCGTGGAGGTCCTGTCGGGCCTCGCCGCGGGCGAGCGCGTCGTGTCCGTCGGCGCCTACGCCGTGCGCCTGGCCTCGGTCTCGACGACGGCGCCTTCCCACGGCCACGCCCACTAGGAGCCGAGCGATGATGGACGGACTCATCCGCTGGTCGCTGCGCAACCGCGCGGCGGTGCTGGCCCTGGCCCTGCTGCTCGTCACGGTCGGTGCCTGGCGCGCGACGCATCTCCCTGTCGACGTCTTCCCGGACCTGACCGCGCCCACCGTGACCGTGCTCACCGAGGTGCACGGCATGGCGCCCACGGAGGTCGAGACGCAGGTCACCTTCCCCATCGAGAGCGCGGTCAACGGCACCCCCGGCGTGCGTCGCGTGCGCTCGTCCACGGCGGTCGGCATCTCGATCGTGTGGGTCGAGTTCGACTGGGGCGCGGACATCCTGGAGGCGCGACAGGCCGTCACCGAGAAGCTGGCCATCGTCGCCGAGCAACTCCCGCCGGGCTCGAGCCGCCCGATCCTCGCGCCGACGTCGTCGATCATGGGCGGGATCATGTTCCTTGCGCTGTCGTCCGACACGCCCGACCCGATCGCGCTGCGGACCTTCGCCGACCAGACCCTGCGCCGGCGTCTGCTGGCCGTGCCGGGCATCGCCCAGGTCGTCGTGCTGGGAGGTGCCACCAAGCAGTACCAGGTCCAGCTCGACAGCGGCCGGCTGGTGTCCCTGGGCCTCTCGCTGGACGAGATCGCGGCCGCCCTCCGCGGCGCGAACGAGAACAACTCGGCGGGCGTCACCCACGTCCAGGGTCGCGAGCTGCTGGTGCAGGGCATCGGCCGGTTGCGGACCGTCGAGGACATCGCCGCGGTCGTGGTGCGGCCAGGCATCGAAGCGCCCGTCACCGTCGGCGACCTCGGCCAGGTCGTGGTAGGCCCCGCGCCGAAGCGCGGCGAGGGCTCGGCCAACGGCTCGCTGGCGGTCATCATCGCCGTGCAGAAGCAACCGGGCGCCAACACGCTCGGCCTGACCCGGGTCCTCGACGCCGTGCTCGACGATCTCGAGACCGAGCTTCCGCCCGGCACGCACTTCGACCGCCATGTGTTCCGGCAGGCCACCTTCATCGAGATCGCCGTCGACAACGTGATCGGAGCGCTGCGCGACGGCGCCGTCCTGGTGGTGCTGATCATGCTGCTGTTCCTCGCCGACGCGCGGGCCTCGCTGATCACGCTGACGGCCATCCCGATCTCGCTGCTCACGGCGACGCTGGTGCTCGAGGCACTGGGCGCGTCGATCAACACCATGACCCTCGGTGGCATGGCCATCGCCATCGGCGCCCTGGTGGACGACGCGGTCATCGACGTGGAGAACGTCTTCCGCCGGCTGCGCGAGAACGCGGCGCTCCCCAGGGCCGAGCAGCGCGGAAGTCTCGCCGTGGTGCGCGACGCCAGCCTGGAGATCCGCAAGTCGATCGTGTTCGCGACGCTGATCATCGTGCTGGTGTTCGTGCCGATCTTCTTCCTGACCGGCGTCGAGGGGCGCTTGCTGCGACCGCTGGGTACCGCCTACGTCGTCGCGCTGCTCGCGTCGCTGATGGTCGCCGTGACCGTGACCCCCGCGCTGTGCCACCTGCTGCTGCCCGGAAGCCGGAGCGTGCAACGCGGCACCGAGCCGGCGCTGATCCGGATGCTGCGAAGCGTCTACGCGCGGCTGCTCGCCCCGATCCTGGCACGGCCCGGCACCGTCATCGTCGCGGCGGTGATCCTGCTGGGGCTGGCCCTGGCCTCGGTGCCGCGACTCGGGCGCGCCTTCCTGCCGGAGTTCAACGAGGGCGCCCTCACCATCAGCGTGGTCACGCTGCCCGGCACCTCCCTGCCCGAGTCGGACCGCCTCGCGGGCGTGGCCGAGACCCTGCTGCTCGGTCACCCCGAGGTGCGCTCGGTGGGACGCCGCACCGGACGCGCCGAACTCGACGAACACGCCCAGGGCGTCGAGTCCAGCGAGTTCGAGGTCACCTTCGAGCTCGGCGAGCGCAGCAGGGAGGAGTTCCTCGCCGCGCTCCGCGAGGACCTCACGCTGCTGCCGGGCACCAGCGTGACCATCGGGCAGCCGATCTCCCACCGCATCGACCACATGCTCTCGGGGACGCGCGCCAGCGTGGCCGTCAAGCTGTTCGGCCCCGACCTGCACGAGTTGCGGCGCCTCGCCGGCGTGGTGCGCGACGGCATGGCGCCCGTGGCCGGCGTGGTCGATCTCGCCGTCGACAGCCAGGCCGACGTTCCGCTGCTGCAGGCACGCGTCGATCGGGTCGCCCTCGCGCGCTACGGCGCACCGGTGGTGGAGGTCTCGCACTCCCTCGAGGCGGCGTTCTCGGGGTTCCCCGTGACGCGCGTGCTCGAGGGTCGCTACGGCTACGACCTCGTGCTGCGACTCGACGCCCCGGAGACCTGGGGCGCCGGCAACCTCTCGCGTCTGCCCATCGACATCCCGGGCGGCCCGTCGGTACCGCTCGGCACCCTGGCCGACGTGCGCCCGTTCACAGGCCCGAACCGCATCAGCCGGGAGGCCGTGGAGCGCAAGCTGGTCGTGAGCTGCAATGTCGCCGGCCGCGACCTGGGCTCGGTGGTCGAGGACATCCGCGCCGCGGTGGACCCGATCGTCGCCGACGCGGCCGGCTACCGGGTGGAGTTCGGCGGGCAGTTCGAGAGCGCCCAGCAGGCGACGACCACGCTGACCTGGCTCGGGCTCGCCGTCGTGCTGGGCATCGGCTTCCTGCTGCACCTCGCCCTCGGGTCCACGCGCGACGCGCTGCTGGTCATGGCCAACCTGCCGCTGGCGCTCATCGGCGGCATCGCCGGCGTGTTCCTGGCCGGCGGCGTGCTGTCGGTGGCGTCGCTGATCGGCTTCATCACCGTGTTCGGCATCGCCACGCGCAACGGCATCATGCTGGTGACGCACGTGCGCCACCTGCAGCGGGAGGAGGGCGTGGCCGACTTCCGCGAAGCCGTCCGCCGCGGCGCCGAGGAACGCCTCGCGCCGATCCTGATGACCGCCCTGGGCACGGCCCTGGCGCTGGTGCCGCTGATCCTCGCGGCCGGGGAGCCCGGCAACGAGATCCAGGCGCCGATGGCGGTGGTCATCCTCTGCGGACTGTCCACCTCGATGCTGCTGAACATGATCGTGGTGCCGGTCCTGGTGCTGCGTTTCGGTCGGCCCGCCGTGCCGGCCGTGGAGATCGACCGATGAAGACCACGCCTCGTCCGCTGCCTCGTCCGCTGGCCCGCCCGGCGCCCGCGCGGGTGCCCGCCCTGTTGCTGGCCGGGCTGGCCCTCGTGCTGCCGTCGTGCTCGACGGCGTCTCCGTACGGCTCGGCCGACCCGCGCTCCGATCCGCGCTCCGGCACGAGCTCCGGCCCGGTCGCCGGTCAGGAGACGCCCGCCCTCCCCGAGCCGCCCGTGAACCGGCGCCGCGTGCCCGGCGATTCGGCGCCGCCGCGAGCGTGGCTGCCGTCGGTGTCCACGCCCGGCGGGGCCCCCGCCGACACGACGCCGATCCACGACCTGACCCTCGAGGCCGCGATGGCCACCGCCCTCGAGCAGCACCCGCGTCTCGCCTCCAGCCGCGCGGAGCTGGAAGCGGCAGCGGCGCGAACCGAGGGGGCCGAGCGCTACCCGAACCCCGAAGCGATCGTGCGCACCGAGAACGCGCCTCTCGGCGACCACAGCTTCACCGGCAACGCCGACTACCTGCTGGGCCTGAGCCAGCCGATCCCGCTGGGTGACCGGTTGGAGGCCGCGCGCACCGTGGCCGAACGCGAGCGCGACCGGGCCGAGGCCGAGCACGGCGCGGCAGCCCGGGACATCCGACGCGCGGTGCGGGGCGCCTTCGCCACGGCGCTGTACGCCCAGCAGGCCACACAGCTCCGCGGCGACCTGCTCGACGTGTCCCAGCGGCAGGTCGAGCTGATCGAGGCGCGCGTCGAGGCGGGCGACGCCGTGCCCGCCGAACTCGCCCGCGTCGGCCTCGCGCAGGTGGGCGACCTCTCCGAGTTCCGCCGCGTCGAGACCCTCGCCGAGCAGGCGTTGCTGGCCCTGTCGGTGGCCATCGGTGACGGGGCCCCGATCGACTCGGTCTCGGGCGACCTCACCACGGCCGTCGACCTGCCCTCGCTCGAGCAGCTCCTGTCGGCGCTGGACGCCAACCCGGAGCTCGTCGCAGCCCGCGCCGACACGCAGCTCGCGCGCGCTCGGCTGGAGCTGGAGCAGGAGCTGCTCGTTCCCGACGTGCGTTTCGACCTGCTCTACCGGCGCATCGAGTCCGAGGACGAGAACTCGATCGACGTCGGCGTCTCCTTCCCCGTGAAGCTGTTCGACGACGGACGCCCGCGCGTGCGGGAGCAGCGCGCCCGGGTGTCACGCGCCGAGGCCCTCGCGCGCGAACGGCGCGTGCAACTGCAGGGCGCGGCCCGCGATGCCCACGCCCGGGCGCGGCTGGCCCTGGACCACTGGCGGCAGCTCGAGCAGGAGGTCCTGCCGCGCAGCGAGCACCTCTACCGCCTCGTCCAGGCCCGCCACGCGGCCGGCGACGCCACCCTCGGCGACGAGCTCGAGGCTCGCCGGCTCTGGGTGGAGTCGCGCCTCGATGCCCTCCAAACGCTGCACACCGCGCTGATCGCCTGGGCCGACCTCTCCGCGTTCCTGTGAGTGGCGCCGACCCGAACCACAACGCACCAGGAGTGACCCGGCGGGAGTATCCTGCGTGACACCAAGCGTCACCGGACCGGGAGACCCTCATGGCCCTACGCTCCTTCGCGGCGCTCCTCGCGGTGTCGTGGTTGCCGACGCTCACGCCCTGCAGGGCCGCTGGGCCCGACGACCTGCTCACCTCGCCGATCGTGCTGATCCAGGCGCAGGGGGCGTCACTGGCGACGAACGTGCACGTCGCCGACCTGGACGGCGATGGGCATCTCGACCTGCTCGTGAAGTCGGGCGGCTCGGAGTTCACCGCGCAGCTCGGCGCGGGAGACGGCACCTTCGCCACGTCGCAGGTGGGTGCGACTCCGTCGCCGCTGTCGGCGTCCGACGTCGTCGACGTCGATGGAGATGGCGTGCTCGACCTGGTGATCACGCACGCCAGCACGTTCACCACGTTCCTCGGCGCGGGCGACGGGACGTTCGTGCAAGGGCAGACCTCCGCGGCCCTCCAGACCGCGCTGATCACGAACCTGCTGTTCGGCGATGTCGATGGCGATGGCGACACCGACGTCGTCATGAGCCAGTCGAGCCAGGCCCGCTTCTCGTACTTCGAGGGCGCCGGGGACGGGACCTTCGGCGCCGCCGTCGAGTTCCTCGCGCCTTCCGGCGGGCGCGCCAGCCGCCTGGTGGACGTGGATGGCGATCCCCACGTCGACCTGCTCATCGAGCTGGCCGCCACGGTCGGGTCCATGGCCGGGAACGGGGACGGCACCTTCGCCCCCTTCGTCGAGCTGCTCGACGACGCCGTGCTCGTGTTCGACGTCCCGGACGTCACCGGAACCGGTTCGTTCGACATCATCTCGCGCAACGCGGCCGTCGAGGTGGCGATCGACACCTGGACGGCCGGCGCGGGCTTCACGGCCCACGTCCCGCTGCCCGAGATCGCGCTGGTCCGTGCGACCGCCGACCTCGACGACGACGGCCTGCTGGACCTGGTCGGCGTCTCGCCGGGCTCGCTCGTCACCTTGATCCAGGAGCCCGACGGTGCCTTCACGCCGCGCGGCCCCTACGGCGCGGTGAGCACCCTGGCGGCGGCCGGTGACTTCGACGAAGACGGTGCCGGCGATGTGCTCGTCACGCTCTACACCGGCGCGAGCCTCGGAGTGCAGGCGCTCGTGTGGCACGGCGGTTTCGCCGACGGCGAGCTGGACGACGCGCTGGCGGCGGCGGGGTTCGATGACGCGGCCGCGTTCATCCGCGACTCCGCCGCGGCGGACTTCGACGGGGACGGCGCCGTCGACTTCGTGGCGGCCATGGGGGCGAGCACCGTGGCCGGCGGCCGTGTCCTGTTCGGCGAACCGGCGGGCCGCTTGACGTCTCCCGGTCTCCCGGTCGATCTCGGCGGACCGACGTTCCGCATCCACGCCGCCGACCTGACCGACGACGGTGTCCCCGATCTGTTCGCCCTCCAGGACGACCTGGACGTCGCCGTGACGGTGGCCGTCAGCGCCGGCGACGGCACGTTCGCCCCGCCGCAGACGCAGGGCCTGCTGGGCCAGCCTCTGGATGCGGCGCTCGGACACGTCGACGCGGATGGGCGTCTCGACGCGGCGGTGCTCTCGCTGCAGGACGGCACTCCCGCGACGGGGCGGGTGGAGCTGTTCACGGCGAACGGCACGGGTGGGTGGAATGCGCTGCCACCGCTCAGCGTGCACGCCGAGGCGAAGCGCGTCGCGCTGGGCGACCTGGACGAGGACGGCCTGACGGACGTCGTCGTCTACGCCCACGCGGAGATCACCGAGGACAGCGTGCTGCAGGTGTACCTGGCGACGGGCATCGGGACCTTCGCACCCCCGACCGAGCTCCCCACGCCCCACGAGTGGCCGCATCCGCTGGGCATCGGCTTCGCACCGCCGTTGCTCGTCGCCGACCTCGACGGTGACCAGCACCTCGACCTCCTCTCGGGCGAGGTGGGCGGCATGCGCGTCTTCTACGGTGTCGGTGACGGGACCTTCGAGGCGGTCTCCAGCCTGCCCCTGGGGGACGACCCGGTGACGGCCGTGGTCACCGACCTGGACCGCGACGCGTGGCCGGATCTCGTCGTCACCACGCGCGTCTTCACGTTGTGGCCCTACCACCTCCTGGTGCTTCGCGGTCTCGGCGCGAGGAACTTCGAGGTCGCGCACGCCACCGACCTGGTCCCGACGGTGACGGCGCCGACACCGGCCGACATCGACGGCGACGGCTGGCTCGACATCGTGATCGGCCTGCAACCCGACGTCTGGGTGCACCTCAACACGCTGGGGCCGTGGCAGTCGGTCGGACCGTCACTGCCCGGCGCGGCCGGCTTCAGTGGTCTCCGCGGTCACGGCACGCTCCAACCCGGAGACGACGTGACGCTCCGCGTCCTCTCGGCGATCCCGAACGCGCCGGCCTTCCTCGTGATCGGCGCGTCGGCGCTCTTCGCCCCGGTCAAGGGGGGCACGCTGGTGCCGGAGCTCGACCTGTTCCTGGCGCTCGGCAACACCGACGCCGACGGGCAGCAGGTGCTCGCGGGGGCGTGGCCCCCGACCCTCCCACCCGGGCTGACGCTCTGGTTCCAGGCCTGGTTCACCGATCCGGGCGCGACCCACGGCTGGTCGGCGACGCGCGGCCTCTCGGCAACGACGCCGTGACCGGGCTGCGGAACCGCGGCGAGCAACCGTTGGCGGGCCTGCTCGCCGAACACGGTCTCACGGCCCACGACCTGGTGGGCGCATCGACCGAGCAGATCACGCACAAGATGGTGGCCCGCGGCGTCAAGGGCCGCTGGCTGACACCGAGGGTCCGCGGCAAGCTCGTCCGCGCGCTGAACGGCGCGGCCGGCACGTCCTACCGCGCCCGCGAACTCTTCAACTACGGGGATGGCCCGCCCTCGGGCGACATGACGGGCACACCCGCGGACCGGTGACCCCCGGGACCGGTGCCCCCTACTCGGACGCCTTGCGCAGCAGCTCCTCGAACCGCGGGTCCGAGCGCAGCGACGCCCATTCCGGCGCGGCGCGCAGGTAGTCGAAGGCCGCGAAGCCCAGCTTCAGGCCCTGCCCGAGGCGGTCGAGGGCCTCGGTGCGCAGGCGCTCGACCTCGGCCGGCTCGGAAGCCAGGTCGGCGCACCCCGCGAGGAGTTCGCCCACGGCCACGGCGATGGTCGGGTCGGCGAGCTGCTCCACGGGCACCTGCTGGGCCAGAGCCAACGCGCGCGCGAACTCCCCGCCGGCGATCCGGCCGTAACCCTCCTGGATCCGCGCCCAGGCGAGCTCGTGCTGGAGACGCGGTTCGAGCGGCACGAGCCGCAGTGCCCGCTCGATGCGCGCCGCCCCGCGCGCGGCGGAGGCGCAGGCCTCGCCGCGGAGTTCCAGCCCCACCAGGTTCATGGCCAGGTTGACGTCCGCGCGCCCCGCCTCCAGGAGCAGGGTGAGATCCTCGGACTCGCGTTCGAGCCAGGGCTCCGAGGCGGTGCTGGCGCGCTCGAACCAGACGCGCGCCTCGTCGCCTCGCCCCTGACCCACCAGGGCGATCCCGAGGTTGCTCGCCAGGGCGATCTCCGCGCGGACGTACTCGACCCGCTCCGGGTAGTCGCGCTCGAGATCCTCGATCCGCGCGATCCCCTGCCGAAGGGCCTCGGCGGCCTCGACCGGATCCAGGTAGTGCGTGGCGTTCACGCACGTCACCGCGGCCTGGTGGACGACGTCGCTGCGGCGCGGTCGCAGCGACGCGAGCTCCGCGGCGAGCGGGAGCGCGCGCAGGAACGCCGCGCGTGCGACCTCGGGATCGGTGCCGTCGGGAGCGGATCCCTTGAAGGGAACCGCCCGAGAGTTCAGGGCGGCCGCGAGGGCGCACCGGGCTTCGAAGCGCTCGTCTTCGGTCGTCGCGACGGCCAGCGCCCTCTCGGCCGCCGTCACGGACGTGTCCGCGGCGAGGATCGAGCGACGCGGCTGGTCG
>JAJDER010000091.1 GCA_029259725.1 Planctomycetota bacterium | reverse complement strand
GCAGCTGGCCGAGGCGGGCGTCTCGGCGACCGAACTCGGCAACCAGGCCGCGAAGGCCGAACCGGGCCCCGGCAACGGGCACCTGATCTCGGCAACGCTGACCCCGACGCCGTTCGGCAACAAGACCGAGCTCACCGTCGTGGACGCCGCGTGGGGCGTGGCGCAGTGCGACCTGTTCCTGGTGCCCGTGAGCCAGGCTCGTATCGACGTGGTGTTCACCTCGAAGGACTCCTTCGAGGTCTTCAGCCCACACATCGTCCCGCCGCCGCCGTCGTCCGGCGACGGCCCGCCGTCCAACGACGAGTGCGCCAACGCGATCGGCATCGAGGTGGGTGCTCCCGTCGCGGGCAGCACGGTGGGCGCGAGTCCCGACCTCGGCTTCCCGACCTGCGGCACGGTGATCTCCGCGCCGGGCGTCTGGTACTCCGTCGCGGGCACGGGCAACACGATGACCGTGACGACCTGCACCAACTTCGGCTTCGACACCAAGCTGAGCGTCTACTGCGGGGACTGCGGCGATCCGACCTGCATCAACGGCAACGACGATGACTGCCTGGGCCCGTCCGGTCTGCTCAGCACGGTGACCTGGTGCAGCCAGGCCGGTGCGTCCTACAACATCCTCGTCCACGGCTTCAGCACCGCGCAAGGCGCGTTCGACATGATCGTGACCGACGACGGGGTGCCCTGTGGCGGCGCCATCAGCTGTCTCCCCGTCGGTGCCTGCTGCAACGACGACGGCAGCTGCACCCAGACCACGGCCGGTGATTGTGACGGCAGCTACCAGGGTGACGGCACCGAGTGCTCGACCGCCAGTGGCGAGGCCTCGGTCTACAGCGATGCGGCCAACACGGCGATCCCGGATGACAACGCGGCGGGTCTGTCGCGCACGATCACGGTGCCGGATTCGGTCAACATCGGCGACGTGGATCTCGGCCTGGTCGTGACCCACACCTGGACCGGTGACCTGATCGTCACGTTGGAGCACGGAGGTACGAGCGTGCAGGTGATCAACCGTCCCGGCGAGCCCCTGCTCGGCGCGTTCGGCTGCTCGGAGGACAACTGGAACATCGTGCTCGACGACGAGGGTGCCGGTGGCGCGATCGAGGATCAGTGCGCCCCGAACCTGTCCTCGCCTCCGAGCTACACGCCGAACCAGCTGCTCGGCGCGTTCGACGGCATGGATTCCGCCGGTGACTGGACGCTGACCATCAGCGACAACGCCGCGCAGGATCTGGGTACGCTCAACAGCTGGGAGCTGTCCATCACGGGCGGCGAGTCGGTCTGTGAGCAGCCCGAGTGCTTCCTGGTCATCGGTGACGACGACGGGACCTCCACCTTCGCGGGTGCGGACCACGTCTTCATGACCCAGGTCGACGACGTGGAGGAGTACTACGCCGTGCTGATGGAGTCGATCCCCGACTTCGTGCTGCCCCAGGGCTTCGGCCGTGGTGCGGCGACGGTGGCGTCGAGTGGCGTCGCCGGCGGTTCCGCGGGCCTGTACTCGGACGTTCCCAGCTGGATGACGGACGGTGAGTTCGCCGTGCAGATCCTGATGTGGAACCCGGGTGTGTTCCCCGAGCTGCCCGAGCAGTTCTCGGTCGGTCTCAAGGTGCACCTCGGTGCCAACGGCAAGGTCACCAGCGAGCCGTACGGTGAAGGTCTCGGCACGATCGAGCTGTGGCACGAAGTGGGTCTGAACGCGGAGGGCCAGGCGGTCCTGCGCTTCCCGTTCACGGTCGACATGCCGTAGTCCGACGTTCGAGCTTCCTGCTCGATGCGCGGGCCCGGCACCCTTCGGGGTGTCGGGCCCGCTGTCGTTCCCGCTGCCCGTCCGTGACGCTCGCAGCCGAGAACGCCTCGCTCACGCGGGCTGTCAGCCCGGGAGCGCCGGCAGGTGCTCGTGCAGCAGGAAGGTGGCCGCGATGAGCAGGCCGGTCCAGACGATGTAGGTCGCCGCGGCGGCACGGCGCTGGTTGGGCGTGACCTCGACGTCCCGCTCCGTCGCGGCCCGGTGGTCGGCCTGGGCGAGACGATCGAGCGCCGCCTCGGGCCGAGCCACGCGCCCGGCGCGCCAGCTCTTCCAGGCCTGGTAGCCGACGCCGAAGAGCACGAAGAGCGGGAGCGGGTTGGGACTCTCGACCATGCCGGCCGTGCTGAACGTCACGACGCCGAGCACGACCAGGGCGAGACACCACAGTCGGGTGGTCATGGGCGCGCCGATGCGGGCACCGTCGAGCTGCCACACGGGGATCAGGTTGAACAGGTTGATGACGAGCGCGAAGTAGCCCACCACGAACAGCAGCTGCGAGCCGTACTCGCCGAAGCGCGGTGAGAGCGCGAGGCACAGGGCACCGCCGAGCGCGCCCACGATCGGTCCACCCGCGCCGATCACGAAGTCCTCGAACGTCGTGCGCGGCTGGCGCTTGAGGGCGATCATCGCCCCGAAGAAGGGGATGAACACCGGCGCGCTCACGGGCATCCCGACCAGCCGTGCGGCCCAGCCGTGGCCGAGCTCGTGGACCAGGATGAGCAGCACCAGGCCCGCCGCGAAGGGCCAGCCGTAGACGTGGGCGTAGACCCACATCGAGAGCAGCATGGTCCACCCGGTGGTGAAGACCTTGCCGAGCTTGAGCAGCTTGAGCCCCCCGAGCAGGAACTTCAGCTTGCCGGCCAGCAGCAGGAGCAGCGCCTTCGACTTCCACAGCAGCAGCGCCACGACCGAGATCGCCGCGAGCACTCCGCCGCGTCGGCGGCGGTGGCCGTCAGGCCGGTCGTCTCGCGCGTCCCCACCGGAGCGCGTGCGCTCGGCGTCCAGGGTGCGCAGCCGGTCGAGTGCGGAGCGTGGCCGCTCGCCGCTCACCGCGACTCCATCGCGATCTGCGGTGAACCCGGGACGCGCCACGCCGCGGTCACGGCGAACAACAGCCAGAGCAGGTCGAAGCCACCGAACATGTCGGTGAAGACCTGATCGAACATGGTCAAGGTCTCCGTCGAGAACCATCCCAGCTCCACGCCCTCCTGCTCGAGCACCCACTCGGTGAAGTCGTGCGCGAAGATGCCGTACTTGGCCGCGACCAGGCCGAGGCTCGCGAAGACCACCGCGATGATCTGCAGCGGCCGCCCGTGGCCGCCACCGGTGAGCAGCTTGACGCCCGTGCCCGCGAGGAACCCGACGAGGATGGCGACGTACCCGATCTCGTACCTGGTGCCGATGCTGATCCCGGCCCAGACGGCCGCGCCGAGTGCCGCGCCCAACGCGCCGCCCAGCATGGCGAGCGGGAGCGAGCCCGCACCGGCCCGACGCGCCTCGAGGTCGGCCTGCACCTCGAACGCACAGGGCTCGCAGGCGACGTGCCCGTTGAGCATGACGAAGCGCCCCCCCGAGACCACGGTCCCGCACAGGGCGCAGGTGTCTTCCGCATCGGGCAGCGGGTCGACCGTCGAGGTGTCGCTCATCGATTCCCTCCTCCGTGGATCGGGGTGGGCGGCTCGGCGCGGCCCGGTCCCTTCCGGGGCTCACGATAGCGGGGCCGCGGGGCCGAGAGCCAGCGGAGCCGTCGCTGCGCCCCGGTCAGCGCCGTCGCAGGCGGTCGACCTCGCGGGCGAGGATCGCGTCGTCCTCCGCGAAGAGCTGGGTGAGCCGGGCCACGAAGGTGCGCCCGTCGGCGGCCCGCGCGTCGGGGAACTCCTGCTGGAGCCGCGCGAAGAGTTCGTCGCGCTCCTGCTGGGCCGTGTCGCTCTCGAACAGGTTGGTCTTGCCCCCGCGCATGGCGTACAGCGCCGCGCGTACGTCGCGTCGATGGCTGGCCAGGATCGCCATGCGGTGCAGCGCGTGGGCGTGGCTGCTCACACCGTCGAGGTCGAGGACATCGGAGCGCTCCTCCAGGGCCTTGGTGTAGGCCTTCGCCAGCTCGGCGTTGGGTGCCAGGTTGCGCGAGCCGCGATCCCGGTAGTACGACTCGTAGTCCGCGAAGTCGACATCGATCAGGCGCACGTGCGCGAGGACTTCGAAACGGCTCCCGGGTTGCGTGCCGCGCTGGAGCGTGCCGAACGTCCCGCGCGCCGTGGTGAGTTCACCGCGACGCAACTGCTCGTCGCCCTCGGTGAGCTGCTGCCCCAGGCGGCGTTCCTCGGTATCGATCCCTTCCTGCAGCTCCGCCCGAAGCCCGGAGAGCGCCTCACCGGGGCGGCCGGAGAGCGGCTCGGGGAACCAGCCGTCCAACCGGGCGAGCCGTTCGGCGGCCTGCTCCGGCGACGAGACCTCGACCTGGAGACGGAACACCGCGAACTCGGCGGAAGCGGACAGCGTGGGGTCGGCCGCGACACGCAGGTGGGCGTCGACGGCGCGCAGCATGGCGGCCAGCCGGATCTCGTTCACTTCGGTGCGCAGGGCCTGCGAGACGCGCAGCAGGAGCTCGGTTCCCGCCTCGTCGGCCTCGGCCTTCAGGCGCTGGTGCGTGAGTTCGGGCGCCACGCCGAGCCACAGCGACGCGTTCGAGAGGATGGTCTCGACGTCGTCGGGCGCCGCCGTGAGGTCGGGCGCCGCGGTGAGGTCGGGCGCCGCCGTGAGGCGGAGGACGTGGCGATGCAGGCTCATGACCAGCGCGTCCGCGGCCCGCTCCCGCTCGTCCGCGGGCAGCCGCGCCAGGAGCGCATCGGTCTCGCGCAGCGCGACGACGACGTCGGCGACCGTCTCGACGTCCGCGCGGCCGGGCCCGTTCCAGCGCGCGACGCTCGACCGCCACGTCGCCGTGTCCTGCTCGCGCAACGCGTCGAGTCGTTGCGCGGCGGTCTCCAGTGCGGACGGCAGGCCCAGGATGCGGCTCAGCACGGGGTCGTCGCGTTCCAGTTGCCGGCCGGTGAGGACGGCTTCGTCGAGGGTGTTGGGGTCGGTGATCCGCGGCAAACGGCCGAGCAGGTCACGGCCCGACGCGAGGCGAGCCTCGGCCTCCAGCAGGCGTGACTCAAGGTCGGCGACCTCGGGGGTCGGCGACAGGATCGACGCGGCCTCGTCCCGCGCTCCTCGCGCCGCCTCGATGTCGAGGACCGACAGGGCCGCGGCGGCGGCCACCAGCGCCTGCTCGAACCGGGCCGCGCTGCCGACGGGGGCGTCGCGCCAGCGCTGCACGGCGGCCACCGCGGCGAGGCGGTCGGCGTCGCCGGTGGACCGCTGCTGCAGGCTCGCGAGGGCGGCGAGCGCGCGCGGGTCCGCCGGCGCGAGGGTGGTGATGATCTCCGCGCAGCACGCGAGGATCGGCGCGTCGATCCCGGCCGCGACGAGCCGACCCAACTCGTCGTGGAGGACGGCGAGCCGCGCCTGCTCCGCGGTGGGGGCGACGGGCGTCGCGGCCTCGCGGCTCGCCCCGCGCTGCGCGGCGGGACCGGAGGCGTCGCCGGAGCCTCCCGGATCCTCGCCCCGCTGCTCCTCGCCGTCGGGTGCGAGCCACCAGACGACCAGGGCGACGAGCGCGACCCCGGCCAGGGCCGGCACGAGCCGGCGTCCGCGGCGCGTGCCGGGAGCGCGCGTGGCCGTCGTGCCGCGGGACGCGCCGGAGCGGGCGCGATCGGATGGCGTGGGCCTCGGCACGAGGATCTCGCCGCCGCAGTCGCGGCACTTGCCGGTGCGACCGGCCAGCTTCGGATGCGCGACGTTGATGCGCCCGCAGGCCGGGCACTCGATGCGCAACGGTTCGGCGCCCGCTCCTGCGCCGGCGCGAGTGAGCACCACCCCGATCGCCTCGACCAGTTCCTGGGTCGGATCCTCGTCCGCGGCGGTGCCCGTGGCGGCGGCCACGAACGAGATCGTCTGCAGCCGCCGGAACTCGAGCGGCAACTTCACGTCGTCGAGCAGCACCGGCACGAGGGCCTCGCGCTCGCGACCCTCGGCCGCCTCGGCGCGCACCCAGTGGCTGCCGACGCTGTGCTCCGACCAGAGCACGACGACCGCGCGCGCCTCGGCCAGGGCCTGCTCGATGACGTCGTCGTAGGCCTCGCCACCGAGCAGGTCGCGGTCCCACCACACGCTCCAGCCCTGGCGCTTGAACACGCGCACGAGCTTCTGGGCCCGGGAGCGATCGGCACGGCTGTAGCTGATGAAGACGTCGGCCATGGTCAGGGTGACGGCGGCGGCAGGGGACGGGCGCGGCGATGCAGCAGCCAGAGGCAGTTCTCCTCGACGGCCTCGATGCCGACCTGCGCGAGCACGAGACGCGCCTCGACCAGGCGGTGACCCTCGAGGTGGCTGTCGAGTCGATCCCACGCCAGGGCGAAGACGCCGGTGGACCACTCGTACTGCCGTTCCTGCTCGGCGAAGGCGCGCTTCTCCACGTACGTCTTGCGTCCCGACGCGAGGGCGTAGGCGCTGGCCATCACGATCACGACGGGGGCCGTGTACGAGCCGTCCGCCGCGGAGACGACGGCCACGATGATCCACAGGCTGCACAGCACGCCGATGGTCATGAGTCCGCGGAACTCCGCCGTGTGCGCCTTCAGGATGGCGTGGAGTTCGCGCTGCTTCTTCGCGAACCACTCGGCCTGGTCACGGATCCACCAGTCCCGCACCCGCTCCAGGCTGACCCGGTCCGGCGGGCGTGCGCGAGCGGGGATCGTGAGCCCGTGGGTGACACGACACGCCATGCGGATCCAGCTCGTGTCGGTGACCTGCTTGAGCATGTAGTGGTCGGCGACATCCCCGGCGAGGCCGACGGTCCGCCAGGCGAGCTGGATGCGCAGCCCCTCGGCGAGAGCACGGTAGTCCAGGTGCTTGCTCTCGATGCGACGCGACCGGGCGTAGGCGTAGGTCAGCAGCGCGGCGGCGAGCACGATGCCGTTGGCGAGGACCCACGTCGCCGCCATCGCCGATGTCGGTGTCGTGCCGTAGATGACGAAGCAGACGATGGCCACGACGCCGGCACCGGTGATGAACGCCAGCGCACGTTGCCTGCGCTCCTGGAACGAGACGGCCAGGGCATCGGACCAGGCACGCCGCGCCAGGAGCGGATCCACGGGCGGGAGCGACTCGCTGGGGGTCGTGAGCGCGGCGCGGTCTCCGAGGATCGACTGCTCGGCCATCAGGAACACCGACGCCGTGCTGTGCGTCACATCCTGGTTGTAGGCGTGCAGCAGGTCGACCGTGGCGGTCCCGCGCTGCGGCCACGTGTCGACCAGGTGCGGCATGTGGGCGGCCGAGACGGGCGCTTCCGGGGCGAGTTCGGTGAGCGTGCCCGCCGGCTGGTCGGGCAGGGCCGCGCCCAGGCGGGGCGTCAGGATGTGGTGGACCGGACCGGTGTCGGCCACGTCGAGAGCGTCCTCGAGCCGCGCGGTCGTGTCCGCGCCGCCCCGCATGAGCTCGACGATCTCGGCCGTGCCGCCGTGACCCTGTGCGGGCCGGCCGTCCCAGAGGGCGATCAGCGCGTGCGCGTGACGCACGGTCCACCGGCCGACGCGGTGGTACTGCTGCTTGCGCCGCACGTCGTCGCGGGCGATCGCGTCCCAGTCGTCGTCCTGGAGGTCGGTGTGACGCAGGTCGGAGGCGTCGCTCGCCGGCACGACGAAGCTGTGGCTCGCCTGTTGTCGCAGGCGATGGAAGCGGGCCAGCGCGGCCGACGTGGAGAAGTCGGTCTCGTAGTGTCCGGCCGGCAGCGGGAGCGGCGCGACGAGCTCGGCGCCCAGCTCCAGCGCGACCTCGGCCACGAGTTGGTCGGCGCCCTCGGCGAGCGCGGAGACGACGACCAACGGGGTCTCACGCCCGGCCCCGTCCCGGTCCCAGCACCGCAGGAGCACCTCGGCCACCCGCTCGGTGAGCAGGTCCCGATCCTCCGGGCGGAGGTCCCGGTGCCCTGTCACTCCGACGACGAGCGGGACGCGCGCAGCCTGGGCCCACAGGTGTGGATCCTCGAGCCGCGTCTCCCGGCCGTGCTCGTCCGCCATCGCTGCCCCCTTCCCGGGAAGGCATTCTAGGGGACGGCCGCGCTCTCGCCCAAGCCGTGGACCTACCGCGTCAGGAGCGGAGCCCGCAGTCCGGCCACCAGGTCCTTCTCGGCGGGCGAATGCTGCTCGATCAGGTCGGCGGCGAAGACGTGTAGCTGGTGGTCGTTCTCGAAGGCGACAGGGGCGTGGACCGCGGTCGTCGGCGTCGTCGTCGCGGGAAGCCCGGCGGCCACGGCGGCGGCGCGCTCGCGCGTGGCGGTCTCGGCATCCACCTGCTCGGGCAGTCCGGGTGTCCCGAAGAAGATCGGCGCGCCGGCGAGATCGAAGACGACCGCGCCGTCCGCGTCGGTGGTCGCCGGCACGATCGCGATGACCCGTCCCGACTCGTAGCCGTGGTTCAGGCGCGCGGCCGTCTGGGCACCGACGTACAGGATCGGCTCGGCCACCTGGCGTGGGAGGACCAGCTCATGATCCTCGACGTCGAGCACGAGCAGCACACCGGCGGTGTACTGCGGACGCTCGGAGCGCCACTCGTGGGTGGCGGGCTCCGCGAGCGTGAAGGGACGCGCCTCGAGGACGGTCACGCCGCCGACGGGGAACGCCGCGGGCAGGGCGGGTGCGCCCTCGACCTGGGCGATGCCGGCGGTCAGGCCGGCGAGCAGGGTCAGGGCCAGGGTGGAGAGCAGCAGCGAGCGGGCGGAGGTCATGGGATCTCTTCGCGAAGCGTGCGGTGGGGGAGGTGTGCGAGGGCGGGGCGACCGCGCGGGCCGCCGGAAGGGTGCGGGCTCAGTCGACGAACTCCAGGTCGTCGAAGCCGATGCGGCCGACGCCCGAACCGTGGGTCGGGCCGAAGCGGAACGAGACCGTGGCGAGCGAGGACAGGTCGAGCTCGGGGTTGCCGTGACGGAAGTCGGAGAGCCTCACGCGGACGGTCTCGAACTCGTTGTTCCAGCCGGCGCCCGAGCCGCAACCGGTGCGCTGGTAGGGCTCCTCGATGCCGCCACCCCAGGCGCCGACGCTGATCACGCTCTCGTCGCCGTCGCCGTCGGTGAGCACGACCTCGAAGGTCAGGTCCTCGAGCGCCGTGATGGTCAGCGCGTCCCGCGTGGACTGGGCGGCGCGGAAGGAGAGCCAGGTGCGCGTCGAGGCGTCCTGCCCGGCGGCGACCAGGGAGAAGGTCAGCTGCTGGGTACCGCCGTTCGACCACTCGAAGACGACGCCGGCGGTCGAGTCCGTGGAACGACCCTCGGTCATGCCGTTCATCACGTCGCCGTCGTCGGTGAAGTTGCTGTCCGGGTCGTCGAGCCGCGCCTCGGACACGGCGCTGACGGTGCCGGACACCGAGCCGCCGGAGCTGGACATGCCCACGCCCGGGTTGCTCTGGAAGTCGTCCACGACGAACTTCCCGGCCACGGTGCCCTCGCGGTACATCAGGTCCACGTTCACGCAGGGGTTGCCGTCCGGCGCGCCGATCGGGCGGAAGCCCTCCCACTGGCGCCACAGGAAGTCCTCGGCAGCCAGGTTGCCGCGCAGGTGGAAGGCGGCCAGCGGCAGGACGTGGCCGCGGATGATCGTGTGTGTGTCCGTCATGCCGACCAGGCAGGGCCCGGTCGCGAACTGATTGCCGCCGCCGTTGTGGAAGTTGCCGTGGCCCACGCCGTGCAGCGAGATCGCCATGCGCTTCTGCTCGGCACGCCCGAAGATGTGGATCGGCTGGGCGATGTCGTTGCTCGCGCAGCCGGTCACGTCGGAGTCGGCGCCGCCCACCCAGAGGTGGTAGTCCGCGCCGTGCGGGTTCGAGCTGTTGGTGCCCAGGAAGTCCACCGGCGCGATGCTGGAGATGAGCGCGATGTCGTCGATGTCGTAGTTGCTCGGCACGAACGAGTTGTCGAACAGGCGGTCGTAGGCGCGCGCGACGCCTTCGCCGCCGCGGCTGTGCCCGAGCCAGAAGATGTGGTTCACGTCGACGTGACCGTCCAGGGCGCCGCCCTCGATGACGTCGAGGTTGCCGACGAAGTAGTCGGTGTTGGTCAGCGTGGTCGTGGAGGCGGCCTCCACGCCCGGGATGGTGTTGTTGAAGTGGCTCATGACCACGAAGCCGTAGCTGGCGAGGTGCTCGCCGATGTGGTCGTACCACTGGTAGTTGTGCCCGTTGCCGTGGCTGACGATGACCAGGTTGAGCACGCCCAGGTTGGCGATGTTCGACGGGTAGAACAGGTTCTGCGCGAGGTTGGTGCCGCCCGAGTAGAGCGCCTCGGTCACCGCGAAGGGACCGGGCTGGGTGATGTCGCGCACGACGTAGAGCCCGTGCTCGGTGTCGTCGAAGCCGTCGATGAAGTCGTCGCCGTCGAACAGGCCGTCCTGATCGAAGTCCACGACCACGTCATAGGCCTCACCGATCACCGGGCCGCTGGCCGGCAGCAGCGTGCCGGCGTCGAGAGCGAAGGTGTTGGAGGCCAGGTCCGCGCCGGAGAAGGTCACCGTGGTCGGCGTGCCGCGCACGTCGGTGAGGCCCGGGTTGTTGATCCACTGGCCGCGGCTCTGCGGGGCCGTGACGTACACGTCGGCGGTCAGGCCGGCGGTCTCGGGGTGCAGCTCGGGGTCGATGGCCACGACCAGGTCGGTGCCGGCGTTGAAGGTCCGCGCGAACTCGACGTGCGGGTAGCTCCCGAGCGCCCGGCCGGCGACGTTGACGTCGCGATCGGTGATCGTGACCGAGCCGCCGTTGCTGTAGTCGTGCGTCGCGGAGCCCGCGCCGTCCGCCACCGCGGCCAGGGTGTAGAAGGTCGCGCCGACGAAGGACTCGTCGAAGGGGATGTCGGTGTCGACGTTGAGCGTCCCGCTGCCGGGCATGTCGCCGAGCGATACGACCAGCAGGCTGGGCGAGAAGCCGATCTCCAGCGTCTGGCCGAAGATGTTCGTCGGTCCCGGCTCGACGTCGAGCAGCAGCAGGACGGGCGCGCCGGGCGTGCCGGTGATCGAGAGGGTCAGCGACGTCCCCGACATGGGCGCGGCGTCGATCTGCCCGTCGAGGGTCAGGTCGGACGCGACGGCGGCCGGGCCGAACGCAAGGGCGACGAGGCTGGTCAGGAGCAGGGCACGCAACGGTGACGTCATGGAGGGACTCGTCGGGGGCCGGAGAGCGGCCAGGGATGCTGGCGGAAAGGGCCCGGGGCGGCGTCGGGGGAAGGGGCCGCGGCGATCGGGCCGAGTACCGCCAGAGTCTACCCGAGGATGGTGAAAGAGGGCACGACAACGAGCGCGGCCGGCGCCCCGCGTGGGGACACCGGCCGCGTCGTGTGTCGTCGAGAGACGCCGGGGGCGCTCAGGGCAGCAGGTCGACCTCCAGGGCGTTGGTGAAGCCGAAGCCCTGGGCCTGCGCGCCGTCCAGGTAGATCACCTGGACGTAGAACGTCGCCGGGCCGTTGCCGCCGGCCACCGGCAGCGTCAAGCCGCCGGACACGTCGAGGGGCAGGGACACGCTGAGCGACCACGGCACGGGGACGATCTGACCGCCCTTGAACGCCGTCGGACTGTTGGCCACGCCGGCGAAGAGGATCGCCGTGCTGTTCGACGCCGCCGCGGTCACGACCAGGTCGGCCGAGTTGCCGGACGCCAGGGCCTCACCGCAGATGCTGAGCGCGCCGGTGCCGGGCCCGCCGAAACCGAGGTCGGTCTGGCAGACGACCGGGCCGCCGCAGTTCACGCGCGACACCTTGAAGTCGTCGATGGCCGCCTCGACGATCGAGCCTTCGCCTTCGTCCGCCGCGACGAAGCGCAGCTCGATGCTGCCGTTCGGCGTGACGAAGTCCGACACGTTGAACTCGTGGAAGACCCAGCCGCCGCCCGTGTCGCCGAACGGACCGACCGTCTCGACGTTGACCCAGCTGCCGCCGTTGTTGATGTCGATCGTGAAGACATCGGTGTTGGGCGTGCTGCCGGCCTCGTTGTTGTACCAGCGCCAGTAGCTGATCCGCGCGTCGCCCGAGGAGAGGTCGATGTTCGTCGTGGTCAGCGTCGTCTTGCCGCCGTCCACGTCGTTCTCGCCCACGCTGCCGCCGACGCTGCCCTGACCGGTGAACCAGCAGTCGGTGCCCGGGTTGGTCACGTCGTTCTCGGGTTGCGCCGAGGTGCCGTTCGGGTTGCCGCGCTCCCAGATGCCGGTCGTGGCGTCGTCACCGGCCGCGCCGGAGGTCCAGCCCGAGTTGGTCTCGAAGTCGTCGAAGGCGAGGATCGTCTCGAGCCCGACCTCGGCCGCGAACGTGGCCGTCTGGTAGAAACCGCAGTCCGCGTCGGTGACGCTGAAGAACCACTCGGGGCTGTCACCGCACGAGGTCGACGGGAGGTCGCCGGCGTAGATGCCGCCGCCCTGTGCCGTCATGATCGTGCTGGTGAACGCGCCGCCGCCGAGGCGCCATTGCAGGTCCACGGTGCCGACCGGCGTGCCCTGCAGCGTGACCTCGACCGTGGTCGGGCTGCCCGGGGCGATGAGCTTGGGCTGCGCGATCGGATCGGCCACCAGCGGGGCGAGCAGCGGCAGGCAGGACTGCACGTGGCTCTTCATCTGGTTGACGACCGTCGGCTCGTTGAAGAGCAGCGTGATGTTGCTCGTGCCGCCACTGCACAGGTGGCAGTAGCTCATGATCGTGCCGTTGGTGATGCACGAGCCGCCCGCGCAGTCGTCGATCTGCGGGTTGTAGTCGTGGGTGTGCGGGCTGCTGAAGTTGTGGCCGGTCTCGTGCGCGAACACCATGAAGTCCCAGTTGAGCGGGCCCACGGCGAGCGGGAACGGCAGGTCACCGTCGATGTTGCCGCTGACCGCGAAGCTGAAGCTCTGGGCGCTGTCGCACAGCACGGACAGGTAGGCGATGCCGCCACCCAGGTCCGCGCCGGACAGGAAGTGGCCGATGACCGCGTCGGTGGGGATGTTGCCCGACCAGGCCGTCACGAACTCGTCCAGCATGGCGCTCGACGAACCGGGGCCGTCGGGGGTCGACCAGCCGTCGTTGCTGGTCGTGTAGAACTGCACGTAGGGGTAGGTGAGCTGCGTGTCGATCTGCTCCACGTACCGGTCACTGACCACGGCCAGCAGCGCGGTCACGAAAGCCGTCTCGGCGCCCAGGTCACCATTGAAGTCCTGGTTGAGCTGCCAGTCGGTCTCGACCGCGATGGTGCACTCGTAGGTCTCGCAGCCGGCGGTGCCCGCGGCGGTCTCGGGAGCCTGCCCGGAGTGGACCTCCGGGTCGATGCGCAGCGAGCCGAACTGACCGCCCGGGGCGACCTGCTCGGCGGCGCAGAAGGCGCCCAGGGCCAGGCCACGCTCGTTGAGCTCGTTGTCCCGCGCCAGGAGCACGAAGGACGACGCCCAGTCGTCACCCGCCTCCGGCTGCGGCAGCACGTGGACGATGTCGCCCGGCTGCTGGACCCAGCCGCTGATGCCGCGGTTGGAGAAGCTCAGGAAGACGTCGGAGCCTTGCGAGCCGACGACCGTGCCCTTCCACAGGCTCAGGTCGAGCCCGGAGAGCAGGCCCGGCGCGGGCAGGCCGTCGACCTGGAAGCCGAAGCGGTAGGGGTTCAGGTCCATGCGCGAGAGGTCGAGGTCGACGGTGGAGCCGTCGGGCATGGAGAACTGGCTCAGGATCACACGGTCACCGGGCGCAGCGGCGAGGTCGGCGACGAGGCCGGCGTTGGGGAGGAAGGCGCGCAGGCCGGTGGGGCCGTCGATGCCATCGGAGCCGCGGGGCAGCAACGGGGAGTCGATGACGGTCTGTGCGGAAACGGAGGTCGGGAAGGTGAGCGCGAGACACAGCGCGGCACCCGCGACGACCCCGCGAACGGGGACGTGGATCATCGGGAGAGACCTGTCGGGGGGATGGGGTTCGGGGAAAACCCGGGGTCGAGGCATCATAGGAGCCAATCCGCGGATCGGGGGGAGGTCAAATGACCCACACATACACGCGCGAGCGGCTCGAAGGCTGGGTGAGCGACTTCTGTGGGGGAGACGCCCTGGACGGTCGTTCGGCGGCCGTGGCGGCGGCGGCGCCGTCGCTCTTGACGGCCTGGCTCGTGGCGGCCTGCGACCGCCGTGACGTCGAGCCCGAGGACCTGGGCGTCGACGATCTGCGCGGTGCCCTGCTCGAGCACGTCGCGCGCCTGGACATGTCGCCCGAGGTGCACGCCGCCGTGCCGGACATGGCGCGCGGCCTGCTGGAGCAGCTCGAGCAGGACGGGCGGCTGGGCGACGGTCGGGAGCTGGGCCAGTTCCTGGCGGCCTCCGCGGAGGCCTACGGTCGTGCGGTGCGGGGGGAAACCGAGACGCTGCGCCGCCCGGGCTCGAAGGTGGGCCGCAACGACCCCTGTCCGTGCGGCAGCGGGCGCAAGTTCAAGCGCTGCTGCATGAGCGCCTGACCCCGAATCGCGGCAGAGATGGTGTGATGGGTGCCTCGCTCCCCTTCGAGACACGCCCGATGAACCGCACCCGCTCGACGCTCACCGCGCCGGCGCTGATCCGCGCCGGCCTCGCCTGCGCACTCCTTGCCGCCGCCGTGCCCGCCCAGTCCTTCGTGGACCGCCTGCAGTCGGACGACCTGCGCGTCGTCTCCTACAACGTGCTCTGGGACACGATCTTCCCCAGCGAGAACGCGACGCAGGCCGCCAAGTTCGAGCGCGTCGTGGCGGCGCTGGATGCCGACATCTGGTGCCTGCAGGAGATCGACTACAGCACGTCGGTGAACGCGGTGCTCAACTTGATGGACGGCATCGCGCCGATCGCCGGTGGCTGGTACGCGCACAAGGTGGACGACTGCGTCATCGTCAGCAAGTTCCCCCTGTCGATGCAGGCGACCTTCACGATCCCCGCCGGCGACAAGAACCAGGCCATGGCGCTGGTCGACCTTCCCGACGCGCAGTGGGACCACGACCTGTACATCATGAACAACCACTACAAGTGCTGCGGCGGCTTCGACCACCGTCGGCAGGAGCAGTCGGACTCGATCGTCAACTGGATGCGCGACGCGCGCGAGCCCGGCGGATTCTTCAACCTGCCCGCGGGCACCGCGATGATGGTGATCGGTGACCTCAACATCGTGGACGGTCCGCAGCCGCTGCAGACCCTGATCGACGGGAACATCATCGACGAGGCCAGCTTCGGCGCGGACTCGCCCCCGGACTGGGACGGCACCGACTCCACCGACCACCAGCCGCTGCACAACGTGGTCGGCCCGGCGGACTGGACCTGGGCCAGCCCCGGCCCGTTCCCGCCCGGCCGACTGGACTACGTGATCACCACCGACAGCGTGATCGAGGCGGCGTACTCCTACGCGCTGAACACCACGACCATGTCGGGTGCCGATCTGGCCGCCACCGGGCTGCAGCCCAACGACGTCACCGTCGACTCGGCGGGCGTGGACTTCGACCACATCCCGCTCATCGTGGACTTCCGGCCCGGCGACCCGAGCCCGTGGGACGTGCTCGGCAGCGCGCTGGGCGGGGCCCACGGTGAACCCGTGCTGACGGGCGCGGGCACGCTGGTCGGCGGTGACGACGTCACGCTCACCGTCAGCGCCGCGCTGGAGAACGCGCCGACCACGTTGATCGTCGGCTTCACGGCGCTGAACGTGCCGCTCAAGGGCGGCACGCTGGTGCCCGCGGTGGACCTGCTCGTCTCGGGATTGAGCACCGATGGCACCGGGACGATGGTGCTCGCCACGCCGTGGCCGCTGGGCCTGCCGTCGGGTCTGGAACTCTACCTGCAGGCCTGGATCGTGGACGCCGCCGGCCCCAAGGGCGTGGCCGCCACCAACGCCGTGCTGGGCACCACGCCGTAGTCGCTTCGGTCACGACGCCCCGTCACCACGCATCGCGAGTCGTCCGCGCCCATGGTCGAAGCCGACGTCACCCGCCTGCTGCAGCGCTGCCGCGAGGGCGAGGGCGACGCGCTCGAAGAGCTCCTGCCGCTGGTCTATGACGAGCTGCACCGCCTCGCCGAGGCGCGCATGCGGCGCGAGCGCGGCGACCACACGCTGCAGGCCACGGCGCTGGTGCACGAGGCCTGGCTCAAGCTCGTCGACCAGCGCGAACGGGCCTGGGAGAACCGCAACCACTTCCTGGCCATCGCGGCGACGGCCATGCGCCGCATCCTGGTCAACCACGCCCACGGGCACCGGGCGGCCAAGCGCGGGGGCGACCGCGCGCGCGTGACCCTGGATCCGTCGGCGGCCGTGCTCGGGGAGCGCGCCGACGACCTGCTGGCCCTCGACGAGGCGCTGACGCGGATGGCGGACGAGTTCCCCGACAAGGCGCGACTGGTGGAGCTGCGCTTCTTCGCCGGGCTGACCCACGAGGAGATCGCCGAGGTGCAGGGCGTGTCGGTCCGCACCGTCGAGCGCGGCTGGCGCCTGGCGCGGGCCTGGCTGAGGCGTGAGCTCTCGGCCGGACCGACCGCGGCCGGCCCGGAGTCCGCCTGAGATCCCCGGTTTTCCGTGTCGGGCTCCCCCTCCGGTTCCTGCGGGAACCCCTGGACACCCGGACCGACCACTGGAGACCAGGGGCCGATCGCCCGCCGGGTGGGGCGACCGACTCCGGAGGCGTCGCGGGGCGGGGAAGCCTCGGACGCGAAAGGAACCACGATGAAGACCCTCACCACCCTCTTCGCCGCCCTGGCCGTCACGGCCACCGCGGCCGCGAGTGCCGGCGCGCAGGTGCACGACTGGAATCGGCGCGTCGACGCCATCGGCATCCTGCCGGACGCCGCCGGCGGGCAACAGGTCCACGCGGTGTGGACCGTGGAACTCGGCGCGCCGGCCCAGACCACCCTGGTCCTGTCCACCGAGGCCGTGCTGTTCGTCAACGGCGCCGAGACCCAGCGCGACGTCGTGGACATCGTCGTCTTCGCCGGCTCCGGCAACTGCGGCGCCTGCGCCGGGGGCTGCGGGCAGGGAGCGGTCAACGGCATGGCCGCCGCGCTGCTCTGTCTCGAGGAAGGTCAGGTCGGCTGCTCGTGCCAGTTCCCGCCGATCACCAGTTCCTTCCCCACGCCCCTGTCCCCGGGCGACGAGATCATGGTCCTGCTCCGGCCCGCTCCCGGCGCCTCCCCGGACACCCACGCGGATGACGACCTGAAGACGCAGGAGTTCGACGGCGACCCGGTGCACTGGGACCGCCGCCTGACGCGCGCCGAGTTCGTGCAGGTGTCCGGAGCGCCGGCCGGCGTCTTCGACCTGGAGATCGAGTGGCAGCTGGCCATGTCCGAGCTGAGCCACTCGATCGACGTGTCGCCGAGCTTCGAGATCATCGCGAACGGGCAGACGGTCATGATCTACGGTCCGCCCTGCGGCCCGTGGTTCGCGGCGCCGGGTTCCGGCTGCGATCAGGCCCAGTGCCCCGGCGGCGCCTGCGGCCTGATCACCTGCAACGGCCAGACCCTGACGCCGATGAGCTGCCATCTCACGGAGAACGAGATCGGCCTGCAGTTCTGTGCCTGCCTCTCCTCGGCGCCCTTCCTGGAGGTGATCCCCGGGCTGACCTGGCTGGACCCGCTGGAGGACGAGATCGTGGTCATCCTGAAGCCGGCACCGGGTGCCCTGCCCGAGCTGCCGGGGCTGGACGAGGACGAGGAAGTGCCCGAGGTCGATCTGGGCAACTGGGAGGACCTGGGGAACGCGCTGCGCGGCACCTACGAGCCGGTGCTGGTCGGCGCGGGCACCTTGCTCGGCGGCGACGTGATCACGCTCTCCCTCGCGGATGCGCTCGAGAACGCGCCGGCGTGGTTGGTCGTCGGGGTCTTCGAGCTCAGCGCGCCCTTCAAGGGTGGCGTGCTCGTGCCCGACCCGAGCCCCCCGGGCCTGACCCTGGCCCTGCCCACGGGTGCGGCGGGCACGGCCCAGCTGGCGGCCCCGCTGCCCTTCGGCCTGCCCTCGGGCTTCGAGCTGTTCTTCCAGTGGTGGATCCAGGATCCCGTGGGCCCGATGGGATTCGCGGCCTCCAACGCGGTCAAGGGGACCACGCCCTAGTCCCCTCGAGCGGGACTCCGCCGCCCGGCGGACCGCTCGTTCCCTGCCGCCGGTCCGGGGTCGATCCGACTCCGGGCCGGCGCCTCTTGCGTCCCGCCCACGCGCGCGGACCTTCATCGCTTAGATTGGCCGCGGGAGCGCGGCCCCGCAGGAGCCAGACCCATGCGTCAGCAGAGCATCGATCCACTCATCCCGCACCGGCCCGTGCGCGTCGCGTCGCCCGTGCTCGTGCTCGTGCTCGTGGTGCTGTTCCTGGCACCGGCGACCGCGGCGCAGGCGTGGGTGTCGCTCGACGGCAGCCCCGCGGGCACGCCGGCCGAGATCGTGTTCGACGCGCAGGCCTCGAACGAGGTCGACACCTTCCTCGACGTGATCGTGCACGGCTTCTGGACCGAGGACGTCGCGCCGGGGGACGGCAACGTCTACCAGCACATCCAGGTGCCGGGACTTGCGCGCCTGGGAATCACCGGTGCGCCGGACCTGCCCGTCGCGCGGGTGCGCCTGGCCGTGTCGACCTTCGCGCCGGTGGTCTCGCTGGTGTCGGTGGTGGACCTGGACCCGCACGTCTTCGCCGGCCAACTGCCCTACCCCACCGTCATCGAGGAGCAGGACGAGGCCTTCGATCCGGGCGCCGATCCCGGCCCCGGGGACCCCGACGGCACGCCCGCGCAGTTCACGATCAACCCGGTGATCTACGCCGGCCCGATCTTCCCGAGCACCCCGGGCACCGCGTTCTCGACCGTGCGCGACCTGCTCGGCCCGATCCCCGGCGCGATCCCCGAGATCTATCCGGCGCGGTTCGACCCGGTGATCGGCGAGCTGCACATCAGCGGCCACCTGCGCGTGCACCTGGCCGCGACGGGCGTCTCCAGCACGCGACCGCCGATGACCAAGGACCGCGCGGTGCTGGCGGCCGCGACCTTCGTCAACTGGCCCGACCAGCTGACGGCCTTCCCGACCAACACCCAGTCCTTCGCGGGGCGCTACCTGATCGTCGCGTCGCAGCTCCACGAGGTCCCGTTGCAGGTGTTCGTGGACTTCAAGCGCGCGCGCGGCTTCGAGGTCGATGTGATCCGGACCGAGTCCCTGCCGGCGGTGACCTGCGCTCAGATCCGCACCGCCATCCGCAACTGGTACCAGGCCGGCGACCCGTGGGCGGACCACTACGCGCTGCTCGTCGGGGATCGCGCGCAGCTGCCGTGGTGCAGCTCGCCGACCTTCCCGAGCGTGCCCACCGACGATCTCTTCGGGTCGCCTCTCGACGGTGACCTCGACGAGGAACTCTACGTGGGTCGCCTCAGCGTCGACGGGCCGGCGGACCTCTCGGCGCAGCTGGTCAAGCTGATGGGCTACGTCACGGACGACGTCGGCACGCACTACGACGAGGTCGTGCTCGTGGCCCACGAGGAGGGCTCGCCGGGCAAGTACCAGGGCGCGCAGGATGCGGTCATGGCGGCGTCCTACGCCGTCCCACCGCACTTCCAGAGGATCTACGGCAGCAGCGCCTTCGCGGACAACAGCGACGTGGTCGACGCGGCCCAGGGCGGCTTCGGCGTGATGGCCTACCGCGGCCACGGCAGCCAGACCAGCTGGTGGAACTGGAACACGCTGGGCGAGGACTTCCACAAGAACGAGCTGCTCGGCATCGGCAATGCCACGGCGCTCGGCGTGGTCTGGGCGTTCGACTGCTGGAACAACGACATCAGCCACACGGGCGGCACGATCGACAGCCTCGGCGAGGCCTGGATGGAGGTGCCCGGCTCGGGTGCCGTGGCCCACTACGGATCGAGCGCCGTCTCGGGCACGCAGCAGAACCATGAACTCGACCGCCGCATGTTCGAGGCCGTGTTCGACCGGGGCCTGCTGCGGCACGGTCAGGCCATCGCGTGGGCCGAGGCCCGGGCCGTCGACACCGCGCCGGGGTTGAACCCCTGGATGTACCTGCTGCTCGGCGACCCCTCGATGACCCTGCGTCGCGAGGACGCCGCGCCGCTCGTGCTGAGCTTTCCGAGCGAGGTGCCGGTGTGCCCGTCCGGGGGCCCGTGCCAGCCGATCGTCGTGCGCGTGACGGACGCCGCCGGCACGCCGATCGAGGGCGCCCTCGTCGCCCTGCATCAAGGCGGCCCGCCGGGTGAGCCGCCCACGCTGCTCGTCAACGCCTACACCGACGGCAGCGGCTCGGCCAGCTTCCCCCAGGGTCCGACCGGCCTGGCGGGGCACATCGACGTGACCGGGAGCGACCCCTGCGGCAACGAGTCCCAGGGTTCCCTCGGGGTGGTCGACGGCGTCTGGTCCAACTTCGGCGCGGCCCTGCCCGGCGTGCAAGGCGTGCCGCTGCTCCAGGCGGAAGGTCCGCTGGTCCCGGCCAGCCTGGTCGAGCTCGACCTGGAGAACGCGGCGCAGAACGCGGTCACCGGGCTGTTCGTCGCGCTGAGCAGCGTGCCCGTGCCGCTCAAGGGCGGCGAGCTGCTCGCGCACCCCTGGCTGTTCATCCTCGACCTGGTCACCGACGGGCAGGGCGACATCGCCCTCGCCGCGCCGCTTCCGCTGGGCATCCCGGCCGACACCGAGCTGTGGTTCCAGTACGCCATCGCCGACCCGGCGGCGACCCAGGGCGTGGCGCTCTCCAACGCCATGCGGGGGATCGTGCCCTAGGGCCGTAGCCGATGCCGGACACCGAACGCGCGCGCGTCCTCGAAGCGCTGTTCCACGACGCCCTGGACCGGGCGCCCGAGGAGCGCGTGGCGTTCCTGGCGGAGCACTGCGACGACGAGGCGCTTCGGCGCGAGGTGCACGAACTGCTGGCGGCCGACACCGAGCTGACCCTGATCGACGCGCCCTCGGCGGCGACACTGGCCGGGGCCTTGCAGGCCGAGGACACCGAGATCGGTCGCACCGTCGGCGCCTGGACGTTGCGCTCGGTGCTGGGCACGGGCGGCATGGGCGTGGTGTATCTGGCGTCGCGCCGCGCGGAGTTCGAGCAGCGCGCGGCGTTGAAGCTGATCCGGCGCGACCTCGGCGGCGACGAGATCCTGGCGCGCTTCCGGCACGAGCGCGCGACGCTGGCGCGACTCGAGCACCCGGGGATCGCGCGGTTGCTCGACGGCGGCGCCACCGACGACGGCCGGCCGTGGCTGGCCACCGAATACGTCGAGGGCGAGGAGCTCGACCGGTGGTGTGACGCGCGCGGTCTCGCTGCCGCGGCGCGCTGCCGCCTGTTCGCGGACGTGTGCGACGCCGTGGCCTACGCGCACGGGCAGCTCGTCGTCCATCGCGATCTCAAGCCGGCCAACATCCTGGTCGATCGGCAGGGCACGCCGCGGCTGCTCGACTTCGGCATCGCCAAGGTGCTCGGCGCGCGCGACGGGCTCGATGCGGGTGCCCTGGGCGACCCCGGCCACGACGAGGCTGACGGCGGAGAGGGCGATGCGCCCGAGGGACCGCCGCGACGGGCCGCGCCGAGCCTGACCCGGGAGGGGCCGGCGCCCTTGACTCCGGCCTACGCCAGTCCGGAGCAGCGCGAGGGGCGCACCGTGGGCACGGCCGCCGACGTGTACGCCCTGGGCGTGATCCTGCACGAGTTGCTCACCGGCGAGCGTCCGCGGTCCGAGGTCGCGTCACCCGACCGACGCGCGGGGGACGCGGGTGCCGCGGGGCGGGTCGAGCTGCATCCCGACCTGGGCGGGGACCTGCGGGCCATCCTCACGCGCGCGCTCGCCGTGGATCCGACCGAGCGATACGCCCACGTCCGGGACCTCGCCGACGACGTGCGCCGACACCTCGACGGGTTTCCCGTCCACGCGCGCCCGTCCACGTTCCGCTACCGCTGCTCGCGCTTCATCCGCCGGCATCGCGCCGCGTCGGCCCTGGGAATCGCGCTGGTGGTCGTCGCCGCGGCGGCGGCGTTCTCCGCCTACGAGGCCCTGCAGCGGGACCGGGATCGGTTGCTCGACATCCTGCGGCTGTCGGACGGCAACCGCCTGCGCGACCTGCGCGCCCGCATGGACGGCCCGCTCTGGCCGGCGCGCGACAACGCCCTCGAGCTGGACACCTGGCTGACCGACGCGCGGGCGCTGCTCGATCGACGGGCGCTGCACGAGTCGCGTCTCTCGGATCTCGCCGCCCGACTCGCCGCCGGTGCGGACGATGAGGACACGCGCTGGTGGCACGAGCAGCTCACGCAGCTGACCTCGGCCCTCGCCGCGTTCGCCCGGGACGACGTCTTCGGTCCCACGGCCGCGGCGGTGGCCCAGCGCCGCCGGGAGGTGGACCGCATCACGCAGGACTCACTCCAGGGCGACGCGGCCCGGGCCTGGGATGAGGCGCGCGCCTCGATCGCGGACCGGCGGCTGTGTCCGGCGTACGACGGTCTGCAACTGTCGCCGCAGTGGGGGCTGGTGCCGCTGCGGCGCGATCCGCGCAGCGGGCTGTGGGAGTTCCGCGACGTGCAGACCGGGGAGCCGCCCGAGATCGATGCGGACGGCGCGTACGTCATCGCCGACGACACCGCGCTGATCTTCGTGCTGCTCCCCGGCGGGCCGTTCGCCATGGGGGCCCAGGCCGCCGACCCGGACGGTTTCAACCACGACCCGCTCGTCGGGCCCGATGAAGGCCCGGTGAACGGCGTGCTGCTGCAGCCGTACTTCCTGTCCAGGTACGAGATGACGCAGGGGCAGTGGACGCGATTCGCCGGCGACCACCCCTCGGGCTACCGGCCGCCCGCCTTCGGCACCATGCCGATCCAGCTCAGCCACCCGGTCGAGCAGATGTCCTGGGACGAGGCGTACGAGACGCTGCGCCGGCTCGGCCTGCAGCTGCCCTCGGAGGCCCAGTGGGAATCCGCCTGCCGCGGCGGCACGGCCACGCCCTGGTGGACCGGCCGCGATCTGTCGCAGCTCGATCGGGCGGCCAACCTGGCGGATCTGCATGCGCGCGATCACCAGGGCTCGGTGGGCTGGTCCTACGCGGACGCCGAGACCCACGACCTGCGCGACGGCCACACCATCCACGCGCCGGTGGGGAGCTTCGAGCCCAACCCGTTCGGCCTGCACGACGTGCACGGCAACGTCTGGGAGTGGTGTCGCGACATGCCCATGCCGTACCACCCGGACATCGTCATCGCGCCGGACGGCGAGCGGCAGATTCCGGAGAGCATCGGCGACCTGGGCACGCGCATCCTGCGCGGCGGCGGCTTCAGCAACCCACCTGAACGCCTGCGCAGCGCCGCCCGCTGGAGCGCCCGACGCAGCTTCCGTACGCATCTCGTCGGCGTGCGGCCGGCCCGCGCCGTGGAGCCGCCGTCGGACTGAGTCAGGGCACCAGCTCGACCACCTCGGGGTTCGTGGTCCGGAATCCGGTCGGCGTCGCGACGAAGACCTGCAGCGCGACCTCAAGGCCGGGCGGCGAGCCGGTGGGCACGGTCACGGGCAGCACGGCCTCGCCCTGCGCGTTCACCGTGCTGCTGAACAGGAAGATGATCGGCGGCCCCAGGTTGAGCAGCCCGAAGTTCCCCATCAACCCGGGCTCGAGGGGTAGCCCGAGAGCCAGCGTCCAGGCCGCGTCCGGCTCGGCGGTGACGCCGAGGAAGAGCGGGTTGCCCATGATCGCGGTGTGGGCCGGCTGGCTGCCGTAGCCGCCGCGATTCGCCAGGTTGTCGATGCGCAGGGTCGCCTGACAGCGCGGCTGGGCCACGCCCACCGGACTCGGCACGGCCTGCCGCCACAGCGTCACCTCGTCCTCGAACTCGTCCAGACCGACGATGTCCAGGAAGCCGTCGCGGTCGTAGTCGACCAGCGTGGCGCACGAACCCGACTGCGCCGCGGGCAGGCTCAGCGCCGGGCCGAAACTCCCGCTGCCGTCGTTCTTCATCACCGACCAGTCGGACGTGGCCAGGTTGCTGGTGACCACGTCCATGTCGCCGTCGCCGTCGAGGTCACCGAAGTCGATGGCCAGGCCGAAGGGGCCGGTGACGAGGGTGCTCGAGAGCGTCAGGCCGCCGGCGCCGTCCCCGCGTGCGATGGAGGCGCTGGCGTTGCCCGCGTTGCAGGTGCCGACGTCGACGAAGCCGTCGAGGTCCACGTCCGCCGTGGCGATGTTCCACGGCTCGGGGCCGACACCCACGCTGTCGGAGAAGCTGAAGTTCCCGGCGCCGTCGTTGAGCAGCAGCGTGATGCGGTCGCTGCCGTGGCAAGCGGCGAAGACGTCCACGAAGCCGTCGTTGTCCGCGTCCGCGCAGGTCACCGCGGTCTCGCCCGCACCGCCGCCCTCGAAGAAGGCCGCGGCCGCGAACTGCCCGCTGCCGTCGTTCCGGAACAGGGCCAGGTTCGAGGAGTCGCGGTGGGCGGTGACGATGTCGGTGTCGCCGTCACCCTCGGCATCGAGGATCGAGAGGCCGCGCGGGGCGTTGCCCGCCGGGTAGGTGGTGATCGACGAGAAGCCGCCGCCGCCGTCGCCCAGCAGCACGCTCATGCTGTCGCCGAAGATGTTCGCCGTGGCCAGGTCCACGTTGCCGTCCCCGTCGTAGTCGGCGCCCTCGTTGGAACTGGGCGTCGCGTTGCCGCCGAGGTCGTGCGAGACGGGGTCGGAGAAGTTGGCGCAGCCGTCGTTCATCATCACGCGCACGTCGTCGGTCTGTTCGCTGGGAATGGCGAAGTCGGGCGCGCCGTCCTGGTCGAGGTCGCCGGCGTAGATGCCGTAGGACTGCACGAAGGTCTCGCCCCCGATCTCGGTGGAGAGCTTGCCGGCCATGCTGAAGTTGCCGGTGCCGGGAGCCGTGCGTGCGCTGAACATCCAGGCGTGGCCGCCGGTCAGCGGATCGCCGGTGGCGCTCGTGATGGTGGCCGTGAGCTGCACGGTCACGGTCTCGCCGGGGAAGAACGGGCGCCCGGGCGTGAAGCCGACGGTCCGTCCGTCGGGGGACAGGGAGACGGCGCCGGGCGTGGGTCCGGACCACCGGCCCCAGACCGTGACGCTGTCGGAGTCGACCGTGGCCGGATCGAGAGCGATGTCCACCTCGGCCGAGATCAGCGTCCCCGTGGGGGCGTCCACGGCGTTGCGGGCCGGGCTCACGGCGACCACGGCTGGGCCGGTTCCCACGCTCGGCGTCGGCGCCGGCGCTGCCGGTCGAGCCGCGGGAGCCAGCCACAGGGCCATGAACAGGCTGGCCACGCAGACCCGCGAGGGGCGGACGGTGAGCGTCATCGACAGGTCTCCGGCAACTTCTCCCCAGCCGGAGGATACTCCAAGGTGCTCGAGCGAAGGGGGCTGGCGGTTCGCCTGAGCCCATCGGTCACACTCGGGGCGACGGCGGCCCTCTTCGGACGGACATGGACCAGACCCCGCGCGCCATCGACCCCGAGGAACTCCTGGCCCAGATGGGTTGGGTGCAGGCCCTCGCCCGCTCCCTGGTACGGGACCCCAACCAGGCCCGGGACGTGGCCCAGGAGGCCTGGTTGCTGGCCCTCGAGCGTCCGCCGAGAACGGCTCACAGCGGGCCGTCGCTGCGGGCCTGGCTGTCCAAGGTCACGCGCACGCTGGCTCGCCAGTCCGTGCGCAGCTCCACGCGACGCCACATCCGCGAGCAGCGCGCGGCCCGGTCCGAGGCGGTGGCCTCGACCCTCGACATCGTGGAGCGCGGCGACGTGCAGAAGCGGCTCGTGGCCACGGTCATGGAGCTGGGCGAGCCGTATCGCTCCACCGTCTTGTTCCGGTACCTCGACGGGCTCTCGGCTCCGGAGATCGCCGTGCGCGAGGCGTGCACGCCGGCCGCCGTGCGCAAGCGGCTGTCGCGCGGGCTGGCCATGCTGCGCGAGCGACTTGACGATTCCCACGGCGGCGACGGCCACAGCTGGGCGCTCGGCGTCGCGGCGCTGGCCTTCGGGAGCGAGCAGGCCGCGGCCGCCACCCTGGCCGGGGGCGCGGGGATGGGTGCGCCCGGGGGCGCCGTGCGCGGGTGGCAGCGTGTGCTCCTGCCGGGCGGCGCGCTGATCCTCGTCGTCGGCCTGGTGACCCTGGCGATGCTGAGTCTCCTGGACGCGGGTGCCGGTCCCGCGGTCACGACCACGGTCGGACCGCGCACGGCCGACCGCGCGCGCGGCGACCTGGATGCCGGGCCGGGCGTCGCCGAGGGCATCGAGGCGCTCTCCGGCACGGTCGCCGGCGGCGCGCCGAAGCCCGACGCCGACGTCGGCGCGATGACGTTCAGCTTCCCGAGCCTGACCGCCCCGGTGCGCGGTCGGTTGTTCGATGGGCGCGGCGATCCGTTGCCGGACGTGCGTCTGCGCTTCGAGCCGGATGCTCGCGGCAAGGGCGGCGACGCACTGCGGAACCACTCCACGATCACGGCGTTGTCCGATGCCGAGGGCCGCTACGTGCTCGAGGACGTGGAGCGGTCGGGGCGCGTGCTGGTGGCCAGCTCGCGCTACGTCACCGTGATGTCGGGCAACGTCCGGCCCTGGCGCCGACACCTGGACCAGATCGTGCTGGCCGCTGAGCGGCGGCCCTTCACCGGGAGCGTCGTGGACGAGAGCGGTGCGCCGGTGGTCGGCGCGGCGGTGGCGCTGCAGCTCCCCGAGGGGTTCGCCTCGCGGCTCACGGTGGCCCTCGACGCGGTCACGCCGTATCGGCAGCACGTCGTGACCGACGACCGCGGGCGCTTCGCGCTGCCCGACGCGCCGGACATCGACGACCTGAGGCTGCAGGTGGTGGCGGACGGCTTCGAGATCCATCGCGACGCCGCGCCCGGGGTGGCCGGCGCGGATCTGGTGCTGACGCTGGTCCGCCCGGCCCACGTGATCCGTGGGTCCGTGCTCGATCCGGTCGGTGTGCCGGTGCCGGCCGCGCACGTGTCGTGTGGACTCGCGACGGCCATGACGGTCGCGGACGGGAGCTTCGAACTGCACCTGCGGGAGAGCCAGCTCGCGCCCTTCCCCCGGCCGGGAAACAGCCTGGGGTGGGGGCCGCTCAGTGAGCGGAGCCTGCGCCTCGTCGCGGTCAAGGCGGGCATGCAACCCAGCCAGCTCGACCTGCCCTTGCCCGAGGATCTCACGGCGGGCCTGGTGCGGACCGGCGTGGTGCTGACGCTGGGTGCGGAGACGGCGACGATCAGCGGTCGCGTCGTGGCGCCCGACGGGACGCCCATGCTCGGGGTGGAGGTCTGGATCGAGGATCCAGGCGTCCTCGCCGTGCACGAGCGTCGCCTGTACGACAACGAACAGGACACCCGGACCGGCGGCGGCGCCGGCCATGCGCGCGGGCCCCAGACGCTGGTCGAGTCCGTGGCGCGGGGAGCGCCGGATGAGTACTGGGCGACGGTGAGCAGCGGTGAGGACGGTCGCTTCGAGCTGACCGGCCTGCTCGACCGCGAGTACCACGTGGCCGCCTACGATCGCTACACGCTGGTGCGCGCCGAACAGACCGGCGTCGCCGCGGGACGTGACGATGTCGAGCTGGTGCTCGACATGGACGCGGTCCTGCCGCGGGTCGCGGGCCGCGTGGTCGCCCCGGACGGCACGCCGCTGGCGGGGATCGGGGTGAGCGCCACGATGGACGTGTTCCAGGTGGGCGGCTCGCGCTCGCTCGTGAGCGCCTCCGGCGTCGTGACCGACAGCGAAGGCCGCTTCGCGCTGACCCGCGTCGCCCGGGAGGGCAGCTACCTCTCGGTGGGCGGCGACGGGGTGCTGGACCTGGAGTTCGGCCGGCCGCCGGGGACCCGGCTCGGCGAGCGCCAGGACGTCGCGAGCCTGGAGATCGTGCTCCGCCGCCGCGTCGATCTCGGGGTGGCACTCGCTCTCGCCGACGAAGCCGATCGGTTCGAGATCCGCGACGGGGCCGGCGCGGTCCTGCCGCTCAGCCTGCTGACCTTCGACGTGCGCCGGCAACTGCCCTCGGCGCGCGTCCTCGACGGGCGCTCGGAGATCGTCTCGGTCTCCGAGGACGCCGACACCCTGATCCTGTATTCCGGGGAGGACGAGGTGCGCCGGGTGCGCCTCGACCTCCAGCCGGGAGCGCTGCACCTGATCCACTGAGGTCCCATCCATGCTGCCCACATCCCGCTCGACTCTCGCGCGCCGTCACGGCGTCCTGATCACCCTGCTGGCGACGGCCCTGTTGCCGCACCTCGCCGCCGACGCGGCGGCCCAGGTCTCGCCGCTCCAGGACGCTGCGCTGGTCGCCGCTCCGGGTTCGCCCGCGGCCGGCGACCACCCCGGCATCGACTGGTACGCCGACGGCTACAACCGCGCGCTGCGCGCGGCCCGGGATGGCGGCAGGCTGGTGTTCATCGCCTTCGTGCCCGCATGGAGCGACTACTCGAACAAGGTGGTGGACGAGACCTTCGCCGATGCGGCCGTGGCCCGGGAACTCGAGGGCATGGTCTGCCTGCAGTACCGCGACGACGATGTACGCGCGACCCAGGTGATGAAGCTCTTCAACGTGACGACGTTCCCGACGCTGATCGTCGTCGGCTCCGACGGACGGATCGAGGACGCCATCTTCGGGTACATCCCGCCGGCGCCGCTGGTGTTCGAGCTGCAGCGCATCAAGAGCGGGAACGACACGGTGAGCGCGCGTCAGGCGTTGGCGGACGCGTCGCCCGGGGACCTGGCGCTGCGCCATTCCCTGGCGGTCAAGCTGGGCGACTGCGGCGACACACGGCGGGCCCAGCGCGCGCTGGACTCCATTCGGCGCGACGACCCCGACGGCGCGACCCTCACCGGCGCGCGCGTCAAGCTGCAGGACGTGCTCCAGGCCATCGCCGCCGAGCAGGGTGGCACGGGCAACATCGCCAACTGGGACCTGACCGCGTTCGAGGCCGCACTGGGCGGCATCGAGTTGCCGCAGGCCCGCTACGAGGGCTGGGGCCAGGCGGGCGACCTGTACTTCGGAGCGGGCCGTCCCGAGCAGGCCTTGGCGGCCTATCGCACCCAGTGGGCCCACGTGCCCGAGTCGGGCCTCCTCGCCAGCGGGCTGGAACTGGTGCGCCGCATGACCGAGAACGCCGCGGCGGCCAGCGCGGGCCAGAACGCGTTCGTGCTCGAGGTGGCCGAGGAAGTCGTCGCGCGGGCCGAGAGCCTGGAGGGCGACGCCGCCGCGCTCGCGGCCGCCGACGTGACCGAGGCGGACTATCCCTCCTGGCTCGCCGAGCATCTCGACGCGCTGGCCTTCGCCTATGACGCCGTCGGTCGCACCGACGAGGCCATCGCGCTGGCCGGCCGCTGCCTCGCGCTCGACCCCGAGAACGAGGAGTACCAGCGCCGCGGCGACTTCTTCGCGGCCGGTCGCACGGACGGCTGAGCCCCTTCGCGCCGCGCTTCCGCGGACGGCAGGTGGGGCGCGCGGTCACACCCGGCGACGCGGCGGCCCTCTGCTCGTGAAGACACGAGCCGGCCCCGAGGCCCCCGCCCGCGTCGCGCTCCACAGGGGGCGGACCGGTGCGGCACGGCACGAGGCCCGAAGGAACCCGACCATGTTGAAGCCCCTCCTGATCACCGCGCTCGGCCTCGCGCTGAGCGTGCCCACCACCCACGCCCTCACCGACGACGAGCACGACGAGCACGGTGCCCGCGCCGAGGTCGAGTGGTTCGATGGCAGCTACAACGCCGCCGTCCGCGAGGCCAAGGCGCGCGAGACGATGGTCCTGGTCGCCTTCGTGCCGACCTGGAGCGAGTACGCCAACGGTCTCGTCGAAGAGGTCTTCCCTACCGGCGACGTGGCGGCCCTGCTGAGCGAGTTCGTCTGCGTGAAGTTCGACGACTCCGATTCGCGCGACAGCCAGCAGATCCAGAAGCTGTTCAACGTGGACAGCTTCCCGTCGATGCTCTTCATCGGCGGCAACGGTCGCATCGAGGACACGATCTTCGGGTACATCCCGCCCGAGCCGTTGATGTACGAACTCGACCGCATCCTGAAGCGCGAAGACACGGTCTCCGCGCGGCAAGCGGCCGCCGAGGAGAACGAGGGCGACCTGTCCTACAAGTACCTGCTCGCTCAGAAGCTCGGCAACTGCGGCGACCAGCGCTCGGCCGGCAAGCTCATGACCGAGATCCGGGAAGCGGACCCGAACGGCGAGACGCCGACGGGCGCCACGATCGTGCTGCGTGACGTGTGGAGTCGCTGCGCTCCGATCGAGGGTCACGAGCAGGGCCTGCTCGACACCTCGCCGGTGGTGGCGCACCTGGCGTCGATGACGCTCGAGCCCGTCGCCTTCGAGGGTTGGACCGAGTTGGGCAACTACCTGGCCAACTCGGATGAGCCGGCCCTGGCGCGAGCGGCCTTCCGCGGCGCCTGGCCGAACATCGGTGAGGGCGATTCCGGCGACTGGGCCTACGGCGTGGCCAACTACATCATGAGCGCCGAAGACGAGCTGTCCGACGAGGACCGGTCCTTCGTGATCGAGCTGGCTTCGGTGTCGGTCGAGGCGTCCCACGCCTTCTGCGAGTCCTACGCGGCGGAGTCGGAGGCGAGGCAGGGCGACGACGAAGGCGACGGCGGCGACTGGAGCGAAGCCGACCAGAAGGCCTGGCTGGCCGAGCGGATCGACCTGCTCGCGCGCGCCCAGTTCCACTTCGGCGACAGCAAGCTGCGGAAGCAGGCCGTGCTGACCGCGCGGCAGGCAGCCGAGCTGGCGCCCGACAACGAGGAGTACGTGGCGCGCGTGGCGTCCTTCTCCGAAGAGATGTGATCGGGGTGTCGCCGTGGCCGGATCCCACGGCGACGGATCACGGGGTCCCTGGTGCCGGGCAGGCGTCAGGGGCCCCTTTCTTGTCGCGCTGGCGGGGGCTCGGGGCCCGTCCGTCGCGGAGTGCGTCGCAGGTCAGCGTGGCTCGAGCATCGAGAGCAGCGTGTCGACGGCCTGCTCCACGAAGCTCTCGTCCTCGGCGCCGGCGTCGCATTCCACGACGCGCACGCTGGCGGGGACGGCCTGTCTCAGGGCCGCATAGAACGCGCGATCCCCGTCGGGGTCACGCAACGGCCCCCCGTCCACGGAGTAGCGACTGCTGCCCCGGAGCGGGAGCATGAGCACCGCGTCGCCGCGCGTGGATTGCAGCCGCTGTCCGACCGACGCGGCCACGCGCTCGAGTTCCTCGGCGTTCAGGCGCGGAGCGAGCACGACCGGGCTGTGGAAGACGTGCGGACGACCCTGCCAGCGCTCCGGCACGGTGTTCGGCTCCACGAGCAACCCCACGTGTTCGGCGCCCCCGGGGCACAGCACCTGCGGAAGGCCGAGTGCGCCCGCCACGCTGAGCCGATCGGGGCCGCCTGCGCGCAGCGCCGAGAAGACGTCGTCGGCGATCTCGCCCATGGCGTAGTCGAAGACGGCGCCGATGAGTCCCTCGCGCATCATCTGCTCCATGGCCCGACCGCCGGCGCCGATGGCGTGGAACACGATCACCTCGTACCCGCGCGCCTCGAAGAGCTGCAGGGCGTGCATCGCGCCGTCGGTCAGCACGCCGAGGTTGCTCATGCCGATCACCGGCTTGTCGCTCTGCGCGGGTCGGGCCGGGATGTCGACCTGGGCCATGCCGCACGCGGCGCCGGCGGCGTTGGCCAGGATGCGCCGCGTGAACGGGTTGAGGCCCAGGATGTCGGCCACCGCGAAGGACATGGTCACGTCCTTGATGCCCACGAAGGCCGACGTGTCGCCCGAGGCGACCGTGGAGACCATCAGCTTGCCCACGCCGTAGGGCAGCGCGCGCATGATCTCGCTGCAGGTGCTGGTGCCCTGGGTGCCCCCGAGTCCGAGCACCGACGCGACCTCACCGCGGCTCACGAGCTCCAGCAACAGCTTGCTCGCGCCGCCGACGATCACCGGGTTGGCGGCCTGTCGCGTGGGGTTCTGCAGCAGCGTGGCGAGCGAACTGCCGCCGGCCTCGCAGACCTGGCGGCGGGTGATGTCGCCTGGGAAGGCGGGCTCGCCGATCACGCCGAGGTCCACGATCAGCGCGCGGCAGCCCTGGGCCTCGATGCGCTCGCGCAGGAACGCGGCCTCGTCGCCCTTGGTGTCCAGGGTGGCCAGCACGGCGACGGTGGGGGTGCCGCCGCGCACGCCCGTCGCCTCGGTGCTCATCGGATCAGCTCCGGTTGCGGAACGAGAGCTCGGCGAAGCGTCCGGCCATCTCGGTCACGGCGCGCTCGATCGGGATGCGCTCGGTGGACGAGCCGGTCCAGAAGCCGTCGCAGGTGGTGTGGTCCAGGATGTACTGCGCGTCCTCGGGGGTCTCCATCGCCGCGCCGTGGGCGACGAGCAGGATCTCGGGGTGGATCGCGCGGAGCTTCGCGTTGGCCTCCTCGGTGCGCGCGGCGGTCTCGTCGATGGTCTCGCCCGAGTCGAAGCCCTTGAGCCCGCCCTTGGTCGTGCCCGCGTGGAAGCAGAACACATCGGGCCTGGCTTCCTCGACGATCTGGATGCTGTCCTCGAGATCGAAGGCCAGCGCGATCGAGACCATGTCCATCTGCTTGGCGAGCTGCAGCATCTCGACTTCGTGCTCGAAGGTGACGCCGGCGCTGCGCAGCACGCGGAAGACCTGGCTGTCCTTGTCGACGTAGCTGATCGACGGGCCGATGTTGCTGACACTGAACACGCCCATGTCCTTGCACTGCGCCAGCACCCCGGCCATGTCCTTGAGCGGGTCGTTCGCGTTGAGGCAGGCGCAGACGAAGGCGTCACCCTTCAGCGCCGTCATGATGTCCTCGCGCGTGTAGCGCAGCGTCTGCTCGTTGGAGTCGAGGATCGGCCAGAGCATCGACATGGTGCCCATGCCGTTGGCGCGCAGGCGGGCGCCGCTGAAGGAGTAGACGCAGTCGACGCCGGCCTTCTCGAGCAGCTGGGCGACCAGGCCGCTCCCCGCGCTGGCGATGAAGAGGGGCTCGCGGCGATCCCGCTTGCCGTGCAGCTTGGCCAGGATCTCGGTGCGTGAGGTGCGGGGGACGATCACGGCGTGCGGTCTCCGGAGACGGGCGGGAGAGCATAACCATTCCGCCGCCGCGCTCCCGCGCTCACCCCTGCTCCCGCGCCAACGACGTCGTCGCCACCACGCGGGCCTCACCGCCGCGCGGGTCGTCGATGGATGCCTCGATCAGCAGGTGCCCGCCCTCGCCGAGCAGGAAGGACTCGTAGGTCGTGAACCCGCTGTCGGGGTCGGGACCCTCGAAGCTCATGGAACCGGCGCCGAGTTCCGCGGTCGCGCGACGCAGCCGCGTGTCGTCCTCGTCGAGGGTCCAGGACTCCCAGCGCTCGGCGCTCGCGACCCAACCGCGCACGGTGAGCTGCTCGTGCCAGTCGGTGCTTCCGCGCTCGCGGGTCTCGAGCAGGGTCAACACCAGACAGTCCTTGGCCAGCAGCTTCGCGCGCATGCGCGCCTCGAGCTCGGTGCCGTCGGGGTGCTCCTGGATCCCGTGCCAGGTGCCCAGCAGCCCGTCCAGGGCGCGAGCCTCCTCGAACGGCGAGACCTCACCGCGGGTCCAGTCGGTGCTGAAGAGCTCGGCCTGGGTGACCTCGGTCGCGGGGCGCGTGCGCGAGAACTCCATGATCCAGTCGGTAGCCCAGCTCCGACCGCCGTCGCCGGTGCCGGCGCTGTCCCAGCGCACGCTGTCGGGGAGTCCGTCGGAGAAGGAGTAGCGGGTGATGGCGTTGCCCGAGCCCGAGAAGAACTCGCCGCGGCCGTGCCGGAAGCGTCCTTCCAACGTGCCGAAGGAGCTGCGCCCGTCGGTGGTCCAGAAGAGCACCAGCTTCCAGGCCTCGGTGTCGGGGTCCCAGGCGCGCAGGCTGAAGCCGTTCATGAAGCTGCCGCGGAACGGGCCGGCCCACTCCTCCAGGATGGCGCGGTCGCCGCAGACCGGCGTGATGCGCGCGCGGGTCGTGTCGCCGTCTCGCCAGCGGCGCCCCTCGACGTGGTGGCGATTGAGCACGGACCATTCACCGACCCAGAAGTCGAACTCACGGTGGGGGTCGTCGGCGCGGGAGGCCGCGACGACGGGACCCGCGACGACGGGCGCGGCCGCGGGGTCGCGGTCGGAGCTCGTCGCGGGGTCGGCGCCCGGCGCGGAGATCGCGGTGGGCGAGCTGCCGGTCGGATGAGCGATCGGTGCGGCGATCGCGGCGACGGTGAGGGCGGCGGCCAGGACGGCGGTCAGCAGGAGCGTGAGCATGCCGCGATCCTACGTGGCGCGGCGCCGCGGGCGGGCGCCCGGAAGGCGTCGTCCCGATATGGCACGTCGGAGTCTCCCTTGCGGACGCCGTGCCATCCGGCACCCTGGGGATGTCCTCGCCCCTGGAGTCGCGCCATGATCTTCCGCCTCGCCCTGACCGGCCTGCTCATCGCCCTGCCGCCCGGCCGCCTGCCCGCGCCCTCCGAGGGCGAGCCGGCTCCCGAGGTCCAGGCCACCCTGGCCGTGCCCGCGCTCCTGGACATCGTCCCGGCCGACGGCGTCTCCGTCTGGCACAAGCACAGCAGCGCGCAGACCGCCCTGCTCGACGCCCATGCCATGGACGTCGTCGACACGATCATGGAGGCGCGCTTCGACGAGCTGCTGATGGACAGTCTCGACCTGGCCGGTGTGGACGGCGGGCTGATGGCCGAGGTGCACAGCTTCCGCAACGTGGTCACGACCATCGGCGCGCTGGTGCCCTGGCGCGAGATGGTGCGCGGCGAGTTCGTGTACGCCGAGTCCGGCCGAAACGCCTTCGGTGGCGAGGTCGCCGTGCCCGGTCTGCTCTTCGCCTGCCGTCCCGACGGGGCGACCATGCACGAACTCGAGCGCACCCTGGCCGCGTTGTACGCCGGCGTGGCCGTCGCCATCCCGGTGCACATGCGCTACGACATCCACGACGAGCCGAGGGTGCGGCTGGCGTCGGACTCGCCCGACTCGGCCGACGACTCGCCCGGCTCCCGGAGCTCGGCGGCGCCCACGGGCGTGACCACGAACACGCGCCGCTATCGCGTCGTGTTCCCCGCCGGCAGTGACATCCCCGTGCTGGAGCTGGCCTTCCACGAGGACACGATCCTGCTCGGCCTGGGCGAGCCCTTCTTCGAACAGGCGCTGGATCTGCTGCGCGGCGGACAGGGTCCCCGGCTCGCGGACGAGCCGCGCTTCGTCGCGGCCTTCGACGGGCTGCCCGAGGACGCCGCGTTCCACCGCTTCGTGGACGTGCGCGCTCGCATCGCGGCCATGAAGGACGTGGCCGGCCTGCTCGCCACCAAGGAGTTCAACGGCGGCACGCTGCAGTCCCTGCTCAACGAGAGCTTCCGCCTGTTCGACCACGTGGACACGGTCGCCACGGCGGCGCGCTGCCATGGCGACCAGCTGCTGCTCGAGACCATGACGCGCTTCGACGCGAGCCACGTCGCCGGCGACGGCATGCTCACCGCCGGCATCGCGCGGCCCGCTTCGGCGGCGATCCTCGACTACGTCCCCGCACAAGCCCTCGCCTTCGACATGCGCGGCGAGGTGGATCTGGTCCCGGTCTGGCGGCAGGCCATGGCCGGGCTCCAGGAGGGCGGCGGTTTCGTGGGCGAGATGCTCTGGATGGCCGGCGTCCTCGGCGCCGCGGCCGACTTCTCGATCGAGCGCGACCTGCTCTCATGGATGGGCAGCGAGCATGTCGTCGTGACGTTGCCGGCGCGGGGCCCGGGCACGGTGGCGGGCCAGACCGACACGGTCGTGCTGTGGCAGCTCGAGGACGCGCACGCGGCGAAGAAGTGCCTGTCGCGGCTCGAGGCGGTCTGTGTCGCCGCCGGACCCCGCATCCTGGGCGGCTTCCAGGAACTGCTGGCCGAGATCGACAGCGAACTCGACGTCGACATGACCCTGGCGCCGGCCGACGGGATGTACCCGATGCTCAACGAGGTCGCGCTGACGATCCAGGGCGTGCCGATGGTGCAGGGCTTCGAGATGAGCTACGGCGTGCTGGGCAAGACCGTGGTGCTGACCACGTCGGAGCGCGCGCTGGAGACCTGCCTGGCCACGATGGTCGGCGAGGAGGACGGGCTCGCCGATCACGCCCTCGCGAGTCACCTCTCCGGCCGCGATGACCTGACCAGCGCACGCCTGCACTCGTACGGCAAGACGATCCAGGAGCTGCAGGGCCTGGTGGCGCTGGTCGGGGCCGTCACGGGCGGCATCCTCGGCCCGCTCACCGCCGGCACGCAGGCCGGGTGGGTCCCGGACCAGGCCTCCGAGTTGCTCGGCAAGGTCGGCGATGTCATCGGCGCCTTCGATTTCCTGGGCGACGCGGTCACCTGGAGCGAGAGCCGCTCCGGCGGCCAGGCCCACTACGAATGCACGGCGGTCGTGCTCGAGGGGCGGCATGACGTGACCGTGCCGGCGACCGGCGGCGACCCGCTGGTGTTCTCGTCGGGAGGCTAGCCTGGACTTCTCACCAGCTTCTGCTGCGGAATCACCAGGACCTCCATGGCTGCGTCGAGCGGCGCGGTCGATGCTCGACGGGGTGTGCACCCCGCCTCCGCGTCGACCACACCGCTGCTCCTTGCCACGAAGGCCCTGGCGCCCCCTCGCGACGAAGCTGGTGAGAAGTCCAGGCTAGTCCCCGCTGTCGTCGTCGTCGCCGACCGCGAGGCGTTCGTAACGTCCGCGCCCGACACGGCCGAAGCGCTCGTCCTTCGACAGGGTGTTGGTCACCGAGGCCACGAACCGCTTGGCCGTGGTGCGATACCCGCGCTTCCGCACGGCCTCGGCCGCCTCGGCGGGGGAGACCACGACACCGACGGCGACGGCGTCGGCCAGCGCATCCGCGAGGCTCAGGGCGTTGCCACCCCGCGCCGCGTGGGCATCGACCTCGCCACCGAGGGCGTGGATCTCCTCGTCGAGGGCCCCGAGCCGCCGGAGCAGCAGGTCCCGCTGCTTGCGCAGGTCCACGAGCTTGGACTGCCGTCGCTGGAGCTCATCGATGAGCTCGTCGATCGGGGCGTCCTCGATGGACGGCCGGTCGTCGGGTGGAGTCAGGTCCGGGCGCCGGGCCAGGACGGCCCTCGCGCGGGTCTCGAAGTCCGCGGGGCCGGCCTGGCTCGACCGACGCTTCCCGCCGGCCGGAGGGGGGTCGGGCCTGTCGTTGTCTGAGGAGATGACCACGTGAGGGTCGAGGCGGATCACCGGCGTGACCCTACTTCATCCGCTCGTACTGCCCGCGGCCGAGGCGCTTGAAGCGCTTGTCCTTCGCCAGGGCGTTGCTGACCATCATGTTGAAGTTGGCCGACGTCGTCTTGTAGCCGTTGCTGCGTACGAGTTCGGACGCCTCCTTGGGTGAGACGATGGCGCCGACTTCCATGGCGGCCGCGATCGCATCCGGGAGTGAGACGGCGTTCTTGGCGCGACGGCGGACCGTCGGAGCCCCGGCTGGCCGGCCGGGGCCGCGCTTCCCGCCCCGCAGGGCGGCGATCTCGTTCTCGACCTGGGTCAGCTCCTGACGCAACTTGTCACGCCTCGACTCGAGCTTGGAGACACTCTTCTCGCGTCGGGCGAGTTCCTGCTGGAGTTCCGCCGTGGTGATCTTGGTGAGGGCCATCGTGGGATTCCGCTTTGGGGGAGATGCGCGGTGTCGAGACACGCTGCCCGAGTAGACTCATGAGGCGGGCACGCTCGATTCAACAATCGCGTGGCGGGATCATCTAAACCCGGCACCGATATTGAATCAAGTCCCGTCGCGGCGGAGTCCCTGCTCGGGACGCCCGGGGTGGCGAGCGGGTCGGGCTGCGCACGGGCCGCTCAGGGGTGCGAGAGCCGGTTGAGACCTGGAGTCGGGCCCGCATGGGTCGAGAACGATCCATCGGGCCAGCGCACGCGGTAGGCGGTGGCACGGCGTCCGGCAGGCACGCCGAAGAACAGCACCGGTGCCGAGGACGAGAGGTAGCTTCCTCCGGCCGTGACCTCGGCGGTCTGTGTCGTTCCGTCATCGAGCTGGAGCGTCACGCGCGCGCCGATGCCTCGGGCGTTGCCGGCGGTCCCGACGAGGCTCACGGCGAATCCCGGGGCCCCGTCCGCGGATCGGTTCAGCAGGCCGTGCAGGGCGTTGTCGTTCTGTGCCACGAGCAGGTCGGGACGACCGTTTCCGTCGAAGTCGGTGGTGATCACGCCGGTCGCGTCCCCGGCGACGAGCAGTCCGCTCTCCCGCGGTTGCAGCGGCGTGAAGCGACCGTCCCCATGGCCGCGCAGCACGAGACTGGTGCCGCCGTCCATGTTCCCCGTCTCGGCCTGGCTGGCGAAGAAGTTCTGGCCCAGCACGATGTCGGGGTGCCCGTCGCCATCGAGTTCGGTGACGACCACGCCGAACGCCGGGGCGATCTGCGCCAGCCGCGGCAGGACGGCCGGCTCGAAGGTCCCGCGCCCGTCGTTGATCAGGAGCACCGACTCGAGGCTGTCCACGGACAGGCGCAGGGCATCGGCGAGGCATGCCTCGGTGTAGATCTCCTCGAGCGAAGCGACGGCGAAGTTCTCGAAGTTGGTGAACTTCTCGGCCACGAAGGGCATGGCGTTGGACGAGCAACTCCGCCCGCGGCCGGGGAAGAGCACCTCGTCCTCGAACTCGGCCTCGACCAGGTGGTTCTTGCCGGTGCCTTCGAAGTCGCCGTAGTAGAGCAGCGCAGGTTTCTCGTGCGTCGCGTGGTACTTCGTGTTCAGACCGAAGTTGGTGGCCACGACGTCGAGGTCGCCATCGTGGTCGACATCACCCGCGGCCAGGCCGTTCCACCAGCCGCGCCGGCCGGCGAGCCGTGCCGGGCCGGTCGCGTCGACGAAGCCGGCACCTTCGTGGCGCCACAGCTCCACCGGACCCCACTCGGTGGCCACGAGCAGGTCGGCGTCGGCGTCGTCGTCCACGTCGCACCACAGCGCCGAAGTGACCAGTCCCGTGGCGCCCAGGCCCGGCGCGAGTGCGTCGGTGACGTCGGTGAAGCGACCGTCGTCGTTGCGCAACAGCCGGCTCGAGGGGGCGACCGGATAGCTGCCCGGCACGGAACGGCCGCCGACGAAGAGATCGAGGTCCCCGTCGCCGTCGAAGTCGCTGGCCGCCGCGGTGCTGCCGCTGTCGCGCAGGTCGGGCAGCGCGTCGGCCGCGCGGACCAGGACACCCCGTCCGTCGTTGAGGTAGAGCCGGTCGCGCAGCACGGGATCCCCGGGCTCGCACTCGACACCGCCGCTCACGATGTAGAGGTCGAGCGCGCCGTCGCCGTTCGCATCGAAGAGGACCAGGCCGGCGTCCTCGCACCCGGCGTCCGCCGGCAGCGCCGGCTGCAGCCACGGCTCGAAGCGGCGTGACTCCATGTTCCGGTAGACCACCGCGCTCTGGCCGGCCGGCCCGCCGACGACGTAGTCGAGATCCCCGTCCGCGTCCAGGTCGCCACTGGCCAGACCGGGGCCGAGGCGCGAGAGCTGGTAGGGCAGCAGGGGCTGACGCGAGAAGTCGTCGTAGGGCCGCTCGACGCTGCGATGTCCCGCCGAGCCGATGAAGATCGGCGGTTCGTGGGTCTTGGCCTGCCGCGGCGGTGGTCGATGCTCGGGCTCCGTGATGCTGTAGCGCTGGTCGGCGGCGAGTCCTTCGAAGACCTGCTCGTGGCCGCTGGGCCAACTCACCGTCAGGCGGCGCACCTGGTCCTGATCGCCGAGGCCGAAGCAGGCCAGCGGCTCGTGGCCCGCCATGAAGCCGCGTGAGAGCGTCAGGTGGCGGACCTGCAGGCCCGGATCGCCGTCGGTCTCGACCCGCACCGTCGCGCCGACGCCATGCCGCTCCGACCACGTACCGTGCAACGCGACGACGAGCCGGTGACCGTCCGCGGTGCGGTTGCGGTACACGCCCGCCGCCTCCTCGAAGTCGTTGGTGACCAGGTCGAGGTCGCCGTCGCCGTCGAGATCCCCGAGCGCCGCGCCGAACGAGGCCGCGGCGTGTCCGAGGCCCCAGTCGTCGGCGGCCTCCATGTGCAGGTCACCGGCGTTGCGGAAGACCAGGTTGCGTTCCTTCAGGGCGGGCTCGTCGAGCCACAGCTCGGACATCTCGCGGTCGCGCCCGAGTTGCATGGCCAGCGAGCGCTTGTCGCTGTGGAAGAAGTCGCGCGTCATCCCGTTGGACACGTACAGGTCCACGCGCCCGTCGAGGTCGAGGTCTCCGAACACCGGCGACCAGGTCCAGTCGGTGCTGTCGACGCCCAGCAGGTTGGCGGCCTCGCCGAAGCGCCCGGTGCCCGTGTTGATGTACACGGCGTTGCGCATGTACTGCCGCGGCACGGACGACGAGAGGAACCAGCCCGAGTCCGCCATGTTGCCCATGGCCACCTTCTGTCGGTAGTGACTCGTGCCGGACATGTCCGAGGCCAGGAAGTCGAGGTCCCCGTCGTTGTCGATGTCGGCGGCGTCGGCGCCCATCGAGAACCAGGGCGTGTGCGGCAACGCGGCGGTGGCCACGTCGAGGAAGCGCAGGTTGCCCTCGTTGCGGTAGAGGTGGTCGGGCCCGAAGAAGTCGTTGGCGACGTAGAGATCCTGGTCGCCGTCGTCGTCGTAGTCCCACCAGGTCGCGGACAGGCCGTAGTGGTTGCCGCTCATGCCGGTGAGCGCGGTGATCTCGGAGAAGGTGCCGTCGCCGTCGTTGCGATAGAAACGGTCGCGCTGGCCGGCGGAGATGAACATCTGCGAGCCGTCGGGTTTGTCGAGCACGGCGTGGAGCTCTTCGAACTCGGGGCGCACGCCGAAGCGGCCGTTGACCTGGCTGAAGGGGTCGCCGAGCGGGGGCGAGGTTCCCAGATGGCGGTTGGTGAGCAGGTACCCGTCGAGATCCCCGTCGTTGTCCGCGTCCGCGAAGGCCATCACGATGCTGGCACCCGAGAAGGCCAGCCCGGCGGCTTCGGCGCCCTCCTCGAAGGTGCCGTCACCGTGGTTCCAGTAGAGCCGGTTGGGCGTGTCGTAGCCGCAGATGTAGAGGTCCTGGTCGCCGTCCCCGTCGAGATCGGCGAAGGAGGCCCCGCCCGACCAGGGGGCGTCGCCCTCCAGGCCGGCGGCCTCGGTCACGTCCTCGAAGCGGAAGTCGCCGAGGTTGCGGTAGAGACGCGCGCCGCCGGCGGGGCGGGTCAGGAGGACGTCCGCCAGGCCGTCACCGTCGGCATCACCGAGCGCGACGCCGCCGCCCGACATGGCGTTGGCGAGGACGTGGAGGTAGGCGGGGTCCTGGTTGCGCCGGTGGACGAAGTCGATGCCGCTGGTCGCCCCGTCGAGCTTCTCGAAGCGCGGGCCGGGGACCGCGCCGCCGGGGTCGATCAGTGGCGCGGAGGACAGACCGGGGACCGCGGCGGTCGCGCGGCCGGGGGTCTGTGCCGGCACGGCCGTGGGCGCTGGCGCGGGCGCCGCCGCGGGAGCGGCCGCCGTGTGCGCCGGGTCCTCCGAGGAACCGCACGCGGTCCCGCACGCGAGCAGGAGCAACAGGGCCGCACCCGAGCGTACTCCGAGGATCATGACAGCGAGTCCGGTTCGAACGGGCGCCGGCTGGAGCGCAAGCACCTGCGGGCGCGAAGGGCGGGCGAAGGGGGGCACGGCGGCGCGAAGTATACTCGACGTAGGCGGTGGCGGCGTGTTGGGGGCGGCGGGCTGGACACGCCGCGGGCAGGCCCCGGTTCCAGCAGGCGCCCCCTTGCCGTGGGCCCCGGGTGGTGGCGTACGATTCCGGCTTGCCCGGTCCCGACCGGAAACCCAACGGGCCATCCCGGCCACCACCCTCTCCGTCCAGGAGTTCCACTCCGATGAATCGCCTCGCTCTCGCGTTGACCGCGCTGGTCCTGTCGACCGCCTGCTCCACCGGCACCAACTACTTCGCCGACCGCGCCTGGGACCTGACCGACATCATTCGCATCAAGGGCATGGCCGGCGAGGGGATCGGCGCCAAGCTCGACGTGACCGAGTTCCTGCACCTCGGCGGGATGTACGAGCAGGACGTCGCGGCCGCCGGCTGGGCGAACCGCTCCTTCGACAGCTGGGACGAGAACTCGCGCTCCTGGGGCCTGCTCTACGGCCACGAGGAGGTGAAGACCATGGGCGTCCCGATGTACGCCGGGAGCTACGGCTGGCACGGCGAGGACTTCGTCTTCTCGAACGACGACGCCAAGCTCATCAACGCGATGGACATCCGCGGCCAGGTGATGCTCGGTCTGGGTCTCGACCTGCAGCTGCGCAGCGGTCAGGCCGTCGACTTCATCGCCGGCATCTTCATGCTGGACCCGGCGCACGACGACAAGTAGTCGGGCAGGTCGCCTGATCCGGCAGGTCGCCTGATCCAGCAGGTCGCCCGCCCACCGAGGTCGGGGCGGTTCCGGGCGTTCAGCGTCCGGGCCGCTCCGCCTCGCTGAGCACGCAGCGGAAGCCGAGGTGGCTGGCGCCGGTGTCCGGGCTCCCGGGCATGCGCGCCGAGGGCCGGTAGCTGCTGCAGTAGCTGGCGTGGCACAGGAACGAGCCCCCGCGTTCGACGCGCTTGGGCGCCCAGGGTTCGTCCGGGTCGAGGCTCGACACCGGTCCCGTCGGGTCGACGACCACCGGGTCGGTCCGGGCCGCGTAGGTGTCCGCGCGATACCAGTCGGCGCACCACTCCCAGACGTTGCCGGCCATGTCGTGCAGGCCGTAGTCGTTCGGGGCGAAGGAGCCCACCGGGGCCGTGCGCATGAACCCGTCGGCCGTGGTGTTGACGTGGGGGAAGCTGCCCTGCCAGAGGTTGGCCTGCGGGTCGGCCTCGTCGACGGGCGTTTCGCCCCACACGTAGGGCGCGTCGTCGGTGCCGCCGCGCGCGGCCCGTTCCCACTCGGCCTCCGTGGGCAGGCGTTTGCCGGCCCATGACGCGTAGGCCACGGCGTCGTCCCAGCACACGTGGACCACCGGGTGATCGTCGCGACCGTCGAGGGAACTGCTCGGGCCCTCGGGGTGGCGCCAGTCGGTGCCCGGGGCCCAGGCCCACCAGCGCGACGGGTCGCCCAGAGGCACGGGCTGGTTCGGCGGGATGAAGAGCAGCGACGCGGCGACCAGGTCCTCTTCCGGAGGAGGCGCGGTGCCCGGAGGGAGCTGCGCCATGATCTCATCCAGCGTCGGAGCGCGTTCGGCGACGGTCACGTAGGCGGTCGCGTCGACGAAGCGTGCGAACTCCCGGTTGGTCACCTCGGTCGCGTCCATCCAGAAGCCGCTCACCTCGACCTCGTGCACCGGCCCTTCGTCGGAGCGCGCCTCACCGCCCACCGCGCCCATGCGGAAGCGACCGGCGGGGATCCACACCATGCCCGGCGGTGCGTCGCTCGGCGCGGCGTCCTGGGCCGCGGGCTCGGCACCCGCGGGCGGCGCCGGCGTCGGGTCCGTGCTGGCCTGGCCGCAACCGCCCAGGCCGCCGAAGGCGACGAGCGCGCAGGTCACGACGAGTCCCGGCACCCTCACGACGGAGGTGGACCGCTCTCGGCCAGCGTGCCGAGCACGGGCTCGGCCTCCCGCTCCGGCAGGGAGAGCAGGAACACGCTGACGGCCGCGCCGATGCCGGCCAGCAGCGCGCGCTGCCAGAAGGCGTCGACGGCGAAGACCATCGACACGCCGAGCACGATCCACAGCAACAGCAACGCGCGCGGCTTCACGCCCACGGGCAGGGCACGGTGGCGTTCCCAGGTGGCGATGGTCGGGCCGAAGACGGGGTTGTGCAGCAGCCACTGATGGCACCGCACGCTGCTCTTGGCGAAGCACGCCGCGGCGAGCAGCAGGAACGGCGTCGTCGGCAGCAACGGCAGCAGCGCTCCGATCGCGCCGAGGGCCACGAGGACCGAGCCCAGGCTGATCAGCACCACGCGTCGGGTCTCGGTGGACAAGGGCATCACCGGGTCATCCTGACGTGGACGTGCGGGAAGCTGCAAGGGCCGCCCGCGGGGGCGACGGCCGCCGCGGGCCATTCGGGCCGGGCAGGTCAGCCGCCGGCGATGGCGAGCAGGCCGTTGCTCGCGGCGAGGCCGAAGGTCGCCCCGAGGTCCTGGACCCAGGCCTGGAGCACGAAACGGGTGTCCGCGGCGATACCCGGCGGCCAGACGAAGGGCAGGCTCAGGGCTCCGGCGCCATCGGTCACGAGACCGGCCACGAGCAGGTCCGGCCGGGGCACGAGCACCCCGCCCTTGAAGGGAGCGGCCAGGATCGCGGCGCCGGCAACGAGGGTCACGTCGGCGTGCGGGGCGGCGTCGGCCAGCGTGAGCACCAGCGGCGAGCCGGTGGTCAGCGGGCCGGTGCCGGCCAGACGCGGTTCGCCCGCCGTGCCCGGCTTGGCCTGGCCCAGGTCGACCCAGGTCGAGAAGCCGCCGGGGACCAGCGTGTCCACGAGCACGTCGTCGGGGCCCGGGCCGGCGTCGGACAGCGACAGCGCGAGCGTGCCGCTCACCGGAGCGCGGTCACTGGTGAAGCCGAACCCGTAGGCCACGCCCCAGGTCAGCGCGCCGCCGCCCGGTTCGCCGGTCGGCAGGCCCTCGGGCAGCGACCAGCTCCACACGTCGCCGGTGGTCTCGAGGGACCAGTCGTTGCCGGTGTCCTCGTCGACATCGCCGAAGAACGGACTGGAAGCCGCGCCGCCCGCGACCACCTCGAGGGCGTCGAGGGCCCGGCCTACGGAGAGGTTGGCCAAGGCGTACTCGTACCGCCACGCGCCGGCGCCGAGATCGGTGACCGACACGGCCAGGAGCAGCTCACCGTCGTCAGGCGCCAGCGAGGCGCTCGTCACGACGTCGCCCCAGCTCTGGACGGCGGGGCCGGCCACGGTCTGGCCCGGCGCGGCGAGGCTGAACACCCAGTTCGCGCCGGTCCAGAGCGGCACCACGCCGACGTGCGCGACATCGTCGCCGGGGTCCTGGTCATCCGTCGACAGCACCGCCGCCTCGAGCAGGAAGCTCGCGCCGGCGACCAGCAGGTCGGCGTCGTGGACCTGCAGGCGATGGGCAACCGGATCGAGGCCGGCGCCGGTCTCGTCGCGCAGGCAGTCCACCGGGGTCCCATCGAACCACGAGCCCAGGCACGACCACGAGCCGGCGAAGGGATCCCACTCGCCACGGGGGCCGAGCCAGAATCTGTCCCCGACCACGGCGGCGGCGTCGCTGGTCGAGCAGCCGGGCCCGAGCGCAGAGAGGCCGAGCGAACCGGAGCACGACGCGCAGAAGCTCTGGGCCAGCGCCGCGAATCCGTGGAAGACCCACGAGGTGCCGACCTGCTCGATGCGCTCGACGCCGTCGTCAGCGAGCGCCACGCGATAGAGGTTCAGGGTCACGCCGGGATGGTCCTCGGCCATGGCGGCCTGCCACGCGGCGACGCCGGGGCCGTCGTTGCACAGGGTCACCGAGGCCGAGAGTCCGTTGATGCCGTCGGGGAACGTGCCGCTTCGCCCGAGGACCGCGGGGCTGTGCACGCGGGCGACGGCGAGGTCGGCGTCGTCGCCGAGTGCTGCGGCCGTCAGCAGGATCCACGCGATGCGGGCCAGGCAATCGGTCACGGGCGTCCTCCGCAGGCCATGGTGCCACGCTCGGCAGGCTTCGGGGGAGCGGGCTCGCCGGAACCTCGCGCGGCCTCGGCTGCTCACGAACGGGATGACCCTCGCCGTCCCCTCCGTCGTAGGATCCAGCCCTGGCACGGAAGCGCGGAGTCCCCCGCCGACGTGCCCATGCCTCCGGAGTGTCGCCCATGGTTCTTCGCCCCGTCCTCGTCGTGCTCGCCGCCACCCTCGGGCTCCCCGGCTGCGCGACTCCGGGCAAGGCGCACCTGCCTGTTCGTTCCGAGTCGGTCATGGTCCAGTTCAGTGGCGTCACCTGCGTGACGCGGGTGGACGCGGCAGGTCGGTGCTGGTGCGTGATCGAGAACGACGACGGCGAGGAGATCATGGCGGTGTCCTACGACGAGGACACCGGCGCGGAGCGCTGGGAGACCCAGCGCCTGTTCGGCCTGGACGAGGACGCGTTGCAGGCGCTCGAAGGCGAAGGCGACCCCGCGCGGCTCCTGGATCCGCGCACCTGGGTCGCCGGGAGCCTGTGGGTGACGGGGCTGGAAGAACTGGCCGCGTCGCCCGAGGAGGAAGGCGTGCTGCTGCGGCAGTCCCAGCTCTTGGCCTCGCTGGTCGGCGTGCTCTCGCCCGAGCGGCCGAGCGGCGCGTCGGTCTTCGATCTGATCTGGGGGCCGGACGGCTGCTCGGTGGCGCCGGATCTGGACATCGGTGGTTGCTGCGTGGGCCATGACCTCTGCTACGGGCGCGCCCTCGACTCGCGGGCGGACTGCGACGAGGCCCTCTGCGACTGCATCGAGGAGGCCGGCCATCCGATCCTCGCGCGGCTCTACTTTGCCGCGGTGCGCGCCTTCGGCTGGGTGACCTACGGCCGGGGCATCTGAGCGGAGGCGGGCCGAGTTTCCCTCGACGGTGGTCGCCGGCTCGGACGAAAGCGATCATCGGTCCATCGTTTCCGTCGTCTCCTCACCGCCCGGGTGCCCGCGTCGCCATGATCGTCGATCTCGCCGAGTCGCCGCCCGATGCGGGACTCCGGTACGACCTGTGCATCCTCGGGTCGGGACCGGCGGGGATGACCGTGGTCGCCGAGCTGGCCGGTTCGGGCCTGCGCATCTGCGTGCTGGAGAGCGGGCGCCGGAGGACGACGCGCTTCGCGGATGACCTGCGCGGCGTGGCCAGCGAGGGCATCGAGATCAAGGACTACTCGCGCGAGCGCACGCTCGGCGGGACGTCCACGACCTGGGCCGGACTCTCGAGCCCGCTCGACGACGTCGATCTCACCGAGCGCCCGTTCCTGCGCCGCTCGGGTTGGCCCTTGTCCCGCGAGGACTTGCTGCCGTGGTGGCAACGAGCCGGCGAGCGCTACCGCTTCGCGCCGCTCGAGCTGTACGAGGACTTCGTCGCCCTGGCGGACGCCGGCGACCGGCGCTTCGCGTGGCCGGGCCTGGACGAGAAGGTGTTCCTGGCCTGCGCCGAGGCGCAGGACTTCGGTCGCGAGTGGAAGCACGTGTTCGACCGGGAGGGTGTCGATCTCTACCTCGACGCGACGGTGTTGCGACTCGAGGGCGCCGAACCGGCAGCTCACGGCGCAGCGGACGGGGCAGCGGACGGGGCATCGCATGGGGCGGCCGACGTGCGGGTGCGCCGCGCGGTCGGGCGCACGAGCGCGGGCCGGGAGTTCGCCGTGGAGGCGCGGGTCTTCGTCGTCGCGGCGGGGGGCATCGAGAACGCACGCCTGCTGCTCGCGTCGACGGACCTGCAGGCGGACGGGCTCGGCAACGCGCACGACCAGGTCGGCCGACACCTGATGAACCATCCCAAGAACTACGGCGGCCTGGTCCACCTCGCGGAGCCCGTGCGCGAGCTGCCGTACCAGTTCGGCTGTCTGTACGAGGGCTACGCCGGATACGCCGGGCTGCGGCTCCCCGACGACGCACAGCGACAACAGCGGGTGCTCAACAGCTATGTGCGTTTCGAGCCCCTGTTCCCGTGGTCGGACAACCGCGGGGTCGAGTCGCTGGTGCTGCTGGTCAAGCGCAGCAAGGGCTTCTACGGGCGCTTCAAGGAGAAGAGCCGCGGGAAGATCGTCACCCTGCGCGACTACTCCGAGACCGGCGACGACAGCGACCTCCAGAACGAGCGCAAGGGGGTGCTCGGCTGGCTCGGCGTCGTCGGGGCGATCCTGATCCACCTGCCGATGGTGCTGCGGTACCTGAACTCGCGGTTGCGCGAGGGCGCGGCTCCGGCGGTCTCGACCATCCGCCTGCGCAACTTCATGGAGATGGAGCCCGACCCGGACAATCGCGTCCTGCTCGGCGACGACCTCGACGCCCTCGGGCAACGCCGCCCGATCGTGCGGCACGCGCCGACCGAGCTGGACAAGCGCTCGCTGGTCGCCCTGCACGAGGCGTTCGCCCAGGAACTCCTGCGCACCGGGGCCGGCCGGCTCGAGAGCGACCTCGACGCGCAAGACCCGTGGCCGGTGGATCTGGATGCGTCCCACCACATGGGCACGACGCGGATGGGGGACGACCCGGCCACGTCGGTCGTGGACCGGACCCAACGCGTTCACGGCGTGGCCAACGTGTTCTGCGCGGGCGCCTCGGTGTTTCCGACGAGCGGTTGCGCGAACCCGACCTTCACCATCTGTGCGCTGTCGATGCGGCTCGCGCGGCACCTGGCCACCACGGTGTTCGCCGATCGGGTCGCCGAGGATCACGCGCCCGTCCCACCGAAGCAGGGCAGCAGCGGCGGCGAGGCAGCCAAGCGCTTCAACGCTCCGGCCTTGGCCGCGTCGCGCCGCCGCCGCGCCGAGAACGGCTTGCGCCGCGTGATCGTGATCGGCGCCGGGGGGCGCGTGGTCACCGACGTGTTGCCCGCGCTGCTCTCGCAGCCCGAGACCTTCGAACTGGCCGGGGTCTTCGCTCGCACCGAGCGCTCGATCGAACTGACCGGCCGCAGCGGGCTGGCCGGCACGCGCGTGGACGTCCTGCCCCTGGACCGGCTCGGGGCCGCCGACGTGACGGCCGCCGACCTGGTGTGCGTCTCGGTCACCAAGCAGGCCGTGCCGAAGGTGCTCGGGAAGCTGAGCTCGCTGCCGCGGCGTGGGACGCGGCTGCTGGTCGACACGCCGCCGGTCCTCTTCAAGCAGGCCGGCAAGCTCGGCGTGTTCGAGGGCTGGTCTTCCGTCGATGTCGCCGAGGACTGCGCGACCCTGCCGTGGATCGATCTGGTGCGCGAGGCCGGCCCGGAGCTCATCGGGAGCATCGACCGTGTCGTCTGCCATCGTTCCGCGTGGCGCTACCACGGGCACGGGCTGTTGAAGGCGCTGCTTGGTTGTCGGCAGCTCTCGTCGGCGCGACGGCGCGGCGGGAGGATCGAGTTGAACTTCGCGGATGGTGGGCGCGGCGTGATCGTCGAGCCGCGGGACTACGCCGCCGGACACTTCGAGATCCACGGGCCGGACGGGGTGATCACCGACTCGCCTGCGCGGCTGCGCGCCGTGGGTGTCATCGAGGAGGGCGCACGCGTCCACGAACTGGCCTTGCTCACCGAGCGTGGCCGCGCCCGGGGGTTCCGACTCGGTCGGCACGAGACGGTACTCACGCCCGGCGAGAGCGAGCTGCTCGGTCCCGTCGAGCCCGGTGACACCATCACCACGCGCATGGACGACCTCAAGCGCGTCGGCCTCGCGCGCCTGCAGGGCCGCGTCGCGCACGGGGAGTCCGTCTATCCGCTCGAGGAAGGTCTCGACGACATGGCCGTGGACTTCCTGCTGGAGAAGCTGAAGATCTGGAGGCCGAGCCCGTTCACGAGCTTGCGGTCGCGCTCGGGGCGGAGGCTGATCGGCGGCGCGCTGCGTCTGGCGCGGCGCTGACGGCGTCGCGGCGATGGCCTTGCGCACATGGCCTTGCGCACATGGCCTTGCGCGGACGGGCTTGCGCGGACGGGCTTGCGCTACGATGGCCCGCTCATCTCGTGGGGAGGCGCGACGTGCTCGAGCTCGACGGGTTGCCGACTTCGCGAGCCCTCGGTCGGGTCGTCGCGCTCATGGCTGCGCTGATCGCCGCGATCGGGGTGTCGCCGGCCGCGAGCGCAGGCGAGACGTACAGCGCCGGCGGATTCGGGTTTCGCCTCGAGGTGCCCGACGGGTGGACCGCCCGAGTGGACAGCGAGAGCAACCACGCCCTGCACGTGACCTTCTCACCCCCGGCGGCGGCCGGTCTCGCGGCGCAACTCTCGGTGCGTGCGCGCATCGACGCCGTGCGCGACGACCCGCGCGCCGTGCAGGACGAGACCATGCGCACCATCGAGGCGGGCGCTGAGTACGCCGACGGCCGGCGGCTCGAGGACACCCTGCTCGACCGCCCCTCGCCGGGCGTGATCACCGACATGAGCACGCCCAGCGGCACCTTCCGGGTGCGCCAGCGCTACCTCGTGCAGGACGGCGTGGTGTACGTGCTCCAGGGCGCCGCCGCGCCCGCACAGTGGGAGCTCGTGCTCCCGCTGTTCGACGAGGTCTGGAGTGGCTTCAAGCTCACGCCGCTGGATGAGACGCGGGCCGCCGAGGTGCGCCTGCTGGCCCTGGCCGGTCGGTGTGGCAGCGAGGTCGACTGGGCCGGGGACTGGGACGAGGCCGCCGCGCGGGCACACGAGCAGCACCGTCTGGTGCTCGTGTCGGCGCGCTTCTACCCGGGCTTCGACATCTCCGACGGGACCATGACGGGCCCGTTCATGGACCACGACATCATCGAGCTGGTCAACGAGCGCTTCGTGCCGCTGCGGATCGAAGGCGGGACGCAGGTGCCGTTCAGCGACCCGGAGCTCTTCGGGATGGGGGCCTCGACCTTCGGCACCGCGCTGATGCTGGTCACGCCCGACGGCGAGGTCCTGTTCCAGACCGAGGACGTCTTCTACGAGGCGTTGCTCGCGGGGCTGGACGTGTCGCCGCGCGCGTCGAACATCCCGCGTGGGCTCTCGACGGTCGAGCAGGCACAGGCCCGCCTGGCGCGCGGCCAACTCGAGCGCGCCGAGACCTTGCTGACCGAGGTGTTGCTGCGGGACGCCGACGACGTCGAGGCGCTGAGCCTGCTGGCCTCGATCCGGCGTCGGCAGCGCGACGGCGTCGGAGCCCTGGCCGTGCTCGACCGCGCGCTCGAGGCCGATGCCGCGGGCACCCGGGCGGTCGAACTCGAGGACACCCGCGCGCGGGTGCTCGTCGGCCTCGGCCGCAACGAGGAGGCGGCGGAGATCGTGGCGCGCCTGCTGGACGAACACCCGGGCCACGAGTTGGAGCCGGCCCTGCTGTACGTGCACGCGATCCTCGCATGGGGCGAGCACGGCAAGCACGCGGCCGAGCCCGTGTTGCGTCGCCTCGTCGAGCAGTTCAGCGACACGCGGTGGTCCTGGATGGCGGCGGCGACCCTGACCAGCACCGCGTGGCAGATCGACTTCGGCGCGGCGCGCCCCTGGCCGGCCGCGGAGCTCTACGCCGCCGCGCTGCCGCCCGAGAGCGCGCCCCTGCCGGCGAGTTCCGCAAAGCAGACCCGGCGCGCCAAGCGGCAAGCCGTCGTCTGGCTGCTCGACAACCAGGAGGGGTCCGGCGCGTGGCAGGGTCCGAACGACTGGGCCCTCGAGTCGCCCGACGACCACGAGGACTTCAAGCTCGCCATCGGCGCCCTGGGCGTGCGGGCGCTGCTGCGCGTGGCCGATCAGCCTGACGTCGAGCCCGCGCTCCAGCGGGCCATCGACTGGGTGCTGCTCGCGCACGACCGCGCCCTCGCCGACGGCGGCCCGGTGGCCTACATGGACTATGCCGTGTGGAGCCAGTCGTACGTGCTCTGGATGCTGGCGGATCTCGTGAACGCGGGTCGGCTCGATCCGGCCGACATCGACGCGCGTGTCGCGGGGCTGCTCGACGCGCTGGCCGAGCGGCAGCGCAGCAACGGAGGTTGGAGCTACTTCCTCACCGCGGAGCTGGGGGCGGGAGACGGCCCCGAGCAGTCCATCAGCTTCACGACGGCGGCAGCGACCATGGCCCTGCTCGAAGCGCGCGACGCCGGCATCGCGATCCGAGAGCCGATGCTCGCCCGAGCCCTGGACTGCCTGGAGGCCATGCGTCTCGAGGACGGTCGCTTCACCTACATGCTCTACGCGAACACGCCTGCGGCGACGGCGTCTTCGGCGGCGCCCGGAGCGGCCGGCCGCGGACCGCTGTGCACCCTGGCCCTGCAGCGTGCGGGCCGGCTGGAGTTCGAGGACGTGATGGCTGCGCTCGGAACCTTCCTCGAGCATCTCGACACCTACGTCAGTGAGCGCGGCAAGGTGCTCATGCACACCGGCGCGGCCGCGCAGGGCAGTCACTACCTGATGTTCGACTACGCCAACGCCGCGTTCGCGGGAGTCGCGGCGCCGGCTCACGGGATCCGCGCGCATCACGACGGCCCGCTCAAGCGCGCCGTGCTCGACGCGCGCACCGCCGACGGCGCCTTCCTGGACACGCTGTTGCTGGGCAAGAGCTACGGCACGGCGATGGCCGTGCTCGCGCTGGACGACCTCGGCGTGCGCGACTGAGCGGGTTGCGACGCAGGGTCGCAGCTCAGCCACTACCCGCGGCGCCCGGTCCCTGGCATCATGGGCCCGATGGCTTCGTCCCGTGACGAGAGCGCCTGCACCCCCTCCTCCGCCCTGTCGCGGACCTCGGTGCTGGTCTACGGCGTGCTCGTCTACGCCTTCTTCCTGGGCACCTTCCTCTACGCCATCGGCTTCGTGTCGGACCTGCTCGTGCCCAAGGGCGTGAGCGACGGCGTGCCCGTTCCGCTGGGGCAGGCCCTGCCCCTGGACCTCGCGCTGCTCGGGCTGTTCGGTGTCCAGCACACGATCATGGCGCGGCAGTGGTTCAAGGCGGCCATCACCCGCCTGATCCCGCCGGCCATCGAGCGCAGCACGTTCGTGCTCTGCACCAACCTGATCCTGTGCCTGGCCTTCTGGCAGTGGCGCCCGGTGGAGGGTGTCGCCTGGAACCTCGGCGACGGCCTGGTCGCCACGGGACTGCACGCCCTGGCCGTGGCCGGCTGGATGCTCGTGCTCTGGGCGACCTTCCTGATCGACCACTTCGATCTCTTCGGCTTGCGACAGGTCGTGCGGTACTTCCGCGGGCAGCCCTTCGCGGAACCGGAGTTCGTCGAACGCTGGATGTATCGGGTGGTGCGCCACCCGCTGATGCTGGGCTTCCTGGTGGCCTTCTGGGCCACCCCGGTGATGTCCGCCAGCCGCCTGCTGTTCTGCGTCGTGACCACGCTGTACGTGATGGTCGGCTTGCGCATCGAGGAACGCACGCTGGTCGCCATGCACGGCGAGGAGTACCTGGACTACCGGCGCCGTGTCCCGGGACTGATCCCCTGGCGCTTCCTCGCCGGGCGCGCGGGCCGCTGAGAGCCGCCCGTCCCGGATCGCGAGATCCCGCGATGAGGCCGGAACGCTACGATCGGCCTCGTCTTCGGGCTCGGGCAGATCTTTTTGATTTCCCTCAGAGAGGGTGCCGCTTGCGCACCAATACAGGGTTCGAGGCGGGGGGCGCCTGCGGCGTGTCCCGCGATGTCTCCCGGACCCGAGCGAGAAGAGGAGCGGCGCGCATGCCGGCCCGCGGGATCGTCCTTTGACCAGCGCCTGCCCGACCCTCGACAGGCTCGAGCAATTCCTGCACCAGGAGCTGCCCGGGGCTGAGCTCGAGACCGTCGAGACCCACATCTCCGAGTGCCCGGACTGCACCAAGCAGCTGGAGGAGATCTCGCGCAACGAGGACGTCCTGCACGAGATGCGGGGCCTGCTCCCGACCGGCGCGCGGACCCACGCCACGGCGCCGCTCCCCGAGCACATCGGGCACTACCGGATCGTGGAGCAGATCGGGCGTGGCGGCATGGGGGCCGTGTACCGCGCCGAGCAGGAGTCGCCGCGCCGCGACGTGGCGCTCAAGGTGATCCGCCCGGGCGTGCTCTCGAGCCGCTCGCTGCGCCGCTTCGAGGTCGAGGTCGAGGTCCTCGGTCGGCTGCAGCACGCCGGGATCGCGCGCATCCTCGAAGCCGGGACCGTGGGCGAGGGCGAGGACTCCCAGCCCTTCTTCGCGATGGAGCTGGTGGACGGGAAGCGCCTCTACGAACACATCGACACCGCCGACCTCGGGCTGCGTGCGCGGCTCGAACTGTTCCTCGAGATCTGTGACGCGATCCAGCACGCCCACGAGCACGGCGTGATCCACCGTGACCTCAACCCGGGCAACATCCTGGTGAACACCGAGGGGCGCGCGAAGGTGATCGACTTCGGCCTGGCGCGTCCGACGGACAACGATTCGGTGTCGGCCTCGGCGCACACGCAGTTCGGTCATGTGCTCGGGACACTGCCCTACGCGTCCCCGGAGCAGGTGGGTGGGGACCCGGACTCGGTCGACACGCGCACGGATGTCTTCGGCCTCGGCGCGGTGTTGTTCCACGTGCTCTGCAGCCGGCCGCCGCTGGACCTGTCGGCGTCGCCGCTGCCGGAGTCGATCCGCCGCATCAGCGAGGAGTTGCCGCCGCCGCCGAGTTCGGTCCGACCAATGCCGGCGGACCTGGACTGGATCACGCTCAAGGCGCTGGAGAAGGACCGTGACCGCCGTTACTCGTCGGCGGCGGAGTTGGCCGCGGACGTCCGGCGCTTCCTCACCGGTGAGCCCGTGCTGGCCGGACCGGCGACGCTGGCGTACCGGGCCTCGCGCTTCGTCAAGAAGTACAAGCCGGCCGTCGTGCTCGCGGCGCTGTTGCTCGCGTCGCTGATCGGCGGGCTGGTCGTGACCACGCAGCAGTGGTTCCGGGCCGAGGCGGCCGAGACGGCCAAGGGTCTCGAGGCGACCAAGGCGGTGCTTGCCGCCGCGGCCGCCGAGGCCGCCGCGCTCGAGGCACGACGCGAGGCCGAGACGTCGAGGCGCCTGGTCGAGTTCGTGATGGGCCTGTTCAGGGCGAACAACCGTCGCGAGAACCTCGGTGAGATCCCGACGCTCTCGGAGGTCCTCGACAGGGGGGCCGAGCAGGCCCTGGCCAGCCTGGAGGAAGAGCCCGAGATCCGCGTCGGCATGCTGATCACGATGGCGTCGATCTTCCAGACCGTGCGCCGGTACGGGGACTCGATCCAACTCGCGACCGAGGCCCGCGAAGTCGCCGAGACGGTCTTCGGTCCCGCGGCGCCCGAGACGCTGGAATGCCTGGCCCTTCTGGCGCAGGCCTATCAGATCACCGAACGCACCGGCGAGGCCGAGGCGCTCTGGAAGCTCGCGCTGCAACGCGACCTCGAGCACAACGCCCCAAGCGAGCTCACGGCCACCCTGCACAACAATCTCGGTACCCTGTACGTGCGGCAGCGTCGCTTCGATGATGCGTTCCTGGCACTGCGGCCCGCGCTCGACCTCAGCCTGGAACTCGTGCGTGCTGACAGCGCGATCGCGCTGAGCATCGCGTACAACTTGGCCCAGGCGCTCGAACTCAGCCGGCAGCCGGTTGAGGCTGAGGAGATCTACCAGCGGACCCTTGTCATCTGGGACAGCGTGCATCCCGGCAGTCCCGGCTCCGCGCTTGTCCGGGGTAGCTACGGGATCAACCTGTACGGCCGTGGTGAGTTCGCGCGTGCCGAGCCCTTGTTGCGGCGTGGCTACGAGGACTGTCTCAAGATCTACGGTGCGCAGCACGGGCTCACGGTGAAGTTCTGGGGTGTCTGGCAGGCCTCGATCGAAGAACTGAAGCTCGCCGCGGGCGAGGACGTGGACATCAGCGGTGTCGTCTCGCCGGGTGCCCCGGCAGGTGCGCCGACCGACACGTCGAACGAGGCCCCGGCGGGCACCGACGTGAGTGGCGTCGATGCTGACGCGAGCGAAGGGGCGATCCACCCAGATGCCCCGGAGAGCCAAGCCGATGGATGAACTCCCAGGCATGTCCACCCGCCTCGCCGCCACACCCTGATCCGTCCAAACCCCTGTACACTCGACCCCGCGCACCGCCTGCCTACGGACCCGAAACCAGGACAGACGACGGTAGGGCGCCCGCCCCCCGGGTGCCTGCACCGATGAGACCGGGCACCGCCCGGGGAGGGAAGACATGTCGACCAGGACCAGGACGAAGACGATGCGCATGACTCTCGGAGCGGCGAGCGCGCTGCTGCTCGTGGCGACGCTGGCGAGCGCCCAGAACGGCACGAACTACCACGTGCTCAACAACGGTTTCGACATCGCGTACGCGGGCATCGGCGCCGGTGGCTCGCAGACGGACCAGGACGGGATCGGTCGCTGGATTCCGGGCGAGCTGATCAACGGCGGGACGCTCGGCGCGGGGGGGTTGCCGACCTACAAGCAGGTGGCGTGGCGCGAGAGCGTCTGCATCTTCGGCCCCGGCCCCGGGACCCTCGCGATCCGGTTCCCGCTGATCGCGCTCACCGAACTCAACGCGACGCCGTTCCCGACCATCTACAGCCCGATCGTGTTCACGCCGGTGGTCGATCCGCTGAACGTCATCTTCCCGCTGGGCAACTCCGCCGGCTTCGTGCCGTTCGGGATCCCCGCCGGTTCCAGCGCGTCGTTCGTCCTCGCGGGCCTGCCGTCGGGGTGCGGTTCCGGGTTGATCCTGCTCCCCAACGAGGACATCGCGCCCTCGGCCAACGGCGGGTTCGCGACCTTGCTGGCCTGTGCGACGGGCACGTCGCTCCCGATCGCCTCGACCGGGTTCTGCTGGTCCGTGCAGTTCACCTGGATCCCCTCGGCACTCAACTCGCTGGCCTGGCCCACGGGCGGCTGGTGGCACTACCTGCGCAACTCGCAGGACAACAACCAGTACTGGGCCATGTCGAACGACGAGCTGAACACCTGGCAGACGCGCTCGGTGTCCAGCGACGCGGGTCTGACGGCGATCACGGCTTTCACCGCGAACGTCGAGTACTCCTTGATCTCGGCGACGCGGGATCCGTACACGAACGTCGCGCTGCAACCGGTCGGCATCAACGGCGCCGGTCCGTGGTACTTCCAGACCGAGAACTTCACCACGGCCTTCGTGACGCCCGCGCTGAACCTCAACGGCGGTATCGACATGGGCGGGCACCAGTCGCTCAGCCTGGGCGGTACCGGCGGTGTCCCCAACCCGGCGACGGGGCTGGGCAACCAGGATCCGTTGGGCGTGGGTGGCGGCGCGTTGCCGACGCTCGGGGTGTGGACCTTCGACAACGGGAGCCCGGCCGCGGACAGTGCGGGCTCGACCGGCTCGAAGCGCGTCACCTGGATCACCTGGAACACCGATGCCACCTTCGGGGTCGATCCGAACCTGACCGAGTGGATCTTCCTCTTCGGCGGCACGGTCAAGGTGCCGAGCCCGAACCCGTCGACGTTCGCGCAGTGGCTGCAGCCGGTGACGCTTGCTCTGCTGCCGCAGTTCACGCACGAGGTGGATTCCTGCCCGAGTGGCTGCCCGGACCCCGGAGGTTTTGCATCCGGGGCGTTCGGCATCCCGGCGATCCAGGGCGGCAGTGATCAGCTGCCGCTGCTCGGCGTCGGGCCGCTCACGGCCGGCCTCGAGATCTGCATCGTCGTGGGGACCTCGTGCCTGCGCGGGGAGCCCGGCGAGCCGGCCGGCGGCTTCTGCTGGAACCCCGAGGGCTGGTCGCCCAGCGGCGAGACCACGATCTACATCACCGATTAGGAGTGTCCACCCACCAGGCGTGATCGTCCGACCCCCTCGGACGCCGGAACTCTTCGGCAACCGCGGCACCACCCGGAAGGTGACCCGATGACCCTGAGCATGACTTGGCGCAGCCTCTGCGTCGCGTTCGCGTGCACGTTGTCCGTCTCGACCCTCGGCGCGCAGAACGGCAGCAACTACCACGTCCTGAACAACGACTACGACGTCACCTACATCGGCGTCGGAGCGGGCGGCCAGCAGGGCGCGCAGGACGGCCTCGGGACCTGGATCCCGGGTGAGTCCATCAACGGCGGCACGCTCGGCGCCCGTGGGCTGCCGACCTACAAGCAGGCGAAGTGGCTCGAGACCGTGTGCATCTACGGCTTCGGCGGCAACCCCACGGGAGCGATCCAGTTCCCGCTGATCACCCTGACCGAGTTGAACCGGGCACCGTTTCCGACGACCTACGACCCGGTCGTGTTCACGCCCTTCGCCGACCCCGGCGGCCTCTGCTTCCCGCTGGGCAACTCCGCCGGCTTCGTGCCCTACGGCGCGCCGGGCGGTTCGAGCGCGGCGTTCGTGCTCGGCGCTCTGCCCGCGGCGTGCGCCACGGGCACGGTGCTGCTGCCCAACGAGGCGTTGATCTCGTCCGGCTTCGGCGGGTACGCCACGCAGCTGGGCTGTGCGGCGGGGATCAGGCTTCCGATCGCCTCGACGGGATTCTGCTGGGGTGTGAGTTTCAGCTGGCTGCCGTCGGCGACGTCATCGCTGGCCTTCCCGACAGGCGGATGGTGGCGCTACGTGCGCAACGGCTCGGACGGGAACCAGTACTGGGCGCTGTCGAATGACGAACTCAACGCATGGCAGTCGCACACCGTGGCCTCCGACGGTGGCCAGGCCGCGGTGCAGACGTTCCTCGCCAACGTCGAGTCGGCCTATCTCTCCGCCACCATCGACCCGTTCACCAACGTGGCGCTGCACCCGGCCGGCGTGAACGCATCGGGCCCCTACTACCTCCAGACCGAGAACATCGGCGATGCCAACGGCACCCCCGGCGCCAACCCGAATGGGGGCTTCGATCTCGGCGGGCACCAGACGTTCAGCCTGAAGGGGCTCTGCGGCGTGCCGAACCCGACGACCTTCGTCGGCAATCAGGACCCGGCCGGTGTCGGCGGGCTGAACCCGAACGGCTCGCCGATGACGCCCGCCTTCGGTGTCTGGACCTTCGACAACAACCCATGGCCGACGTCCGCGCCGGGCGGCGGGGCGGGCAGCAAGCGCGCGACCTGGGTCACCTGGAACAGCGACGCGACCTTCAACACGGATCCGAACCAGACCGGCTGGGTCTACCTGGCCAACGGGTCGGTGAAGGTGCCCAGCCCGGTGCCCGTGACCTTGCCGACCTGGCCACAGCCGCTGACGCTGACGCTGCTGACCCTGCTCACCCACGAGGTCGACCTGTGTCCGAGTGGTTGTCCCTTGCCGGGCGGCTTCCCGTCCCCCTTGGTGTTGTCCCATCAGGGGGGCAGCGGCATGGTCTCGACGATCGCGCTGCCCTCGGTGACAACCGGCCTGGAGATCGCGCTGGTGATCGGGACCTCGGCGCTGCAAGGCGAGCCCGGGCAGGCCACGGGCGGTCTGGGCTGGAACGATCAGGGCTGGTCGCCGAGCGGGACGACCACGCTCTACGTCACGAACTGATCTGATCTGGGCTGGCCACCGCGGTCAGAGGTCGTCGTCCTCGTCGGCCTCGGGCTCGGGGCCCGGCAGCACGAGCGTCCGGTGCACGCGCAGGCGCGGGCGATCCTTCAGCAGCGCGGTCTCGCCGGCCTCGGTCACCGCGGTGTTCCAGAGGTGCAACTGCTCCAGGCGCTTCAGTGTCCGCAGCGTGGGGACGGCGTCGTCGTCCACGGCGGTGCCGTGCAACACCAGGGTGCGCAGTTCGGGCATGGTCTGGAGCCGCCGCAGCCCGGTGCTGGTGACGGCGGTCCGGTTGAGGTCGAGGCGCACGAGCAGCGGGAAGCGCATGATCGTGTCGAGACTCCTGTCGGTGATCGAGGTCCGACCGAGGTCGAGCACCGTGATGTTCTCGGCGATGCGTGCGAGGGCCCGGACGGCGTCGTCGTCGACGCGCGCCTGCTCGGTGGGCCAGCCGACACGCAGCAGCGGGCTGCCGGGGATGACCGGTTCGATGACCACCGTGTCACCGGCTGCGGCGCGGGCGACCTGGGTGACGGGTGTGCGCGTCCCGCCGAGCGATCGCCAGAGCTGGATCCGCGCGGGATCCGGCGGCGTGTCGGCCCGCGGCGCCCGGACCTCGGTGTCGATGTCGATGTCGGTGTCGATGTCGGTCGGAGCACCTTCGCCGATCACGCAGCCCTCGGCGATCCACGCGCGGATCGTCGCCAGCTCGTCGTCGCCGAGACGGTCGCCCTTGGGCGGCATGCGGTCGAGGTCTCCGTCGGGGAGCGACACGAGGGCGATCAGGCGGCTGCGGTCGGGAGCGCCGGGCTCGACGACCGGGCCGCCCTCGCCGCCGGCCAGGAGCCCCTCGGCGGCGCTCAGGTCGAGACCCGCCTTGGGCGCGCGATCCCCGACAGGCTGGTGGCACTTCACGCAATGGCGGTCGAGGATCGGCTGCACCGCCGTGGCGTGATCGACGTCCCCGGCGGGCGTCGCCGTCGCCAGGGTCAGGAGCGCGAGGGTCACGAGCGCGAGGATCGCGGCGGGCAGACGTGCGGCCGGGGCACGGGCCCGCGGCGCGCGCGGGGACGAGGACGTGGTGTGCATGGGTGCAGACCCCATGGGGAGCACGGCGCCGAGCCAACCGCGACGGGTCACCGGAACAGCGCGCGCACGGGACGGCCGTCGTGGGCGACCTGGAACGGGCGGCCCGATTCCGAGCAGAGCTCGTGCTCGAGTGGCAACCCGAGCGCGTGCGCGATGGTCGCGTTGAAGTCGGCCACCGGGACGGCGTCCTCGATCACCTCGGTGCCGGTCGCGTCCGTCGCGCCCCAGCGTCTTCCGCCGACGATGCCGCCGCCGGCCAGGAGCCCGCTGAAGGCCTGCGGGTGGTGGTTGCGTCCCTGGCGCGCCTCGGTGATCTGTGGCGAGCGGCCGAACTCGGTGGCCAACACGACCAGCGTCTCGTCGAGGCGCCCGCGCGCTTCCAGGTCCGCGAGCAACACGGCCAGCGCGCGATCGAGGGGCGGGCAGAGTTCCAGCATGGATTCGAAGTTGTCGCTGTGCGTGTCCCAGCCCCCGCTGACCACCTCGACCCAGCGCACCCCGTGCTCGATCAGTCGTCGTGCCAGCAGGCACCCGCGGCCGAGGGTGCTGCGTCCGTAGGCCTCGCGCAGGGACTCGGGCTCGGCGGTGATGTCGAACGCGGCCAGATCGCTGCTGTCCATGAGGCGCACCGCCTGCTCGTACATGTCGGCGTAGGCGCCCACCGAGGCGTGGCCCTGCTCGGCGCGGAAGGCCGCGTTCATGGCGGCGACGCGGTCGAGGCGGCGGGTGAACGTGTCGGAGTCCACGCCCTCGGCGCGGGCGGCATGCTGCAGGCCCGCCTCGGGATCCCCGATGGGAAGCGGCACGAAGCGCGAGTCGAAGAAGCCCCTGGAAGCGTGGTTGGCGCCGCCGCCGATACAGACGTGTGCGGGCAGCGTCGGGTGCAGGCCGCCGGCCATGCGCTGCGCCCACGCCCCGAGGCTCGGGTGCCGGATGGTGCCGCGCATCTCGTAGCTGGTGTGCATCGCGTAGGTGCCCTGGGCGTGGGCACCCTGGGTGGACTGCAGCGAACGCACGACCGCCACCTTGTCCATCTGCGCCGCGAGCAGCGGGAAGTGCTCCGACACGATCACGTCGTCCGCGACGGTCCGGATCCAGCCCGTGGGTCCCTGGGTCGCCGCGCCGGGCTTGGGGTCCAGGGTGTCGAGATGCGACATGCCGCCACCCATGTACAGGTAGATGACCTGGCGCGCCGTGGCGGGGCCGAGGGCGATGGGTACCTCGTCGAACGCGTGCGCGCGTCCCGGCAGGATCGACGCGGCGCCGACGCCCAGCAGCCCCGACGCCAGACCGGCGAGGAAGTCGCGGCGACTGAGCGGGTCGGCGCCGTGGAGCAGGCGTGCGAGGGTCAAGGCGGGGCTCCAGGTGTTCAACGCACGAAGAGGAACTCATGCGTGTTGGCGAGGGTCCAGACCAGGTCCTTCAACGCTTGCCGTCCTCGGCTTCCGATCTCACCACGCCAGAGACGCAACTCGTCGGCCGTCGGCCGGCGCGCGAGCAGCGCCAGGAACGCCGTCTCGATGCGCGCGTCGGTGTGGGGCGCGGCCTCCAGTTCCTGTCCCAGCACGGCGTCCGGATTGGTCAGCAGGTGTGTCTCCAGGAACCCGTTCAGCAGCGACAGCACCTGCGGCACGTTGGGCTCGACGTGGCCGGCGTCGATCTGCTCGCGGTCCGACTGTCCGAACGCGCGCAGGAAGTGGTCGGCCGGCGCGGGGGAGGGCAGGTCGGCGGCGCGCACCAGCCCGTCCGCGGGCCGCTTCTTCTTGGGGCGCCGCTCGTCCATGGCGTCGGCGTCGGACGCGGTGTCGGTGAGCTGGTCTTGCAGGGTCTCGATGGCGGCCGTGTCATCGCGGCGCTTGGCCTTGCGCAGTGCGTTCTTCAGCGGCCGGAGTGCGCGCTGATCCGCTTGGCGCTCGGCCTTGCGGTCGGCCTGCTGCTCCTGCTTGCGTGCCTTCTGGGCCACGCGGTAAGCCGCCGGGTCCGAGAACTTCAAGGCGCGGAAGCGGACCTCGTCGAGCAACTCGTCCGCGGGGGCCGAGGCGAGCTCCGAGTAGGACGCGTAGACGCCCGCGGCGTAGGCGTCCCGCGGCGGGGCCAGGGTGCCATCGACGTCCTCGACGACCAGCGTGAGCAGGGAATCCCAGATCTGCTCCGCCTGCATCCGATGCACCGGCGGCGCGCCCAGCGAGGCCGGAGCGTCCCAGCCGAGGTCGACGGTGGGGGCTCGTCGCTGCCAGGCCGCCGTGTGGTGCAGCACGCGCTGGAACTCGCGCAGGTCGTAGTCCAGTGCGCGCATCAGCGACTCGAGCTCGGCGAGCAGCTCGGGGTGCACCGGATCGGGACCCAGGTCGAGGCTGTCGACGGGCTCCACCAGGCCGTGGCCCATGACCCGCTTCCACATGCGATTGGCGATGACCGTCGTGAAGGTCGGGTTCTCCGAGGACGTGACCCAGTCGGCGAAGACCTCCCGCGACCCGACCGGGAGCGGCGGCCTGGTCTTGTCCCTGGCGCGACGCGAGCGCTTGGCGTTGCCGCGTGGCGGCTCGGGGAACTCGGGCTCGGGGCCGATCGCGTCACCGAACAGGGTGCGCGCGCGGATCCAGTCGCCCGGCGCTCCGCCGGCTTGAGAGCGGTAGTCGTCGGGCAGGCGCACGGCCGCGGTGCCGGTGCCCTCGAGACCCGTGGAGAGCGGTCGCAGCATGCGCTCGAAAGCCTTGTTCCCGGGCTTGCCCAGGGTCTGCTTCACCTCCGCGCGCAACTCGAGCAGCCGCGGCCCGTGGTCGACGCCGCCGAAGTCGATCTCGTAGTCGACGCCGCCGCTGAACGCGACCATCTCGAAGTACTGCCGCTGGGTCCACTCGTTGAAGGGGTGGTCGTGGCACTGCGCGCACTCGATGCGCATGCCGAGGAACAGGCGCGCCGTGTTGGACATGCTGTCCTCGGGCATGCCCCGGTCGCGCAGCAGGTAGCCGGTCGCGCCCGAGCCCTCGGCGTGGGCGGGGCCGGTGGCGGCGAGCAGCTCGTGGACGAGGGTGTCGTAGGGCATGTCGTCCGCGATGGCCTGCTTGATCCAGTGGGCGAACGGCTCGCCGGACGTGCGCTTGGCGAGCTTGGTGCGCAGTCGGAACAGGTCCGCGTACCAGAGGAACATGCGCGCGGCGTAGCCGGGTCCGTCGAGGAGCGTGTCGATCAGCCGGTTGCGCTTGCCCGGCGCGGGATCGTCGAGGAAGGCGCGCGCCTCTCCCGCGGTGGGAATACGGCCGGCGATGTCGACGTAGGCCCGGCGCAGGAACACGGTGTCCACGACGGCGGCTTCGACGGCCTGGCCGTGCCGCGCCAGGGCCTCCTCGACCAGGGCGTCGATGCGGGAGGCCGCTGCCGCGACGCCGGGCGCCTCCGACGGGTCGCTCGTGGCGCCGGTCGCCGGGGCCATGCCGGGCAGCAGGGCGCTTGCGGCGAGCAGGACCAGACCGAGCGTCGATCGCGTCGACGGGCAGGCGCGCAGCGTCATGGGGTCGTGGTCTCCACTGGGTCCTCCGTACCGGGGTGGGGGTGGAACGACCGCGACGGGCGGTGACACGCTGATCCCCGGCCCTGGATCCCGAACGTGCATTCTCGACCCTGCGCGGTCACCAGACCAGCCCTTGCGTCCCCCCGCTGCCGGGCGCGAGGTGTCGCCGGCTCCGGGACGGATCCCCATTCGTGGCTTACACTGACCCGAGCGGCTGGGAACCGGCTTGCCGGATGGCGAGCCGGACGGGCAACCAGGAGAAGCATCCATGAGCCGTATCGGGCGGCCCCTCGGGGTCCTGCTGGGCCTTTGCATGACACTGACCACGCCTGCAGCCGCCCTGGGCGACTGCGCGGGCGACCCCGGGTTCGTCATCAACGTCCCCGAGACCATCGAGATCGGGGGCGAGTTCGACGTGATGCTCACGGCCCCCGGCGGGTGGGTCGTCAACATCATCGTCTCGCTGTCGGGTGGCCCCACGCCGTCGGCGGTCGGTGAGCTCTGCCTCGGCGTCCCGTTCCTGCTGGTCGTCCCGATCGTCATGCCGCCGAGCGGACAGCTCGAGTTCACCGTCCCGGTCCCGTGTCGCCCGCTGCTCATCGACAAGACCGAGTGGTTGCAGTTCATCGCCGTCGATCCGACCGACCCGGGGAACATCGGGGTGTCGAACGGGGTGAGCATGACCGGAGTCGACGGGCCCTGCACCGACGCGTGCGAGGAGATCCTGGGCGGCCGCGTGTGGAACGACCATGACGCCAACGGTGTCGCCGACCTGGGCGAGCCGGGTGTGCCCGGCGTCCTCGTCGAGGCGTACGACGCCGCCGACGTGCTGGTCGACATGACGCTCACCGACGGCGACGGGCAGTACCAGTTCACGGGCATCCAGACCGACGCCCTCCGGCTCGAGTTCAGCGGCTGGCCGAGTTGGCTCACGGTCGGGCCGGCCGAAGCGAATGGCGGCAAGGAAGTCCAGTTCGTCGAGGGCGATACCTGTGAGGTCGATCTCGCGCTGATCGCGCCCGTCGAGATCTGCCCCGAGGGCACCGACGCGTGCCTGGCCACCCCGTGCTACGTGAACGGCGACCCGCTCCTCGCGGGCACTGCGGCCGGCGAGGACGTGCTCGTGCGATTCCCCTACGACGCGTCCGGTTCGGGCCAGAACACCTACCTGGCCAACGCCGTGCAGGTGGGCGCGACCTGGGGCCTCGCGTACCAGCGTCACACCGACACGCTGTTCGCCGCGGCCTTCCTCAAGCGCCACGTGGGCTTCGGCCCCGGCGGACTCGGCGCGATCTACCGGGTCGACGAGGCTTGCCTGGGTACGCCCTCGCCGGACGACGTCTCGCTCTGGGTGGACGTGGCCACGCTTCCCGGCGTCGACCTCGGCACGGTCTCGCGCCCGGATCTGCCGGCCAACACCGACGAGGTGTCCTACGACGCGGATGCGTTCGACAAGGTCGGCAAGGTCGGCCTGGGCGGTCTCGCGATCTCGGACGACGAGACCACGCTCTACGCGGTCAACCTGAACCAGCGCGAGGTCCTCGCGATCGACATCGCGACGGGCACGCTGCTCGACCGATTCGATGCGGTGGCCGGCATCACCTGTACCAACGGCGAGGCGCGCCCCTTCGCGGTGAGCGTCCACCGCGGCGAGCTCTACGTCGGCGTCGTCTGCACCGGCGAGACCGACCTGCTCACCGGCCAGGTCGACGCCCACGTGCGGCGCCTGAGTCGCGGCGCGTTCGTGGACGAGTTCACCTTCCCGCTCACGTATCCCAAGGGCAAGGCCGAGATCGACTGCCTGTTCCTGACCGGCTTCTTTCCCTGGATCGACTTCTTCCCGACCAGCTGCGGCATCAAGGCCGTCTTCCCGCAGCCGATCCTGTCGAGCATCGAGTTCCACCGCGACGGCAGCCTGGCGCTCGGCTTCATCGACCGGCACGGGCACCAGACGGGTTACCTGAACCTGGCACTCTCCGGTCTGCAGACCTACGAGGGCATCTCGGGCGGCGACCTCTTGCGCGCGACGAGCGACCGCGGCGGCTACGTACTCGAGTCCGATGGCTCCGCCGGCGGGGTGAGCACCGCGGGCGCCGGCAACGGTGAAGGCCCGGGCGGAGGTGAGTACTTCTTCGAGGACTTCTTCGAGGTCGGTGGCATCACCGCCCACGATGAGGTGACCCTCGGCGGCGTGGCGATCCTGCCCGGTTCGGGCGAGGTGGCCACGACGGCTTTCGACCCGATCAACGGGGGTGGTGACGAGATCCGCACCGGCGGCGTGCGGCGCTTCGACGTGGCCACCGGCACGATCACCGATGCCTACAAGGTCTACTCGCTGAACCAGGCCGGCACCTTCGGCAAGGCGGCGGGGCTGGGGGATCTGGCCCTGCTGTGTCAGGCGTTGCCCGTGCAGGTCGGCGACCGCGTCTTCCATGACCTCAACGGCGACGGCCTGCAGCAGCCCCTCGAGCCCGGGCTCGAGGGGGTCGTCGTGCGTCTCGACCGCGCCGGCGTGCCGGTCGAGTCGGTCGTGACGGATGTCCAGGGCCGATACGTGTTCTCGGGGCTGGTTCCCAACGACCCCGACTACGTCGTCCTGGTACGGCTCAACCAACTCGCGCTGGCGGGCTTCGGCGCCACCCTCACCGACGCCGGCGCGAATGACCTGGCCGACTCGGACGGCGCGCTCGGCATCGTGCCCGGCGCGTCGGTCGCCGCCTTGTCGGGCCTGCCGCCCGGGAAGACGGACTTCACCATCGACTTCGGCTTCATCTTGCTGGACTGAGCGTCGCTCCCACCCGTTCTCCACCCCCTCGAGGCCCACGCGATTCGGGCCGCTCGAATCCGATCCACGAAGGTCAGCGAACACCGCCCGACGGCTCGGCTACGATGCCCCGCTGGAAGCCCGATCCCTCCGCGATGCCCGCCGTGCCCTCGACCGAGACCCCCGCTCCTCCTGGTTCCGCGGCCGCGCTCCCGCGCTGGATGCATCAGCTGCTGCTCGCCGCGGCGATCCATGGGGTGGTCTTCGGCGCCGTCGCGGTGCTGTTCCCCGGCGCGCTCTTCTCGCTGTTCGACATGGAGCCTCCCCGATACCTCGCGCTCTGGCGGGGCCTGGGGATGTTCGTCGGGCTCTTCGGCGTGGCCTTCGGTATCGCCGCCACGGATCCGGTGCGCCACTGGCCGATCGTCTTCGTGGGCCTGGTGGCGAAGGTTCTCGCGCCCCTCGGCTTCCTGCTCGAGGCCGGAGCCGGGGGCCTGCCTTGGAGCCTGGGTTGGCTCTTCGTGGTCAGCGATCTGATCTGGGTCGTGCCCTTCACCTTGATCCTGCGCGAGGTCGGGCGCCGCCGCGCGGCCCTGCGCCCGTGGGACGAGGACGAACTGGTCACGGCCCTTGCCGGCGTGCCCGATCGCGAACAGCACTCGCTGCTGGAGTTGTCGTTCCAGGCGCCGCTGCTGTTCGTCTTCCTGCGCCACTTCGGCTGCACCTTCTGCCGCGAGACGCTGGCGGACCTGGCGGGCCGCCAGGCCGATCTCTCGGCCGAGGGCGTGCGCCCCGTGCTCATCCACATGTCGGACGACCCGCGCGGACAGACGGTGTTCGCGCAGTACGGCCTGGAGGAGATCGACCGCATCGCCGACCCGGCCAAGGCGCTCTACACGGCCTTCGGGCTCGGGCGGGGGAGCGCCTCGCAGCTGTTCGGGCCCAAGGTCATGTGGCGTGCCCTCTTTGGCGGCGCGGTGGCGCGGCACGGCTTCGGCGGGCTCGAGGGCGACGGCTTCCAGATGCCGGGCGCCTTCCTGGTGCGCGAGGGCCGCATCGAGCGCAGCTGGCGTGCGTCCCATGCCGGCGAGCGTCCGGACTGGGCGGCGCTCGTGATCGGCGCCTCGGCTCCGGCTGCCACCTCCTGAGCGAGGCTGGTTAGACTGCCGCGCGGGTGTTCCCCTTCGCGCCGCGGAGTCCGAGGTGATGCCAGCTCCCGAGGATCTCCAGGCCGCCCTGGTCGCGAGTCGTCGCCAGCGCCGGGCCCTCGCGGTGCTCTCGGCGGTGCTGCTGCTGGTGGTGGCATGGCTGTCCGTCCGGGAGCGCGAGCCGCCCGCCGCGGATCGGGAGCGGGAGCAGCAGCTGGCGCTCGCGGCCCTCGTCGAGGCAGGGCCCGGCGTCTGGGACAGCCACGCGGACCCCGACGTCGGGCGCATCCTCCAGCCGGGCCTCATCGGGCGCAGGGACCGGGACACGCCCATCGACAGCAATGCCTTCGGGTTGCGTGAGCGCGAGTTCGAATGGGCCCGCCCCGACGACACCCTGCGTGTGGTCCTGCTGGGGGACTCCTTCGTGTTCGGCTTCGGCGTCGAGGCCGAGCAGCGCCTGGGCGTGTTCCTCGAAGAGTCGCTCGCCCAGGACGCCCGCGGGGGACCCGCGCGGATCGAGGTCCTGCACCTCGCCGCGTCGAGCTGGAACATTCGCGCCGAGAGTGCGTACCTGCGGCGACAGCTGGGCCGTCTCCGCCCGCACCTCGTGGTGCATGTCGTGGTCGTCAATGATCTCGACGATGCGGTGGGGGCGCGCGGCTTCGGGGCCATGGCGCGGTTCAGCCCGCAGGTCCGGGAGCGCGCCGATGGGCTCGTGTTCCTGGCCCAGCCCCACGTCGGCTTCCGCATGGCGGGGGACAACACGCTGCTCTACGCCGTCGACCGCGAGGGGCGCGACCGCTACGCCGCGGCGGCCACCGACATCGGGCGGCTGGCCGAGGCGACGGAGGCCGCCGGCGGTCGCTACCTGATGCTCGCGCGCTGGACGCGGTACCTGCCCCGCGTGCCGAGCCACCTGGGCACGCAGCTGCGCCCGGAACAGATCGCCTACGTGTCCGACGAGTTCGCCCTGGACAGCGCGAACCGGGTCGGCCCGGAGGACTTCCATTGGAACCCGCGCGCCCACGAGCGCATCGCGCGGCTGCTCCACGGTCTGATCCTGGAGCGGGAGCTGCTGCCCGAGTTGGATCTGCCGCCGCGACCCGAGGCGGCAGCCGAGGTGGCGGCGATCCACGCGGTCGGGGCGCGGGCTGCCGCGCGTGGACGGGAGTTCGAGGGCGTCGTCGATCGGCTGAGCCTGCGCTCGGACGTGGACCTGGAGGCCTTCACGCCGGACATGGCCCGGCAGGTCTACGGCGGCCTCGACGACGAGGGGCGAGTGGCGCCGTACTGCTCGTTGGCGTTGGCCGTCGACGGGGGGGCCTACCTGGAGTTGGAGGGGCGCCAGCTCCGTCGGCCTGAACTCGCCGGCGCACGCGTGCGCGTCTTCGTCGAGGACCACGAGCTGGAGCCGCTCCTCCTGGCCGCGACCGGTGCTCTCGCCCAGCGCTGGGCGCTCCCCGACGGGCTGCTTGCGCGCCGCGTGGTCAACGTGCGCTTCGAGGCGGAGGACTACGTCGTGATGCAGCCGGCCTCGCAGCGCTGCGCCGCCTTCGAGTTGCGACGGCTGGCGATCGTGCCGTGAAGCGGAAACGCCGCTGGCTCGGGGCCCTCGCCCTGGCCGCCCTGACGGCGGTGGCCTACACGGCCCATGAGTTCGTGCACCTCGCGGCGGGGTACGTCGCCAAGCAGGCGGGCTCGGCCGTGTTCGTCGCCGGGCGTCCGCTCGAGGACGTGCGGCGCGTCGAACTGATCGAGTTCGACTGGATCGATGTGTCCATCGAGGGCGACCGGATCGAGGCGGGGGCATTCGGGATCCGTCGCGTCGCGCGGCACCGCCCGGGGCTGGGGGTGACGCTCCTGGTGGGCGACGACGACGAGCTGCGCCCGGCGTCGTTCGGCGCCCGCGGCCAGGCGGGCGGGGACCCGGGGCGCGTCGAGGAACCGCTGGACGCGACGTCACCCAGGCTGGAGGCCGCGCTGACGGCGGCCATGCGCACGGATCCCGAGCTCGGCCTGCGCCCGTGGGCCGTCCTGGTCCGGAGCGGCGGGCGCATCGTGGGCGAGAAGTACTCCGGCGACCTGGGCCCTGACTCCGTCCTGGTCGGTTGGTCGATGGCGAAGTGCGTGACGGGGACCATGGCCGGTCTGCTCGTCCGCGACGGTCTGCTCGACGTCGCCGCGCCCGCTCCCGTCGCCGAGTGGTCGGCGCCGGGCGATCCTCGCGGCGCGATCACCACCGACATGCTGCTGCGCATGAGCAGCGGGCTCGAGTTCCGCGAGGCCTACACCGACCCGTTCGCCGACGCCCTGCGCATGCTGTTCGGCTCGGGTGACATGGCCGGCTACTCGGCAGCTCTCCCGCTCGATCTCCCGCCGGACACGCGCCGTGTGTACTCGAGCGGGACGAGCAACGTCCTGGCGCGCATCCTCTGCGAGCGGCTCGGGGGCAGCGAGGGCTTCCTGGCCTACGCCCACCGCGAGTTGTTCGGGCCGCTCGGCATGCACGCTGCAATCTGGGAGCTCGACGCGGCGGGGACCCCGGTGGGATCGTCCTATGTCCACGCCACCGCGCGCGGGTGGTCGCGCTTCGGACAGCTGTACCTGGACCGCGGTCGCTGGGAGGGGCGCCAGCTGCTGCCGGAGTCCTGGATCGACTATGCGGCGACGGCGACGCCCACCGACTCGCGGGGCGGCTTCGGCGCCCATCTCTGGGTCAACACCGGGCGGGATGGCCGGCGGCCCTGGCCCGACGTGCCGGCCGATGCGATCTCCGCCCAGGGCCACGCCGGGCAACTCGTGGTCGCCGTGCCGTCGCGGGACGTCGTGCTCGTGAGGCTCGCCGCGGATCGTGACACGGCTCGATTCGACCCCAATGCCTGGGTCACCGCGCTGCTCGAAGCGCTCCACTGACGGAACCGTCTGGCGCGCCCCGGGCCGAGGCCGATCGACGGCGACGCCCTCGTCTCGCTGGTGATCCCGTGCACCATGGCCGTTCCGGAACGCCGTGCGGACGGGGCAGTCTTTCGTGTCGAATCGAAGTCCGTGGCAGAGAACGTGCATCGGAGGCGCCAAGAATCCCCTAAGGACATGCGGCACGAGACCTCGCCCCGAACACTGACCCCGGTGAGGCCCGCGCCAGAAAGGGGTTCCCCGATGAAGCGCTTCCGCGAAACCCACAGCACTGATGAGCTGGCCGCGCTGGCCCTGAGTGACGAGAAGGTCGCCCGCGGCTTCAGCCAGCGCCTGCGCGCGATCCGCGAAGACGTGGCGGCCAAGGCCGCGGCGAGCCGTCGCGATGAGGTCGAGGCCGACCTCGCCGCCTCCGCGCGCCACCTCGCCGCCCTCGATTTCCTCCGGCAGGTCGAAGCGGTGATCAGCCCGCGCCTCGCCGACCTGGCCACGGTCGCTGACGGATTCGTGCTCTCGCGACGCTTCTTCGACGGACGCTACCGGCTTGCCCTGCGCCACGAGGGCGCCGGGGAGAACGAGGACGAGGGCACCGGCTACTCGCGTCTGGCCTTCCTGCTCGCTCCGCACGCCAACGACGGCCGCTTCGAGGTGGAGTGCCGCAAGACGGTGCACGCCGAGGATCGGGACGGTGAGCGTCGCGAAGTGAGTCTGGATGCCGGTGGTCTCGCGAGCCTGGCCGAGTTCGTCGAGGCCCAGGTCGTGGCCTTCGCCGAGGGTTTCTTCTCCGCCACCACCAGCCGCCGCGCCGGCTGAGACGCGGGAACCCGCGGAGACTCCGACTCCGCGGCATGACACCGACCGTGGCGCGCTGACGAGCGGGCCGCACCCGGCGACCCCGGGAGACCGACACCCATCGGCCTTCCGGGGTCGCTTGACGTCGATGCCGGTCGACAGGAGGCTGGGCGCTCCCCTCTCGGAGCCGCCCGATGTCCTCCCGACCGTTCATGCCGCGATTTGCCGGCGCGTTGTTGCTGGCCGCCACCCTGGCTCCCCAGACCGCCTCGCAGTTCGTCTACAGCCTGGCCACGGACGGGCGCGTCAACGTGAACGCCGTCGAGATCGCCAACCTGAAGGGCGGCGCCAGCGTCTTCGGCGACGGATACCTCGCCTACTCCGCGGTGTCGCAGTCCTGGGTCGCGCAGGCCATCGACGGCCCCGACTGGTGGGCGCTGCGCGCTGACGGCAACGTCAACAAGAACGCCGAACCCGTCTACAGCCTGGCCACCGACGACTCCGGCTTCGATTTCTGGGCCAGCCTGCTGATCCTCGACGGGGCCGTCTGGACGCTGCGCACCGACGGCCGGGTGGACATCAACGGGGAGTTCGCCGTGTCCCAGCCCCAGGGTGGGGACGAGTTCCCGTTCACGCGCCTCATCACCAACGGCACCAACGTCTGGGAACTGCGCGGCGACGGCCACGTCTTCCAGGATCTGCTGAGCGGCGCCGTCTTCGCCTTCAATGGCCCGGACAGCGTGGGTGGCCACAACGACGGCGAGGGCACCGAGTCGACCTGGGCCCGCATGGCCGTCGATCCCGTGGACGGCACCCTGTGGGGCGTGCGGCGCGACGGCCGGCTCCAGTCCTACGACCTCGGCGCGCCCGCCGACGGCGAGCTGCCCGAGGCCACCGAGGTCACGTCGATGCCCTTCCCGTCGTCCGAGGACGACGTCGACATCTCGGACTACTACGTGGACCTGGAGTTCCTCACCGACGGCACCTGGGTGGCCCTGCGCGGGAACGGCAAGGTGTACGTCGAGAGCTCGGTCTCGCCCTTCTTCACCGAGGCCGTTCAGCTGCCGGGCGGCTCGGAGGACAACCCCTACACCGACGTGCTGGCGGCCGACGACGACTGGCTCGCGCTGCGGCAGGACGGGAGGGTCTACCTCGGCACGGGCACCGACCCGGTGGCCGAGCTCTCGAAGAAGAACCAGATCGTGCTCTCGCTCGGCGCCGAGACGCCTTGCCTGACCAACGCCAAGACGCAACCGCCGACCGTGGCCAACACCTCCATCGCGGCGGTGACCGGCGAACCCGTGGTGCTGTGCGTGATCGTCACCGACCCGGACACGCCCGACGACGAGCTGGTGCTCACGATCGACCCCGACACCGTCCCCCCCGGCGCGGTCTGGGACGACGAGGCGCGCACGCTGACCTGGGATGACCCCGGGCCGAAGGGCAGCTACAAGTTCAAGCTCGAGGCGTCCGACGGCGTCAACAAGCCGGCCAAGCGCACCTTCAAGATCAAGGTGAAGGACCCGGACACCAACCCGGGCAAGAACATCAAGCCCGTCGCGGCCAAGATCAAGGCAGCCAAGCCGCTCGACGGGACTCCGTTCTCCATGCGCATCCAGGCTTCCGACCGGGATGGGGACGAGCTGGCGATCACGGCGCAGGACCTGGGCGCGTATCCGTACACCGCGGGCGCGAGCTTCGACGAGAAGACGGCCACGTTCAACTGGACGGCGTCCCTCGCGGACGTCGGCAAGACCAAGCTCACCTTCCTGGTCGGCGACGGCACGGTGACCGTGAAGCGCAAGATCACCATCCAGGTCCAGGCCACGCTGCTGACCTTCCCCTAGCAGCCCGTACGCAAAGTCATCCGCGTCGAGGACGCCTCGAGAACGCCGGCTCGGCGTTGCAGGATCCTCGACGAATCCACGGATTCGCCTCCGGTCCTGCGCCTTGATCCGGCGCTCTCGAGACGCCCTCGCCTGCAGAGCACTTCGCGCACGGGCTGCTAGCCGCGACCGCCGTGGGGTTCAGGCCGCGTCGTGCACCGTGACCTGGGTGAACGGGATGACCCAGTCGTTCTCGTTGCACGCGTCCACGAGCAACCGGGCGAGCGCGCGGTGCAGGTCCTCGTACTTCTCGTCCGCGCTGCCGGTCACGTCCACCTGGATCTCGTAGTCCAGCGAGGACGCGCCCGCTTCGCGGAACTGCACCACGATCTTGCGCAGCTCCTTCGGCTCGAGCCACCGGAGCAGGCCCTCCCGCAGCTTCTTCTCCATGATCACCGGCACGTCCGTCGTGCATACCGCCTGGTGGGCGTAGTCGATGCCGAAGACGATGCGGGCGCGGTAGCCCTTGGAGAGGTTCTGCGGAGCCTGGGCCAGGAAGTCCGGCGTCAGGTAGGTCTTCTCGCTGCCCCCGGGCAGGGTCAGGTGGACCAGGTCCGGCGTCTGGCTCTGCACCTTTCCGCGCGTGCCGTCGCCGAGCAGGACCCAGTCACCCTCGCCGCACGGGAACCAGGTCTCCTCCTTGCCCAGCGGGCGACTGTGCAGGCCGATCAGGTCGTTGACCGGGATGCGAAGCAGGCCGCCCGTGAGGCGCGGGTTCACCAGCTCGGTGTAGAGCTTCAGCGAACGCACCAGCCACGGGAGGTCGCGGAAGATGACGCGTTCGCCTTCCCGCACCGAGCCGAGGTTCAGCAGCACGCGGACCTGCTCGAAGAAGCGCGGCAGCATGTTCGCGCTGGCCCAGCCGATGCCGACCAGGAAGATCAGCACGACCACCAGCAGCACCCAGTCGCTCACGCTGAACAACGTCAGGATCATCGCGCCGAGCGCCACGACCACGGCGAAGATCTGGAAGATCACGCCCAACAACCGACCGTAGAAGGCGAGCCGGCTGCGCGAGCGAAACGGGTCCACGATCTTCTGGCCGATGACGCGCAGGGTGACCAGCACGACCACGAAGGCCGCGATGGCCAGCAGCAGGTTCAGGCCCTTGGTCTGGAAGAAGCCGCTCACGAATCCACTGGCCGAATCGAGCAGCGACTTGCGCGCGTCCATGCGGTGCTGCAGCTCGAAGGCCGCG
>JAJDER010000010.1 GCA_029259725.1 Planctomycetota bacterium | reverse complement strand
GCCGCCACCTCCTGCTCGAGCGGCGCGAAGCCCGCAGCCGTGACCTCGACCACGAGCTCCCCGTCCTCGAAGCCGGCCAGCGAGAAGCGACCCGCGGCATCGGTGGTGTCGGCCTTGCGGAAGCGCTTGGAGTCGTTCCAGCCGCCCATCATCATCAGTCCGGTGCCGGGCTCGTAGGCGAGCACGCGGGCGTGCTCGATCGGCGCGCCACCCGGATGCAGCACGCGGCCGGACAGCTCCAGCCCGGTGTGCGCGATCAGCTCCAGGTCCTCGCGCTGCTCGCCGCGCGCCAGCTTGACGGAGAGCTTCACGGGCCGGTACTCGGACGTGTCCAGGTTCAGCTCGTAGCTGCCGGCCGACAGGCCCTCGAAGCGGAACCGGCCGTCGTCGTCGGTGTGCTCGTCGGTCGAGAAGGGGTCCCCGTCGACGGCCACCGTGTCGAGCGAGAAGGACGTCTGCGTGAGTTCCAGCTCCGCCCGCGCGATGGGCTCCTCGTCCTCGTCCAGCAGGCGCCCGGCGAGCACCGCGCCGGCGTGGAGCACCAGCGGGATCTCGCGGATCTCCCCGGGGCTGAAGGGCTGCAACGCCTCGCGCACCGTCTCGGTCCGGTCGTTGCCGGCGACCAGCGCCATGCTCACCCCGGGCGGGATCTGCGGGAGCTCGAAGCGCCCGTCGGGGTCCGTGTGCGCCGGCTCGAAGGTCCAGACCTCCAGTGCGCCCTCGAAGATCATCCAGGGATCGAACTTGCTGCCCATGTTGACGCGCACGTCGGCCAGGGGCTTGTCGTCGGGATCGAGGACGACCCCGCGCAGGGTCGCGCCGAGTTCCACGGCCAGCACGGGCCGGCCTCCGCCCTGCGCCCACTCCTCGAACTCGGCCGGGCCGAGGAAGGTCGGCTCCGGGGTGTAGTACTGGTCGTGCTCGACCACCAGCCAGGCACCGTCCTCGGGGAAGTTCGGCACGGAGAAGCGACCGTCGCGTTCGACCGCGGCGAGCGTGTGGTGGCGCAGGGCGTCCTCGGTCACGTCCTCGTCGTCGAAGCCGGTGGGGTCCTCGAGCAGGTCCATGCCCATGCCGCCGCCGGAGAGCTCCGCCCGGATCGGCGCGGGCTGCGTCCCGCGTGCGTGGACCTTCAGGTCGGTCGGCAGCCGGTGACCGTCCGCCGCGACGACGGTGCCCTCGACCACGCGCCGCGTCCAGCGGGCCTCGCCGTGGTCGACGCCCCCGGCGCCCGCCCCGGCCGGCAGCGACAGGTCGCCCTCGATCCCGCCGCCGGTCAGGCTCTCGGTGGCGTCCTCGCGGCCGGAACCGCGGCTGCCCAGGCCGGTTGCAACCCGGTCTTCCTCCACGCTGCGCTCGATCACGGCCGAGTCGGTGTCGCTGCTCGACCCCGATGTCACCAGCCAGCCGACGACCAGCACCAGGGCGAAGACGACGATCACGCCGACCACCGGGAAGGCGCGCGATCCACTCGTGGGGGGAGTCATGACCGTCTCCGCCTCCTGCTTTGGCTTACACTGAGAAGGACCCCGGATCCCTGGTGCGGATCCGGCCCGCGCGGGTGGCGTGCCGTGAGGACCGGATCGACGCTGAGGCTCCTCGTGAGGAGCGCCTGCGATGTCGTCCAAGACCAAGTCGTCCAAGACCCTGATGCTGATCTTCGTGCCCGTGGCGACGGTGCTCATTCTGGCACTCGCGTGGGACGGCCAGGGTGGCGAATCGGTGGCCCCGGCCGCCATCGTCCAAGGGCCAGGAACGGGCAGCAGCGAGGTCTACGACCGGACCCCCGACGTCGTCGCCGAACTCGCCGCGATCGAGTCGATCACGCAGGCTCCCGCCGCCCCGAGCTCGGTGCCGACCGCCGCGTCGGGCGTGCCCGTCGGGCGCATCACCGGGCGGCTCGTGGACGCCGCCGGTCGTGGCATCCCCAACGAACCCGTCGTCGTCGGCCTGGCCGACGATCCGTTCGTGCGCGGTGACGACGATCGCGACACGTGGACCATCGTGGCCAAGTCGGTCTCCGACGAGGACGGCCACTTCAGCGTCGGCGCGCATCCCAACGTCGTGCTCGAACTCATGGCCGGCGGCAACCGCTGGGCGCGCCACTACCTCGAGCCGGTCGTGCACAGCGATGACCTGCGCATCGTGCTCGAGGAGGGCTACATGCTCGAGGGCACGGTGTTCGACGCGACCGGGCTGCAGCTGCCCGGTGCGCGCGTCGGCGCCGGCGCCGACTCGATCACCTACACCACGCGTGCCGACGAGGCCGGCCAGTTCAAGCTCGGCCCGCTGCCCGCCGAGGACGTGCTCGTGGGCGCGTGGGCCGACGGGCACGACGTCTGGTTCAAGGGCGCGTCCCCGGCGCTGGGCGGGATCACGATCGAGCTCGAGACGCCACCGGCGGTCACCGGGCGCGTCGTCGACTCCGTCACCGGCGCGGCGGTCCCGTCGGGCACGGTGGTGCTGCGGCTCGATGCCGAGGCCTTCCCCCAGGGCACCTCCGAGCTCGTCCCGCGGACCGTGCAGGTGCACACCGCCGAGGCCCAGCTCGCCGAGGACGGCAGCTTCTCCGTCCCGGAAGGTGTCTCCTACGGTTTCCTGCTCGAGGTGGCGTCGACCGGGTACGTGCCGCTCGAGTACGACCGCTACGAGGACCGCGGCTACTCGCCCGAGCGTTCGGACATCGTGCTCTACATGCGCCCCCAGCTTCCGGTGATCGGCACCGCGGTGGTGCACGCCACGGGGGCGGCGGCGTCAGGGGCCTGGCTGGAACTCGAGTCCGGGCCCGACGCCGCGCCGCTGGCCCAGGCCGCGGCGGATGCCCAGGGCCGGTTCGAGCTGCCCGTGGACGACTGGGAGGGTCGCGATCGCCTGTGGGTCGTCGCCACCGACGCCGAGGGCCATGGCGCGCGCGTGCGCAGCCGCGAGGCCGACGCCGACCTGGAGCTGGCCCTGGTGCCGCAGCTCGACGTCCTGGTGCGCGTGACCCTCGGCGGTGAGCCGGTGCACGGCGCGCAGATCGTCGCCCACAGCAAGGACGGCCGGCCGACGAACGCGAGCAGCGACGAACAGGGGCTGGCCCGCGTGCGCCACGTCATCGCCGGGCCGGAGACCGAGCGCGTGCGCCTCGCCGCGCGCGATGCGTACAACCGGTCGCTGCCCTTGCAGATCGACCTCGGGGAGCCGCGCCCCGATCCCGACGTGCCGCTCGAGCTCGCGCTGGACGGCGGTCTCTCCCTGGTCGGGCACGTCCACGATCCGTTCGGCAACCCGGTGCCGTCGGCCCTGGCCGAGGTGCGCCGCGGTCCGGTGGCCCACACCGACGCCGAGGGTCGCTTCTCGCTCGGCCCGCTGGCCTACGACGAGTCGGTGAGTCTCGAGATCAGCGCGGACGACTTCCATGCCGAGCGCCTGGAGCTGGTGCCCGACGCGACCGAGGTCCAGGTCACGCTCCGCCCGGTCCTGCGCTGGCGCGGTCGCGTGGTCGACACCGCCACGGGGCAGTCGCCGGAGACCTTCGTCGGCCGCCTGCAGGTCGAGAACCTCGAGGACGGTGGCGTGGCCTGGAGCGACACCAAGCAGCGCGTCACGCGCGGTTCGGGCGTCTCGGGTGTCTCGGGCGAGTTCAGCGTCGCCATGGCCGAGCCCGGGCGCTACCGCCTGCGTCTGTCCGCCAAGGGCTACGTCGACGCGTACACCGCCTCGATCGACTTCGACGGCATCCGCGCCCCCCTCTACACCGACGTGCTGATGTCGCCGGCGGCCTTGCTCGAGGTCACGGTCCTCGACGGCGTCGGGCGACCGGTGCCCGGGCTGTCCCTGTCGGTGGTGCCGTGGCAGCTCGCGACCGGAGACAGGCCCACGGGCAAGGCGCGCAAGGCCGGCGCGCGCGGACGCACCGACGAGGCGGGGCGCACGTCGATCAACCTGGGCAGCGGCGGCGACTTCCGCGTCGCCCTGGGTTCGGTCTGGGCCGACGGGTTGCGCCTCACGATCACGCCGGGCCCCTCGGTGCGGCGCGACTTCCTGGTGCCGTCCACGGGCGACCTGGAGCTGACCGTGCTCGACGAGGAAGGCCAGCCCCTGCGCGGCGGCCGGCTCGCGGTCAAGAGCACCGGGTCGGACTACGAGGTCTCGCGCCGCGGCGTCGTGCGCGGGGAGGATGGCAAGGTCACCGTCAACGCGCTCCCGCCGGGGACCTACTCGGTCATCGTGAGCCACCGCGGGCGTCCCCCCGCGGGTGAGGAGGTGCTCGTGCTCGAGGCCCAGTTCCTGCGCCTCGACCTGTACGCGCCGATGCAGGCTCCCGAGGGGGACGGCGCGGCCCAGGGTGGCGCCGCGCAGGTCTTCAACGTCTACGACGGCAAGGGCAAGCAGGGCGACAAGGGCGGGATGGGCGGGATGGGCGGCAAGGACCGCTAGGCGGGCGGCGGGTCGCCGAGCGCGGAGATGGAGATGTCGTCGCCGCCACCGGCGGCCCCGGTGCCGAACGCCGAGCGGAGCGTCGCCAGCAGGGCCCAGGCCCAGAGCAGCAGCAGCGCGACGCTGCGCAGCGTGTTGACCAGCATCCAGTTCGCGGCGGGCTCGAAGACGACCTGCTCGCGCGCGGCGGCGGCGGCCATCATCTCGTAGAAGAAGAGCGGCGTCTGCAGGTAGAGCAGAAGCTCCAGCGACACCAGCAGGGCCAGCGCACCCCGCGAGCGCGGCACCAGCAGCAGGAGCAACGGCGCGAACCAGATCACCCACTGCGGCGAGAAGACCTTCGAGAACAACACGAAGGAGATCACCACCGTCACGCACGCGGCGACGAGCGCGCGGCGGGTGCGCAGCGGCACGAACGCGAGCACGAGCGCGGGGAGGAACTGCAGCGCGGGGATGACGTGGGTCACGAGCACGCTGTCCGCGCCGACCAGGCCCCAGTGCCTGGGATCCGTGAGGTTGCGGACCAGCGAGGACGGGTTGGGCGGCCGATCCCCGTGGTGCTGGAACGGATGCAGGATGGCGTCGAGGCCTCCGCCGTCCCAGAACCAGGTGATGGCCAGGATCGCCGCGGCCGTCGCGGTGGCCACGAGGCCGGGAGCGACGGCGCCCCACAAGAGCGCCGTGCCCCAGCCGCCCGCCGGGCCCGTCGCTCCGCTTGTGCGCTGATCGCGCCGGATCGCCTGCACGTTGGCCGAGGCGAGCAGCGGCAACAGCAGCGCCGGATACCACTTGGTCATCGCGGCCAGCGCCATCACGAAGGCCGCCAGCAGGATGCGCCCGCGCAGCTGGAACAGGACCGCCGCGGACACGAGCAGCGCCGGCAGCACGTCGTAGCGGTTGAAGCTGAAGTAGAGCGAGGCCGGCAGGAAGGCCAGGAGCGCCCAGGCCGGGTTCTCGCCCAGCGACACGAGCCCCGCGGCGACGACCAGCACCAGCAGCGCGAGCACGACCGCCATGTGGACGTGCCACATCTCGAGATAGTCGCCGTGCACCGCCTTGGTGGCGGCCTCGACCTGCAGCTTGGTCAGCCCCGGGTCGAGCCCGTGGTCGAGGAACAGGTACGGCAGGCCCATGAACCAGGTGGCCAGTTGCGGGTACTCGCTGTGCTCCTCGAGGTAGGGCGTGCGGCCGGTGGGCAGCCAACGGCCGCGCAGGACGTAGGCCCCGCGGTCGTGCAGGTCCTCGAGCACGAACGAGTACAGCGGGCTGCCGTCGGCGCGCTCGCCGACGCCCAGGTTCTCGGTGGCCAGGAGCGCGGCCAGGGACAGGGCAGCACCGACCACGCCGAGCGTGACGACCTTGGACAAGCGCATGCGGGACCCCCGGCCACGAGACGGTGGGGAGTCTACCTGCTGACCCGCGCTGGAGCGTCGCGCCGCCGGGGCGTCGGGGTGGCTACTGCGGGCCCGATGGGCTGACCGGATCGAGCAGCGCCTCGCCGCCCATCAGCAGCTCCTCGCAGTCATCGGGCACGCCGTTGCCGTTCACGTCCGGGCGGTAGCCGAAGAACAGCTCGTGCAGATCGGTCATGCCGTTGTTGTTGCAGTCCAGTTGCGCCTCGTCGGGAACGCCGTCCAGGTCCAGGTCCTCGGACGTCCCCAGGGCGATGTCCTGCGCGTCGTCCCAGCCGTTGAGGTTCCGGTCGCAGTCGGGCAACAGCCAGTGCGAGACCGTGGTCTGGAGACCCAGCGGATCCGCCACGGTGTAGCGGACCTCCGCGTAGTGCAGGTCGCCATCCCCGAGGCAGCCGTCCACGGGCAGCGTGGCCTGGGTGGCGCAGGCGTCGACCGGCGTCTCGGGATGGTTGTGGTCCTCGTGGTGCAACACCACCTGCCAGGAGCACTCGAGTTCGCCGACGTCGTGCTGGGCGTCCCAGGCGGTGCCGGCCATGGCGACCCGCTCGGGCGCCAGCGTGTCGTAGCTGGACAGGTTGACCGGCGTGTCGATGGTCACCACCGGCGGCGTGTTGTCGAGCGAGATGTCCTGCGTCGTCTGGCCGGTCGCGCCGAGGCTGTCGGTGACGGTGAGCGTGACGGTCTGGTTCACGGGCGTGAGCTGGAAGCCCATGGGCGGCCGCGCGAGCACGCGCAGTTCGCCGATGCAGAAGTACTCGCCGGTGCCCGAGGGCGCTCCGAAGATGCGGATGCCGTCGCCGCTGACCTCGGGGAAGGTGAAGTGGAAGGTCTCGAAGAACGCACCGCTGTCGGGCGTGTACTCCGGCATCGAGGTCACGTTCTCGACGGTGTTCCACTCGCCGGTCTGCGCATCGCGGACCTGGATCTCCAGGTCGTGCAGCGCGCCGCCGTTCGCGAGCATCATGCCCTCCTGGTAGATCACCTCGACGAAGGCCCGGGGCGCGGGGAACAGGTAGCCGATCCAATCGTCGGGGCCCTTGTCCGAGACCGGGCCCGGAAACACGTGGTGCCGCGTGTCGTACTGCAGGTTGAAGTCGGTGGTGCCGAGCGGCGGGAACACGCCGTCGCGGATCGTCTCGGGGTCCCAGTTGCTGATGCCCATCGCGCTCGGGGGATCGAGCAGGAACAGCTTGGTGTCGATGACGCCCTGGGCGGTCACGTCCTCGGACGGGAACACGTGCACCGGCCGGGGCAGGTCCACGATCGGCGTGCCGTCACCGAAGTCCCAGGCGTACGAGAGTTCGGTGCCCTCGGGGTCGCTCGACCCGGTGCCGTCGAAGTTCACGGTCAACGGCGAGGCGCCGTAGCTCTTGTCCACGTCGATGACCGCCGTCGGCGGCACGTTGTCGCCCAGGAAGCTCACGCGATGCAGCCGCCCGGCGCCGGTGTTGAGGTAGTCGATGTAGAACAGCGTGCCGTCGGCGGGGTTCATGCTCAGGTCCACGAGCCGCCCGACGGGCTGGGCGAAGTCGTAGATCGCGGTGACGTTGTCGGACGGGTCGACCTCGACGCGCTTGATGAAGCCGGTGCCGTAGTCGCCCATCAGGTAGTCGCCGCTGTAGTCCGCGGGGAAGTTCGAGCCGAGGATGAATCCGCCGCCGATGATGCAGTCGCCGTGGAACAGCGGCCCGGGAACCTGCGCGGTCGGATGCACGAGCTGGACCGCCGCCTCGCCGTTGCCGTCGTAGACGGGCAGCTTGGCGCCCGTGCCCGGGATCTGGCCGTAGGCGAGACGCGGGCGCTCGTGCACGAAGGTGGTGACGCCGCCGGGACCGATCTGCTGCATCGGATCGCAGGGGTTCGGCCAGGACGGCTGGTTCAGGGTGTCCTGCACGATCAGGTCCTGGAAGTCGAAGTAGCGCTTGGTGCACAGGCCGACGTTGGGGATCTCCAGGGTGTACAGCGGATTGGACGCGGTGAGGTTGAGCGTCAGCACCGCACCGTAGGGCAGCTGCGGGTTGGTGCCCTCGAAGATGGGCCAGCCGAAGTTCAGGCCCGGGGCATCGACGACGTTGAGTTCCTCGGTGGCGGCCTGGCCGACATCGCCGACGTAGAGCGTCCCCGGATCGCCCGAGGCCGGGTCGCTGGAGCCGGTGCCGGGACGCACGCAGAAGCGGAACGGGTTGCGCAGGCCGAGCGCCCAGACCCGTGAGCGCGGTGCGCGCGGACTGAGCGCGTCGTAGAACGGATTGCTCGGGAGGCCGTCGCCGGTGTGCGAGTCGATGCGCAGGATCTTGCCCGCGTGCGAGTCGATCAGCTGCGAGCGGAAGCGATCCACGTTCTCGGCCTGGGTGATGATGCCCTCCTGGTAGGCCGTCTTCGTGGTGGGGGCCGCGTAGCCGTCGCCGAAGGAGACGAGCAGGGTCCCGTCGGAGCCGAAGGCCAGGCTCCCGCAGCCGTGGCTGTTGCCCGCCACGGGCAGACCCACCGTCAGCTCCTCACCGATGAGGACCTTGCGCGAGACCAGGTCCACGGACTTGAAGCCGGAGGCGCTGGTGGCCGTGTAGCGCGTCACGCGCGCGATGGTGTCCTGGTTGTATTCGTTGGCCTGCGGGTCGTACTCGGGCGTGCCGAACTTGGTCAGGTGGTGGTGGTCCACCGTGTAGAGCAGGTAGATCCAGCCATTGGCGTAGAAGTCCGGATCCACGGCGAACCCGAGCAGCCCGTGATCGACCCAGTTGCCGACCTCCTCGGTGATGTCGAGCAGCAGGGTCTTGGTGACCGGCGTGGAATCGTTCTCGTCGTCGATCTCGACCGTCCAGACGCGGCCGGCCTTCTCCCACACGAAGGCCCGTCCGTCATTGGCGAGGGTCACGCCCACCGCGCCCGCGAAGTCGTCGCCCAGGACCTCGTCGAGGAAGCCGGTGGGAAAGACCCCGGCCAGCGCCTGGATGTCCCCATCGGGCCCGTCGGGGTGGGGGGCCCCGTGCTCGTGGGCATCGGACGGATCGTGGCCGGAGGGGTCGGCGTCGCGGTCGTCGGCGAGCCGGGGTGCCCGTTCGACCAGCGGCTCCGGGACGAGCCGCTCGGGAGCCGCGTCGTGCGGAGCGATCGTCTGTCCGCTGACAGCGACGCACCATGCGAACACGACGACGGCGACCAGGCCGCGTCGACCATGCAGAGATTCGGGGCCCATCCGGTTGCTCCCCAGCAGCCCCAGGCGCGGGCTGGTGGCTTTGACGGTCCTGTCTCGAGCGCCGCTCGTTGCCCGCGAGCCGGCGCTGGACCGCCGAAAAGTATATCCCGTGTCACCGATGTGGGGGGCAACATCCCGTTCCGGCCCGCCCGGCGTGTCCCCTGGCAGCGGCGGACGGGGCCCGGGCGAACGCGTCTTCCGGGGCGGGAACCTGCGCCGGCTCTGAAGACGCTCGAGTCCGGTCCCGGCCCGCAGGACTTCCCGCACGACTGCTCGGGCCGCTAGGGCTGCTCCACGCGCATCACGCCGCGGGCCGTGGCGGCCATCAGGTCCGTGGTGTGGTGGGTGGTCGTGCCGTCGGGCCAGTCGATCCGCAGGGACGCCGGAGCCCGCCCGGCCAGGGCGAACCGGACCCCCCGCTCGTGCCCCGACAGGTAGCTGCTCCCGCGACGCACCCAGGCGTGCTGGTCAGCGCCGCCCTCGAAGACCAGCGTGACGAGGGCACCGGTGGCCTCCCGCGGCACCCGCCGGCCGTTGCCCACGGGCACGATCCGCAGCGATCGCCCACCCCGCTCGTTCCGCAGCAGCACCAGCGGCCCCTGGTTCGAGGTCAGCGCCACGTCGAGGTCGCCATCCCCGTCCATGTCGGCCGCCGCCGCGCCGCGCCCGGCCCAGGACGCCCCGAACCAGCTGCCGGAGAGGTGCGGCGGCACGCTCTGGAAGCTCGGCAGGTCGTGCCAGCCCGGGAACTCCCGGCTCCCCGTCACGTTCTCGAAGAGCTGATCCGGCTGGCCGACGCAGGCCGTCGTCGTCTCGTAGTCGGGTCTGGAGAAGCCGTTGGCCACGAGCAGGTCGGCGTCACCGTCGTTGTCCAGGTCGGCCAGGATCGTGCCCCAACCGACCACGCCCACCGAGTCCCGCCCCAGGCCGGTGCGCAGCGCCACCTCCTCGAAGGCCGGGACGAAGCGCCGCCCCGTGGCGGCGTGCACCCGGTTGTTGCGGTACAGCGCGTTGGGCTCGAGTTGCCCGTGGCTGACGAAGAGCTCCTCGTCGCCGTCGAAGTCCACGTCCGCCAGGGCCAGCCCCGTGCCGCCGCGCGGATCGTCGAGCCCGACCTGCAGCGCAATCTCCTCGAAGCGGCCGTCGCCGAGGTTGTGCCAGAGCGTGTTCGGCGTCGTGTCGTTGACCACGTAGAGGTCCTGCCAGCCGTCGCCGTCCTGGTCGAAGAAGGCCGCGCTCAGGCTCTTGCCGCCGGGTTCGAGCAGGCCGACCTCCTCGGTGGCGTCGACGAAACGCTGCCCGTCGCCTTGGTTGCGGAAGAACACGTTGGGCTGGGCGGCGAACGCCGTGGGCAGCATGGCCTGCGGGTCCTCGCGCCGGCGCTCGCGCCGGGTGGGCTCCGACGGCAGCGCCATCGGGTTCACGTCCAGGTAGTTGGTCACGTAGAGGTCGAGGTCGCCGTCGCGGTCGGGGTCGGACCAGGCCACGCCCGCGCTCCAGCCCGCGTGTCCGGTGCCGGTCCATTCGGTCACGTCGACGAAGCGGTCCCCGTCGTTGCGCCACATGGTGTTGGGGCCGTTGTTGGTGATGTAGAGATCGGGGTCGCCGTCGTCGTCCCAGTCCGCGAACGACGCGCCCATGCCCGACTGCTGCAGGCCCGTGAGCCACACCTGGCGGGTCACGTCCGCGAACCGGTCCGGGCCCTCGTTGCGGTAGAGCACCCCCTGCTGGCGACGCCCCCCGACCACGAACAGGTCGGCGTCCCCGGCGGCGTCGATGTCGGCCCAGGCGGCACCGGCGCCCCTGGTCGGGCGGATGTCGGTCTGCTTCGGGTCCTCGTCGTGCGCGAAGGCCAGGCCGACCTGATCGGTCACGTCGGTGAACCAGGGCAAGGCGTCGAAGGAGCGACCGTCGCGGGTGGCCGCGTCGTCCGCGGCGCCGGTCTCGCCCACGGGCCCGGTGTGGGCCTTCGCCCCCGCCAGCCACTCGAGCGTGCCGCCATTGCTGATCAGGGCCGAGATGCGGCCGCCGGCCGCGATCAGGTCGGTGTGTCCGTCGCCATCGAGGTCGGCCGCGATCAATCGACGACCCGCGGCCTGCAAGCGCAGCACCGACGCACCCACGCGCGTGGTCACGTCCTGCAGGTCGCCGGCCGGTGTGCGCAACCAGAGCTGCAGCCCGGTGTCGATCAGCGCGGCGCGGTCCTGGCTCCCGTCCCCGTCCAGATCCGCGCTCACGTCCCTGGGGCGTGGGGGCGGGCCCAGCGTGGCCGCCGTGCCGGCGGGGGTCTCGGCGGCTTCCCAGGTCCCGGCGTCGGTCCAGACCAGTCGCGACACCAGGGCCTCGGGGTCGGCCTCGCCGGGATGCAGCAGCAGGTCGCGCCCGTCGAGCAGCAGCCACTCGGGGCGCGCTTCGACCTCCTGCAGCCGGGTCCCCAGGGTCTGGTCCGACCAGCGTCCCCGGTCGAGCACGAGCAGCTTGAGCCCCTCGGCGGTGGCCGCGATCACGTCGAGGTCGCCGTCGCCTTCATAGTCCAGCACGGCGATGTCGCGGACGTCCGACGCGTCGTAGCCGATCTTGATCGGTTCGACCGAGTAGGCCAGCGGGTCGGGGCCGCAGCCACCGAGCAGCAGCGCGACGCCGACGAGGACACCGGGGAGGACACCGGGGAGGACACCGGCTGCGGCGGGCACGGGGGCGGCGGCCGGGACGGGGGCGGCCGCGGTGTCAGGGGCGGCCGCGAAACGGGGAGGGATCGCGGGGACGCGGGACGGCGAGCGGGAAGGCATGCCACGCATCTGACCGGCTGCGGGTGGCCGGTGCAAGCGGCATCGGCGGCGTGGGCCGTGATCGCCGCTCCGTGAGCGAGGCATCCCGGCCGGACGGTCTACCAGGGTTCCTCGGCCTGCCAGAGGCGCCGGGCCGAGTCGTACTCGCTCTCCCAGATGCGCAGCGTGCCGTCGTTGGAAGTCGAGATCAGCCGCCGCCCGTCGGCCGTGAACACCACGGCCGTGATCGAGGTCTCGTTTCCGGTGAGCAGGGCCAGCATCTCGCCCGCGGAGTCGAACACGCGCAGGTCGTCGTCCAGGGTCGCGGCGGAGACCAGCCGGCTGCCGTCGGCATTGAGCGCCACGGCGGTCACGCCCGGCTTGTAGCCCTTGAAGACGGCCAGCTCGGTGCCGCTGTCGGCGTCCCAGAGCCGCACCGTGTCCTGGCGCAACGAGGCCCAGGCGACGCGGCGACCGTCGGCACTCAACGTGACCGCGCCGTCCTCGAGGCCCGCGGCGCCCGACGCCGAGAGCGCGGTCACCGCGCCCGAGGCCGCGTCGATCAGCAGCACCGAGCCGTCCTGGGTGGCGGCGGCCAGGCGCGTGCCGGCCTGGTCGAGGGCGATCGAGATCACGCCGCCGCGGCCCACGTCGATCAGGTTGCGCTCGGTCGAGGTGGCCAGGTCCCAGAGACGCACCGTGCCGTCGAGGCTGCCCGACGCCGCCAGCGCGCCGGGCCCGTCGACGGCCACCGAACTCACACCGATCTGGTGCCCGGTCAGCACGGCCGTCGCGCGACCTCCCTGCGGCGACCAGATGCGCACCGTGCCGTCGTAGCTGCCGGACACGAGGCGCGTGCCGGCGTGGTCGAGGGCCAGGGCGGTCACGCCGCCGTCGTGTCCGCGCAGCGTGCGTACGAGGGCCCCGGCGCGTCCGTCCCAGATGGTGATCACCTCGTCGAGCACCGAGCCGGTGGCGATCACCGCGCCGTCGGCGCTGGCGGCCAGGGTCGACGCCGGTGGGCTCAGCCGACCCACGGTGATCGTCGCCGGGCCGGTCTGTCCGTCCCAGACGCAGACCAGGCCCTCGGTGGAGCCGGCCAGGATGCGCGAGCCGTCGGCGCTCACGGCCACCGAGGTCACGCGGCCGTCGAGCCCGACCAGCGTGGTCAGCAGCGCGCCCTCCGGGATCGGGGCGGGTTCGGGCGGGCGCTCGTCGTCGGCGCCGTCGGGCGCCGGTCCCTGGGGCCCTGCCCCCGGCGGCGGTGCTTCCCCCGGCGGCGGTGCTTCACGCGGAGGCGGTTCCTCGCGCGGAGGCGGTTCCTCGCGCGGCGGCGGCGTGCCGTCCCAGACCAGCACGGTGTCGCCCTGGTCGCTGGCGGTGACCACGCGCCGGCCGTCCGCGGTGGCCGCCACGGCGCTCACGTCGGCCTGCGGTCCGTGCAGCTCCAGGAGGATCAGGTCGCGCACGTTGAAGATCGGGTCCTCGTCGGAGACCAGCGCCGCTTCGATCGGGGTGCCGTCGTACAGGCGCACGGTGCCGTCGGCCGCGCCGGTGTAGATGCGCGTGCCGTCGGGGCCCAGCGCCACCTTCACGTCGCGACGGTCGTAGGACGAGAGCGGGTCGACGGTGAGCTCCTCACCGGTCTCGGCGTCCCACAGGCGCACCACGCCGTAGCGCGAGCAGGTCACCATGCGCCGTCCGTCCGCGGAGAGCGCCACGTCCGCGGCGCCCACGTCGAAGCCCGGCAGCACGGCGAAGATGCGCCCGGTGCCGTCCCAGACGCGGGCCGTGCCGTCGTCGCTGCCCGTGGCGATGCGGTTGCCGTCGGCGGAGATGGCGACCGTGGTCACGTCGCTCTCGTGGCCGGAGAGCACGGTGAGCGAGCGACCGGTGCGACCGTCCCAGACGCGCGCGCTCTCGTCGGCGGAACCGGAGACCACCGTGCGACCGTCGGCGGACACGGCCACCGAGAGCACCGGGCCGCCGTGGCCGGCGAGCACGTGCAGCAGTTCACCCTGCTCGCCCCAGTAGCGGATCGTGCCGTCCGCGCCGCCGGTCACGAAGCGCCGGCCGTCGGCGGTGACGGCCACGGTGTTCACCGGTCCGATGTGGCCCCCGAGCCGCAACAGCGACGTGTCCGCGCGCAGCCTGAAGTGGTGCCACTCCCAGCCGCGGCGTTCGGGGTCGCAGTCGGCCAGCGCGCGGCGGGCACGGGCGTGGTCGCCCTCGGCCAGCAGCACCGGGGCCACCAGCACGTTGGCCAGGTAGCTGCGCGCGTCGGCCTCGTCGGCGCGCTGGTCGGCGAGGTTGGCGAAGTCCTGGGCGTCGGTGCGCAGGTCGAACTCGCGGAACAGCAGCACCGAGATGAAGATCAGGGCGACCGTACCCAGGAACAGGCCCGTGCTCCAGGCCGGGTGCCGCAGCGACCACTTGACCGCGCGCGTGAGCGGGCTCGCCGGCTGGGCCGTGATCGGCTCGTTGCGCAGGTAGCGGCGCAGCTCGTCGCGCACCTCGGCCATGCTGGCGTAGCGCGTGGCGCGGTGGCGCCGCATGGCCTTGGCGCAGATCAGTGCCAGCTCGCGCGGGACCTTGGAGCGGATCGTGCGCGGGTCCGGCGGGTCGTGGTGCAGGATGCGGTCGAGGATCTGCTCGCCCGAGTCGCCCTCGAACGCGCGCCGGAAGGTGAGCGCTTCGTAGAGCACGGCGCCCAGGGCGAAGACGTCGCTGCGGCCGTCGATCTCCACGTCGCCGGAGCCGGCCTGCTCGGGGCTCATGTACGCGTAGGTGCCGAGCAGCCCGGGGCGCGCGCCGCCCGCGCCGCTGTCGCCGCGCACGTGGGCCAGGCCGAAGTCGGTGACCTTGGGGCGGTCCTCGCGGTCGATCAGGATGTTCTGGGGCTTGAGGTCGCGGTGCAGGATGCCGGCGAGATGCGCGGCGTGGACGGCGTCGGCGACCTCGCTGAACAGGGCCGAGATCTTGCGGTAGTCCACGGGCCCGGCGTCGGGTTCGTCGCGCATGCGGGCGATGAAGTCGGCCAGCGAGAAGCCCTCGTCGACGAGCTCCTGCGCGATGAACGGCACCGAGATCGGCGGCAGGTCGTGGGCCACCGCGCCCCCGGGGACCTCGAGTTCGGAGGCGGGGATCTCGATCTCGCCGGCGGCGTAGACCGCCACCAACCCCGGGTGGGTCGCGCGTCCGCCCGCGCGGGCTTCCTTCGCCAGGGTGCGCACGACCTGATCGCTGCGCCGGTCGGGGCGGATCAGCTTGAGCGCGACCTTGCGCTGCAAGGAGAGCTGCTCGGCTTCCCAGACCTGCCCCATGCCGCCCTGGCCGAGGCGGCGAACGAGCCGGTAGTCGCCGAGCACGCTGCCGGGTTGCGGATCGAAGACGGCGTGCGGCGCTTCCTCGCCGTCGGCGCGCGCACCGTGGAAGAAGGACTCCTCGATGAGCTGCTCGGGCAGGGCCGAGTCGAGCGCCAGGTCCAGGTGCGACCACTCGTCGTTGAGCGCGCGCAGTCCGGCGGCGTGGTCGGGGTGCTTGCCGACCAGCTGCTCGAAGGTCTCGTCGGCGCCTTCCTCGAGCCGCGCCAGCCAATCGTCGAAGAGCAGCTCGGCCGCCTCGCTCGGGCGAGAGCCTGATGCGGCGTCCGAGCCTGCGCCTGCGCTGGAAGCGGCACGGGCGCCGGCGCTCGGCGGGTCGGGAGCGGGGTCCTGCGAGGTCGTGTCCTCGGGGGCCAAGCCACTCTCCGTGGGGGCGTGCGGTGTCACGTGCCGAGCCTCGTCGATTATAGGGGCCGGACCGTGCGATCCCGCCCGTAGGGCCTGGTCGGGTAGATTGCTAGCCACAGAACCCGAGGGCGTGACGCCCTGGAGAGCCTGCGTGTCCGCATCCCCCGACCACCCGTCCGACCCGCCCGCGGACCCTGCGCGCGACGAATCGCCGGCCCCGGCCCCGGCCGAGTCCGAGTCCGAGGCCGAGTCCGAGGCCGAGTTCGACCCCGCGGCCCTCGAGGACGACGACGCCGGGGAACCGCCCGCGCCGGAGGACGACCCGCTGCTGCAGTCGGTCAAGTTCGACCAGCTGCCGGAGCTGACCGAGTCGATCCGACTGGTGCACGAGATCCAGGCCGGACACGAGGAGGCCGTCGCCCTGCTCATGGAGCGCTACCACAACCGGCTCCACCGCATCGTGCGCATCCGTCTGTCGGCCAAGCTGCGGCGCTGCGTCGAGTCGGTCGACATCATGCAGGAGACCTGGCGCTCGGCCCTGGGGCGCATCCAGGAGTTCGAGCTGCGCAGCACGGCCAGCATCATCCAGTGGCTGTCGAAGATCGTGCAGAACCAGCTGATCGACACGCACCGCTTCTACTACGCGAACAAGCGCGACCGTTCGCGCGAGGTGCACCTGGCCGACGATCGGCGCGGCGACGACGAGGCGCCCGGCGCGGTGGTGCCGTCGAAGATCAAGACGCCGGATCAGGATGCCTACGACCGCGACATGGCCGCGCTGGTCGACGAGGCCGTGGGCGAACTGCCCGACGACTACCGCGAGGTGATCATGCTGCGCACCTACTACGGCGGCAGCTGGGACTTCGTGACCAAGGAGATGGGGCGGCTGACGTCCGAGGCCACGCGCCAGCTGCATCGCCGCGCGCGCATCCGGCTGGGCCGCATCATGCGCGCCAAGCTGGCCGAACGCACCGGCGCTGATCCCGAGGCCGATCCCGCTTCCGAGGCCGCTTCCGAGGCCGCTTCCGGAAGCGCCCGCGACGGTGGCCCCGGACGCACTCCCCGCGCTCCCCGTACCGACGAGGACGACGACTGATGGACGCGATCCCCGAGGTCGACATCGAGGCGGCCAAGGCGCACCTCGACGCCGGCGACGCGCTGTTCGTGGACATCCGCGACCCGGGCTCCTACGGCGAGGCGCACGTGCCGGGCGCGACCCACATCGGCGACCACAACGTGGCGCAGTTCGTGAACGAGACGGAGCCCGATCAGCGCGTCATCGTCTACTGCTACCACGGCCACAGCAGCCTCGGCGCGGTGGCGTACTTCCGCGAGCACGGGCTGGAGAACGTGGCCTCGATGCGCGGGGGCTTCGAGGGTTGGCGCGGGCGGCACCCGCACGAGGGCGGGGTGGGGTAGAGCCGCGTCAGGCGATCGCGCCGGGCACGAGGCCGGTGCTCGCGGACGGCCGCTGGGCGCCTTCATCGATGATGCGCGTCCCCAGGAACGCGGCCAGCCCCTCGGGATCATCGGTGCCGATGCGCAGCACGCCGGTCACGGTCTGCACGCGCACGCACCCGAAGCCCCAGAGGTTCCAGATCCAGCCCCGGCCCGGTCCATAGGCCAGGATGAAACCGTCGAGCAGGTTGCTGCGGCCGCGCTTCACGGCGACCATCTCGGCGTACGGCAGGCGCCGGCTCACGAGCGGCAGCGGGCCGTAGCGCAGCAGGAGCGCGTCGCCGTCGTCGCGCACCCGCAGGGTCGAGAAGGCGATCGGCAGCAAGAGCTGGATCGCGCCGGAGACGGCCAGCACCGCGGCGGGGGCGGGCTCGGTCGCGCGCAGCAGGAACGCGCCCACCAGGAACAGCACGCCGGTGAACCAGAGCATGAACTGCAGGCGGCCGAGTTGTCGGTGATCGTAGCGGGGTGCGGCCGTCCTGGTCATGGGGGCATCCTATCGCTCGAGGCCGGACGGGCCGGTGACGTCGTCGTGGCGTGGGGCCGGCGCTCAGGCCCGCGCGTGGGGCCGGCGCTCAGGCCCGGGCGCCGGTGGGGATGCCGTCGTCGGGGCGGTGGTCACCTGCCGGGCCGTGCCCTGCCTCGGCGCCGATCCGCGCCGTGAGGAACGTCGCCAGTCCCTGCGGATCGTCGGTGCCGATGCGGAACTCCCTCTTCGCGAACTGCACGCTCACGCAGTCGAAGCCCCAGAGGTTCCAGATCCAGCCGCGACCGGGCCCGTAGTGGATGCCCCAGCCGTCGAGGAAATGGCTCTTGGCGGGCTCGGCGGCGATCATGTCGGCGTACCGAATCCGCCGCTTGATCAGCGGGATCGGCCCGAAGCGCACCAGCAGGTGGTCGTCCTCGTCCTTCACCTGGAGCGAGGAGAAGAGCGCCGGGATGCCCAGCATGATCGGCGCCACGATCCAGAGCACGAGCGCGGCCTGCGGCTCCCCGGCGTGGACGAAGGCCCCGAGGCAGGCGGCGAGCACGCCGATGCCCCAGAACAGGTACTGCAAGCGACCGCCTTGGGTGTGGTCGTATCCGGTGTAGCCCCTGCGTGTCGACATGGCGGGCTCCTCTTGGCTGGTGGCGCCGGCTGCCCGCCGGCGCCCTTGCGAGGGAGCTTATTCGGAGGGCGGCCGTTCGTCTTGCAGAGGATTCGCGATCGGCCTGCAGGGCCCGGGCTCGAAGCTCAGCCGTCCTCTGGCCGCCGCGCCACGAGGCCCCAGCCCATGGTGGTGAGCTGGTCGTCGGGCAGCAGCTTGGCCATGGCGGCGAAGAACAGCTGCGTCAGCGCCGCCAGGGGCAGGACCACGGGCGCGCGCCACTTGCTGAGCGACACGGCGCCGTCCGGCTTGAGCCGTCTCGCGCCGAAGGCCCGCAGCAGCCACTGCGAGGTCATGACGCCGACCACCGCGGCGAAGTTGCCGCGCGCCGCGATGCGCTCGACGACGAAGCCGCGCCGCTCGACCAGGGCGCGCACGCCGGGCTCGGTGTAGCGGTAGTAATCGTAGGGCATGGCGTGCTGGGCCGAGCCGAAGGGCACGGTGATCAGCAGGTGCCCGCCGGGGCGCAGCACGCGGAACATCTCGCGCAGGAACTTCTCCGGGTCGGGCACGTGTTCGAGCACCTCGGTGGAGAGCACCGTGTCGAAGCAGCCGTCCTCGAAGGGCAGCTTGTGGCCGTCGCACCACACGTCGACGATGCCCATGTCGGCGGTCACGCGCGACGTGATGCCCTCCACGAGGTTCTCGCACGCCGCCGGGTACTCCACGCCGATGTAGCGCTCCACGTGGCCGAACAGCGCGGTATACGGCCGCTCGCCCACGCCCACGTCCAGCATCCAACCGCGCGCGTCCTGGGCGACATCCCGCACGGCCTCGTGCAGGTACTTCATGTCGAGCCAGTAGGGGTTGAGCGCCGTGTGCCGGTGCAGGTGGTTGAGCCTCGCCTTCAGCCTCTGCTTGAAGGAGAGCTGCTCGGCCGGCGGCGGCGTGACGCGTCGGTCCACGCCGCGCGGGGGCGTGGCGGGCGGGGTCGACAGGTTCGTCGACGAGGAGGAGGGCGACGCGGAAGGCATGGGGCGGGCAGGTCCGAGGCCGTCGGGAGGCGGGGAGGTCCAGCGAGGAGACCGACACCTGCCCGGCGCGACAGTCTCCCCCTGATCGGCGAGCGCGGGGCCCTGGCTCCAGTCTCGCGCGTCCAGTCGGGCATTATGGCGAGTGTGCCCCGATCCCGGAACCCGCCGGGTCGGCGTTTCGTGCGGGATCCCGGTCGGGATCGCCCAGGCTCGGAGGCGCGCCGCCTCTCCGGAACCAAGCATGACCGAGATCCGCTGGACCGCCGACGAAGCCCTGGCCATGGATGGCTGGCTGATCGGCGAGCAGGGCTTCACCCTCGAGCAGCTCATGGCCACGGCCGGCAGCCGCCTGGCGGACGCCGCCGGGGAGCTGGCGCAGGAAGCCGGCTGCCGGCGTATCGTGTTGCTGGTCGGGCCCGGCCACAACGGCGGCGATGCCGTGGTGGCGGAAGGGCATCTGCGCGCGCGCTGGCCGACCCTGGTCTGGCGCCCCCTGGCCGATGACCCGGTGCCCGAACTGCGCGCCGACGACCTGGTGGTGGACGGCCTGTTCGGTGTCGGGCTTGCCCGACCGATCGAGGGTGCGGCCCGCGCGGCGGTGGCGGCGGTGAAGGTGGCCCGCGCCGCCGGCGCCCGGGTCCTCGCCGTGGACGTCCCCAGTGGTCTCTCGGCCACGACCGGGGAGATCGTCGGCTGCACCTGGGACAGCCCGGACGGCGGCGTGGCCATCCGCGCCGACCGCACGCTGGCCTTCGTCGGGCCCAAGGCGGGGTTCTTCGTCGGCGCGGGCCCCGCGCTCGTGGGCGAGGTGAGCGTGGTGGACCTCGGCTTCCCGGTGGAGGAGGCCGAAGCCTGGGTGGTCGCCCGCCGCGCGCAGGCGTTTGACTGAGCCGCGACGGAGGGACCGTTGCCTTGCCCCCGCCTTGCCCCGGCCCTGCCGCCGCCCTGCCGCCGCCCTGCCGCCGCCTCCCGTCGCTCAGCCCGCCGTGGTGTCGCTGCTGCCCGCCTCGCCGGCCGCCCGGTCGCGGCGACGCCAGCGGTGATAGGCCAGCTTCCGCCGCAGCCGCCCCGGGATCGCGCGGATGCGTTCCACGTCGGCCACGAAGGCGGCGCCGTCTCCGCCCGAGAAGGGGGCCGCGAGGAGTGCCGCGGCCGCACGCGGCAGGCCCGCCTTCATCGCCGTCTTGACCAGGCGGAAGCCGTCCATGTTCGCGTTGTCGGTGTCCAGCGCCACGAGCCGCGGGACGTCGATCAGGCTGGTGCGCGCGGCGCGGCCGGCGGGGTGGACCAGGATGTTGCGGGACGCCATGTCGCCGTGGGCGAAGCCGACCCGGTGCAGCTCGTGCAGGGTCCGGCCGGCGCTGGTGAGGATCTCGCGCTCCTCGGCGCCGAGCGTTTCCGGCCAGGTGTCGTGCGCGGCGATCCACTGTTCGAGGTTGGTGGTCTGGTCCAGGAACGCCGTGATCAGGAACGAGCGCAACGAGATGCCGGCCACCCGCTCGGTGCCCCAGGCCACGACCTCGGGGACGTCCAGTCCGAGACCGCGCAGCTGCTCGAGGGCCGCCGCCTCGCGCTCGATGTCCCAGCGCTGGACCCAGCGCTGCTTCTTGCGGATCAGCGGGATGCGCAGGCCCTTCACGAAGAAGCGGCCCGCGTCGGTGGACACCGGCCCGTTGCCGCGCCACGCGTTCGGGCGGATGGCGACGTGCTGCCAGCCGCGCTCGAAGATCTCGCGCTGGTTGCCGGTCTCCAGCCCGAGGCCGGCCTCCCGGTGGACGCTCACGGCCCAGGTGGTCATCTCGGGCCTGCCGCGCTTGCGGAGCCTACCGCGCCTGCGCAACCTGCCGCGCTTGCGTGAGACGGGAGGGCGTGGTGCGATGACGGCACCCGATCCGGTGCCAGCAAGCGGAGCGCGATCATGATCCCCGTCCGTCGGTCAAGGTCCCTCGCCGGCCTGGCGGCGGCGGCGAGTCTCCTGCTCATCATGCCGCTCCTGTCGGCCCAGGACGATGACCGTCAGGTGATCTTGGAGGAAGCCCTCGCGATCTGGGCCCATGCGCCGATCGTCGAGGGACAACGCCTCCCGGAGCTGCGCCTGCCGGCGCTCGATGGCACCTGGTATGCGCTGCCACACCAGGGCAGGCGCACGCTGCTGATCCAGTTCGCCTCCTGGTGAGCGGGTTGCCGCCGGCACGTCCCGGTCTGGGACGACTTCATCGACGGGCTCGGTGACCGCGACGACCTGCTGGTCTTCGGCATCACCCAGGAGCAGCATCCCGACCGCTGCAAGCTCTACGCCCAGTGGCAGGGCCTGGACTGGCCGATCCTCTGGGACCCGCTGAACCTCACGCGGACCACGGCGGTGCCGCGCGTCTCGCTGATCGACGAGCAGGGCGTGGTGGTCAAGGACGGCGCGCGCGTCGAGGACGCCGAGGCCTTCTTCACCGAGGAGCGGGCCGGTGGCCTGCATCCCGGTCGCGCCTTCGGCGACTTCCTCGCGGCCCATGCCAATCTGGCCGAGCTGCACCGGCGGACGGAGCTGGAGGGCGAGGAGCGCCATGTCTTCATGGGCACCAGCGCCATGAACCACCTGGTCGCGAACGGCGCGAGGGTGATGCGGGGTGAGCCCCCGGCGCGGAGCGACCTCGACTTCGCCGTCACGTTCCTGGGCGAGTTCGTGCAGCGCTTCCCCGACGATCCGCTCGGCCACTGGCGCCTCGGCGTGGCCCTGCGCACGCGGCACGACAGTGCGTTCAGGCAGCCGGGCGACTTCGCCGGCGCCATCGAGCACTGGCGCGCCGCGCTGGACATGGACCCCGCGCAGTACATCTGGCGGCGGCGCATCCAGCAGTACGGACCGCGGCTCGACAAGCCCTACCCCTTCTATGACTGGGTCGACGAGGCGCGCGCCGAGATCACCGCGCGCGGCGAGACGCCGGTGCCGCTGCCCGTGCCCCTGACGGGTACCGAACGGCTCGGCCCGTCGCGCGAGGAGATCGTGACCGGTGCAGCCGTCGACCCGGACCCGCGCGGCCTGGTCCCGCGGGCCGAGGAGGACTGGCTGTTCGTCAACGCCGTGGTCGTGCCCGACACCCAGGGCCGCGCCGGGGTCTCGCGCCTGCACGTCGACCTGTGGCCGAATGACGAGACCCGGGTGCATTGGAACAACGAGGCCGACCCGGTCGAGATCTGGATCGGCGCGCCCGACCTGCCCGAGGGCGTGACGGTCACCGAGCGGTCCCTGCGCGGTGACCTGCCGTCCGAGCCGGTGTCGTTCGAGACGCGGCACTTCGACCTGGAACTCCGCACCGACGACATCGCTCCGGGCACCGTGCTCGGCGGCTACGCGCTGTTCTACGCCTGCGAGGACGTCGACGGGCAGTGCGTGTACCTGCGCCGCGACTTCGAGGTCGTGCTGCCAGGCTAGCGACGCCGCAGCTGGGGCCGGCCGTCCGGTCCGTAGGGCACCGCGGCGGCGTCCAGGTCGACCCGGACGGCCTGGGACTGCTCGACCAGCCACGCCCCGTCGCCGGCCAGGTCCTGGACGCGGCTGGCGACGTCGGCCAGTTCGGCGCGGTCCACCGGCCCCGGGTCCTCGGGCACGGCGAGGCCGTCCAGCCGCGAGCGCTGCTCGGCCAGGTTGCGCTGGAGCGTCTCCGTCTTGCGCATCAGTTCGCCGATTCGCGAGCGGCAGCGGGGCGACAGGCTCACCGGTGCGAGGCGGCCCAGGGGCAGGACCTCGGCGCGCAGGAGCAGCTGCGCCTCCAGCAGCACCGTGATCAGGTCACTGCGCTGCTGGCTGAACGCGAGCCGCTTCTCGACGGCCCGCACCCGGCGCACGATCACCAGGCACGTGATGGCGATGAGCAGCGCGGCGCCTGCGATCAGCTCCGACATGCCAGGACTCCCTTCCCCGGTCGCGCCCGTCTCGGGTCCTGCGTCAACCGTCGGCGCGGCAGCTTCAGTCTAGCCGAGATCCGCGTAGCCGAGATCCGCGTTGCGTCACGGGCCTCGCCAGATGCCGGCCGGCAGCCGGATCTGGTCGGCCGACGTGAACAGCATCCAGCGCTCGGGCGGGAGGTCGGCGAACAGGGTCCCCAAGCGCTCGTCGTCGCGCGTCGCCCCGGTCACGTTGCGCAGGGCGATGGCCGCCACGCGCTCGGGGTGCTGCGCGAGCAGCTCCGAGTAGATCTCCGGATCCCGCTCGCCCGTGTCGCCCACCAGCACGAAGCGCCGCTCGGGCCAGGCCTCCAGCAACCGCCGGACCTGCAGCGCCTTGCCGTGCGAGCCCTTGGCGATCAGGTCCAGCACGTGCGGGTCCTTCACCCGGAAGGGCATCAGGTGGAAGGTCGCCGGCGGAAACCCGGACTCGATCAGGAACGGCTCGAGGCTCTCGGCCAGGGGCGCGGGCGAGGACGACACGAAGTGCAGCGCGGCCCCGTGGTCGACCCAGTCGCGGTACAGCGCGGCCATGCCCGGCACGGCCTCGAAGGTCTCGACGAAGGTCGCTCGCAAGACCCTCTGGATGTCGCCGACGCCGGTGAGCTTGACCGTGTCGTCGATGTCGCTGATCACGGTCACGCCCAGCAGGCCCTGCAGCAACACGCGGCCGGTGATGTGCCGCGCGTCGCCGTCGGGCAGGACGGCGATCAGGCGGAGCTCTCCGTCGCGAGCGAGTCTGCCGGCGTCGTCGGCGCCGATCAGGATCTCGGTGCGCGCGCGCCCGTCGGCCTCGGTGCGTGGCAACTCGATGCGTCGCTGCGCCGGGTCGCCGAAGAAGCGCACCACCACGCGCTCGCCGCGTTCGTTGTCCACCAGGAACGGTGCGAGGCGCTGCTCGAAGCGGGGGCGACTCTCGTCATCCAGCTCGATGTCGAAGGCCAGGTCCAGGGCCTCCTCGATCAGCCCGGCGCGGACCCGGCTGGTCTCGGGCTCGTGGACCCAGGCCTCGACCGGGACGAACCAGCCGACCTCGGGTGCCGGGCGGGCGGCGGTGGTCGCCAACACGAGCCGCTCGTCCGCGTCCAACGACGAGACCAGCCCGGGCGAGGGGTCGGACTGCGCGGGCGCTGGCTTCGCGGCCAGGAGCACCGCGATGACGGCGACACCGACAGCGCGCCTCCTCATTCCTTCGTGGCGACTTCGGGGTCGAGCTGGCCGTCGGCCTGCGTCGCCCTGTGCTCGAACGACTCGAGCAGCGCGGCCAGGGCTCCCGACGGCGTGCGATCGGCGTGCAGCGCCAGGCCGAGCTTGCGGGTCAGCCGGTCGATGGGAGCGATGCGCACCTGCGCCACCCGCTGCTTGCGCACGAAGGCCTCCGCGACGGAGGTGGAGCAGATGCCCACACCCACGCCGGCGGCGACGAACTCCGCCACGAGATGGAAGTTGTCGAAGTCCATGGCCGGCACGAGCGAGAGCCCCTCGTCCTGGTAGACCTTGGAGAGCACCTGGAAGCTGAGCATGCGCGGGCTGATGACGAGTTGCCGGTGGGCCGCGAAGGCCGCCAGCGCGGCGTCCTGGTCGGCCAGCTCGTGGCACGGCTGGACCAGCGCCATGAACCCGTCCTCCCAGTGCGCGTGCAGCACGAGTCCCGGGTAGGCCTGGGGCAGCATGCACACACCGACGTCGACGCGGTCCTCGCGCACCCAGGCCAGGATCTCGGGCGAGCCGGCGGTCTTGATGTGCAGCGTGACGTCGGGGTGCCGGCGCTGGTAGCTGGCCAGGATCGGCGGCAGCCGCTTGAACACCACGCTGTCCGCCACGCCGAGGCGCAGTTCGCCGGTGACGCGCCCGAGCTGGGTGTGACCGGAAGCGACCAGCGCGTCGGCCTCGGCCAGCAGCGAGCGCGCGCGCTTGGAGATCTCCTGCCCGAAGGAGGTCAGCGCGACGCGGTTGCCCAGGCGATCGAACAGGGGCTGGCCGAGTTCGCCCTCGAGCGCCTTGACCTGTCGGCTGAGAGTGGGCTGCGTCGAGGCGATGACCTGCGCGGCCCGACTGAACCCGCCGGCTTCCACCACGGCGAGGAACGCCCTCAGTTGATCGAGTTCCATGCTGCGTCTCCGACGCGCGACGAACGGACACCCATGTTGCCCGGCGAGGCGGGCGCCAGCCAAACATTCCCGAAAGACATCGGCTCGATGCGCCCTCCACATGCCGCGCGGAAACGGGGGCCTTGCCACCGATCGCGGGGCTCCGACACGGCGGCGACACCACGCGTCGGTCGATGCATCGCCCCTATGCGCAAGCCTCATGCCCCTGTCCGCGGCGAACGGCCGAGACTTTCCTCACACGCCGGGGATGGGGCGCCGCACACGGTGCCGGACCCGGCGCGGGAGCCAACCATGAAGGTCCTGCTGCTGCAACCGCCGCTCACCCGGCGTGGATACATCCAGCGCTTCGCCATGACCGAACCGCTCAACGGCATGTACCTCGGAGCCCACCTGCAGCCTCGACACGAGGTGCGTCTGGTCGACCTGCGCGTGACGCCGGACCTGTTCGGCGAGCTCGACGGGTTCGTGCCCGATGCGGTCGTCGTGGCCGCGCATCCCTGGACCGTCGGCGCGATGCCGGGCGTGATCGCCTCGGTGTCCGAGCGCTTTCCGCACGCGCGGGTGATCGTGAACGGCGCGGCGGACTACGGCGCCGAGCACATCGTCGAGCGCCCGCTGGACTTCGCCACGCCCGACGTCGACGTGATCGTGCCCTTCTTCCTGCTGTTCATGACCGGCAAGATCGTGCCCGAGGTGCTCGACGCCTGGGAGGCCGGCCGACCCCTGGACGACATCGCCGGGCTGCTCCTGCCCGACGGCGCCGGCGGCTGGCGGCCGACCGAGGAACGCGAGGTCGCCTGGGTGGACGGGGAGCCCTTGGGAGTTCCCGACCGCACGCTGCTGGGCCGCGCGCGGGGCCGGTACATGCTCGGCGGCATCCGCGACATGGCCTATCTGATCCGCTCGTTCGGCTGCAAGTTCTCCTGTCGCTACTGCACGATGAGCAAGTTCGAGGGCGCCATCGTGAGCCGGCCGCAGACCGAGCTGCTGGCCGAACTCGAGCAGATGACCGAGCAGAACGTGTTCATCGCGGACTTCGACGCGCTGCAGACGCCGGACCATCTGCTGCACCTCGCCGACGCCGTCGAGGCCGCCGGCATCCGCAAGACGTGGCACATGTTGACCCGCACCGACCTGGCCGTGAACCGGCGCGACGTCCTGGAGCGCTGGAAGGGGTTGGGCCTGTCCTGGATCTACCTCGGCATCGACGGCCACTCGCCGAAGCGCCTGCGCGAGATCGGCAAGGGCAGCGCGGCCGCGACCAGCGAGGCGGCCGTGGCGCTGCTCAAGCGCATGGGCTTCTGTGTCGCCAGCGCGATCACGATCGCGCCCGACTTCACCCGCCAGGACTTCGCCGACGTGCGTCGCGCGGTGCGGCGCATCGGCGCATCGACCCTCGACGTCGTCGTCGAGACCCCGCTGGTGGGCACACGCTGGTTCGACGAGGTCGGCCAGCAGGTCAACACCACCGACTGGAGCCTGTACGACTTCGCCCACGCGGTCCTGCCCACGGCGCTGCCGCTCGACGAGTTCTACCGCGAGCTCACCAAGCTGCATCTGTACTGCTGGAGCAGGAGCAGCGCGGGCATGCTCAAGAGCTACGGCGTGCGCGACATCCTGGCGAATGCGATGGCGGGTCCCGGCTGCATGTGGGGCAGCTGGCACGCCGCCCGCGACCACGTCCCCGCGCAGGAGCCGGAGCTGGCGATCGCCTGAGCCGAACCGCGTCGCGAGGCGCGACAGGCCCTGACTCCCCGCACGACATCGACGCGGCGCGAGTGCGATCTTCGAGGCGCGGGCGGCCACGCTAGGATGGGCCGGCCGCGCCCGCTGGCCCCGTTCCCCGCGACCCGTCGGAAGCACCCGTGAGCGACGCCGTCCTGCCCGATCGCCCCCTCGACCGCTTCCTCGCCGTGCAGGACGCCCTCGTGTCCGAGAAGAAGTGGACCGACGACCCGTCCGCGCTGCGCTACGCGGCATCGACCCTGATCCTGCACGAGGGCTCGCCCGCGCGCGTGGCCTCGCACCTGCGACGCGTGGCCGCACGTCTGGTCGGACGTGCCGGCTGGTTCGGGCCGATGCAGTCCAGCGTGCGCTTCGCCGTGGCCGCCATGCTGCTGCGCTCCGATGACGATGCCGACGGCTTCTGCGACGACGTGGAGCGCCTCACGCCGCTGTTCAAGGAGGCCGGTCTGCGCGGCGCCGGGAACACCCTCGCCGTGCTCGCGATGCTCCTGCTCCGACAGCACGCGCTGCGCGCCGGTCGCACCGTCGGCGTGACCGAGGTGCAGCGCGTGCGCGACGTCCACGACGAGATGAAGCAGCACCACCGGTTCCTGACCGGCTCGGACGACTACCCGGCCGCCGCGCTGCTGGCCTGCACGGACGCGTCGCCGGGCGAGATCGGCCGGCGCGTCGAGGTCTTCTACGAGGGCCTGCGCGACCTCGGTTTCAAGCGCGGCAACGCGCTGCAGACCGTGTCGCACATCCTGTTCTTCGCGCCGGCGGCCGACGACCTGTGCATGCGCCGCTTCCGCGCCCTGTGGGGCGCCTTCGACGAGGCCGGCCTGTGGATGAACGTCGGCGACTACGACGAGGTGGCGGTGCTCAGCTTCCTCTCGCAGCCGGCGGGCACGGTCGTGGCCACGGTGCTCGAACACCGCGAACGCCTCGCCAGGCACCCGCCCAAGCCGGGCAAGGAGCTGGGTTTCAGCCTGGCCTGCGGCACCGCGTTCCTGCAACTGGTGAAGTTCGACGAGGGCATCGAAGGCCTGCACCAGGCCCGCAACGTGCTCCAGGTCCAGGCCATCCTGCAGGCCCAGCAGGTCGCGGCCATCGCCGCCATGGCGGCCGCGTCGGCCGCCGCCGCCTCCAGCAGCTAGGGCCCCGGCCGGACCCTCACCCGGACCCGCACCCTGGCAGGGCGCAAGTCGCACCCGGTCGTTCGCCGAAGGGGACTGCGGCGCCTGCGTTCCGTCCCTCCCCCTCCTTCCCGCTCCCGGAGGGCGCGCGCGCCGAAGGAGAGTCCCTTGAACGACGCCGCCCCCAAGCCGGTCGTGCTGCCCCTCGTCGTGGGCGCGCTGGGCCATGCCGACATCCCCGTCCTGCACCGCGCGCCCCTCGAGGCCGAGGTGCGCGGCGTGTTCTCGCGCCTGCGCGCGCGCTTCGCGGACGTGCCGATCCTGGTGCGCACGTCCCTGAGTGGCCGCGCCGAGCGCCTGGTGGCGCGTGTGGCGGTGGAGGAGTTCGGGGCCGAGCTGCACGTGATCCTGCCGCGCAGTGAGCGCAGCGAGATCCGGGAGGCCGACGGCAGCGCCCCGCTCTACGCCGATCGCTTCGAGGATGGCCGCGCCGAGTTGCGCGCCATGCTGGCCTGGGCGCAGCGCGTCGAGGTCGTCGCCGGGCCGCGACGGACCGGCGACAAGGGCCGCGCCGAGTTGTCCGAACGCGTGGCCGCGGACATCGCCGCCTCGTGCTCGATGTTGATCGCGATCTGGGACGGACACGACGAGGGTTCCGTGGCCCACGGCGTGGCCTGCCGCGCGGGCGGCCTGACGCAGATCGTGGCGCGGCGCGACGGCGGCCCCGAGCCGCAGGGCCGCCTCTTCGACGTGCGCTGCCAGGACGACCCGTCCGAGCGTGTCGCCTGTCTGGATCGCTTCCACCGCGCCGCGGCCGCCATGGCTTCCGAGCCGGATGCCGTCTACCGCACCGCCGCGCGTCGCTCGTTGCTGCGGACGTTCGTGGGAGGGGACGGGATGGCGATGAGCGACCCCGGCCTGACCCAGCTGCACGATGCCGCCGGCGTGGCCGAGACCCTGGCCGAGCGTGGCGAGCGGCGCCTGCGCCGGGCCCAGCTGGTCATGCTGCGCTACGCCTCCATGGCCGGTGTCGCCGTCCTCGCGCAGGTCACCCTGTTCCCGTCGTTCTTCCCGGCCCTGATCCTCGCGGCCTGGGCCGGCAGCCGTGCCTACGAGGCCTGGCGCGAGGCCGACGAGGAGCGCTTCACGAGCCAGGTCCGCGAGGACGGCCGGCTCGCCGAGGCCCTGCGCGCCCAGTTCTTCTGGCGCCTGTGCGGCGTCGAGGCCTCGGTGATCGACCACGTGCCCGCCGCCGCCGCCGGCGCCCCCGACGGCTGGGTCCAGGATGCCGTGGAGGCGGCCGTCCGCTGCGCCGGTCCCCTCGATCCGGCCTCCGCGCGCGACGTCCCCTTCGAACAGCGTGTCGGCGTGGCGCACCAGCACTGGATCCACCACCGCGCCTCGCGCCTCGCCGCGCGTCGCTCGACCCGTGAACGCCAGCGCCTCGACGCCGAGGCCGCGGCGCGTCCGGCGTTCCAGGCGGCCTTGTTCGTGGGCGGCGCCACCGGCGCGCTCCAGGGCCTGTGGTGGCTGATCGATGCCCTGGCCGGCTTCGCGGCGGCGACCACCGCCACGGCCACCTCGGTCTTCCTCTTCGGCGTCGGCGTGGCCGGCGTGTGCGCCCTGCGCGGGCTCATGCTGCGCTGGCGCGCGGCCCAGGCCGCGCCCCTCGACGACCGGCACGAGGCCTGGATGGAAGGTGCCTTCCGGCAAGCCGACCAGGTGCTCTCGACCATGCGGGAACAAGGCGACATGGAGGCGGCCCGCGAAGTCCTCGCGCAGCTGGGCGAGGACGTCGTGCCGAGCGTGACCGCGCAGTAGCGCGCTACGACCCCGGGCACGGCGCCTGCTAGCCTGGGCGCCATGAACGGGGACGGCACGGAGGGCGCCCGGGTCACCGTGGCCCACGTCGACACCGAGTCGGGCTTCTCGGGCGGACAGGTGCAGGTGTTCCTGTTGCTCGAGGGCCTGCGCGAGCGCGGTGTGCGCAGCGTGCTGTGCTGCCCGCCCGGGAGCCGCTCCGAGCAGGAGGCGCGCGCGCGGGGCCTGCACGTGCGCACGGTCCCGATGCGCAACGACTTCCACCTGTCCGCGGTGCCGCGCCTGGCCTCGATCTTCAGGGAGGTCGACGCGGACGTGGTGCACCTGCACACCGGTCGCGCCAATGCGCTCGGCGGTTGGGCCGGCCGGCTGGCAGGGCGACCGGCGATCACCACGCGTCGACAGGACCGCAAGGTGCGCGGCCACCCGCTCAACCGCGTGTTGTACGGGTGGTTGGTGCAGCGCGCCGTCGCGATCTCGCCTGCCATCGCCGTGCAGCTCGCCGACGGCGGCGTGTCGCCCGACAAGATCGCGGTCATCCCCAGCGCCGTGGATCCGGCCGCGCTGCTGCCCTCGCGTCCGCGTGACGAGACCCGTGCCGCGCTGGGATTGGGGGCCGACGAGGTCGCACTGCTGGTGCTGGCGCAGCTGACCCGGCGCAAGGGCGTGGACGTGTTGCTCGAGGCCCTGACGCTGTTGCCTGAGTCGCCCGAGCGCAGGTACCGCCTGCTGGTCGCGGGCGAAGGCCCCGAGCGCGCCCCGCTGCAAGCCTCGGCCGCGGCGCTCGGCCTGGCCGACCACGTGGGCTTCCTGGGGCGACGTGAGGACGCGAGCGACCTGCTCGCGGCCGCCGATGTCTTCGTGATGCCCTCGCGCGCGGAGGGCCTCGGCATCGCGGCCCTGGAGGCCATGGCCTGTGGCTGCCCGGTCCTCGCCACCGACGTCGGCGGCCTGGGAGAGGCCGTGGTCGCGGACCGCACCGGCCTGTTGGTTCCGCCCGACGACGCCGCCGCGCTCGCCGCCGCGCTGCAGCGCTTGATCCAGGATCAACGCCTGCGCGCGCGACTCGGCGAGCAGGGCCCGCACCGCGTCGCCGAGGGCTTCCTGGCCGGCCAGATGGTGGACGCCTACGTGCGCATCTATGACGAGGTCCTCGGAGCCGCGGCGGCGCGGGGCGGCTGACAAGGCCGGCGCACAGGGCTCACCCGTCGCGCAGCTTCTCGATCAGCGCGGTGCTGCTGTGGTCCTTGGGATCGCCGCAGATGTGGATGCGGCCGCCGACCTCGGTCACCGTGTCGCGCTCCGGGACGGTCTCCAGCGTGCGGTCGGTGCCCTTGATCAGCACGGTCGGGCGCAGCGTGCGGATCAGCCCGTCGGCGGTCTCGTCGCCGAAGGAGGTCACGTGGGTCACGCCGTCCAGCGCCGCCAGGATCTCCATGCGCTCGACCAGCGGCACCAGCGGGCGGCTGGCGCCCTTGTTGGCGCGCACCGACGCGTCGGTGTTGAGCGCGACCACCAGCAGGTCGGCCAGGGCACGCGCCTCGGCCAGCAGGCGCACGTGGCCGACGTGGATCAGGTCGAAACAGCCGTTGGCCAGGGCCAGGGTCGCGCCTTGCGAGCGCGCCGGCGCCAGCTGCGCGGCGAGCTGTTCGGGGTCGGGGACGATGAGCGCGGTCATGCGGGCATCGTACCCGTGGCGTCCACGGCGGCGTCCACCGCGGCGAGCAGCTCGGCCGCGGCCTCGACCACGCGCGAGGGCGACAGGCGTGTGAGGCAGCGGTGGTCGATGGGGCAGGTCTTGAGGTGGCAGGGCGCGCAGTCGATGCCGTCCTCGAGGAGCACGCGCTGGTGCTCGAGCTGGTAGGCCGTGTGGCGAGGATCGGTGGGGCCCATGACGCAGACCACCGGCGTGCCCACGGCCACGGCGATGTGGCGCGGCCCGGTGTCGTTGCAGAAGGCCAGGCGGGCGCGGGCCAGCAGGGCCACGAGCTCGGCCAGGCTCGTGATCGGGTCCTCGAGCACCACCGCGCGGCCCGACATGGCCTGGGCGATCTTCCGCGCGAGAGGCTCCTCACCGGGGCCGGGCGCGAGCACCGGCACCAGGCCGAGGCGGTCACGAAAGCCGTCGCAGGCCTGCGCGAACTGGTCGGCGGGGTAGAGCTTGGACGATCCGAAGGCCGCGCCGGGGCTGGCGACCACGAGACCGGGAGTCTCGCCGAGACCGTGCTCGGCCAGGCGCGCCTCGACGCGGGCGGCGGCCTCGACGTCCACCGCGAGCTGCACGCGGACGTCGGCCGGGTCGGGGCAGCCCGCCGCGCGCGTCACGCGCAGGTAGCGCTCGACCATCGGGATCGGCACGCGCTCGCCGTCCTCGCGCGGCACGTCCAGGCTGTCGGTGAGCAGGGCGCGCCGCACCGCATCGCGGGCATAGCCGATGCGGCGCGGGATGCGTGCGAGGAACGGCGCCACCGCCGAGCGCACCGCGTCGGGGAACAGCACGGCCAGGTCGAAGCGTTCGGCGCGCAGGGTCCCGGCGTGGCCCCAGATCGCCTTGGCCTGCTTGCCCGGGTCGGTGAGGAAGCGATCGAAGCTCGGCAGGCCGCCGAGCAGCCCGGCGTGGAAGCCCTTGCCCTCGACGACGATCTCGGCCTCGGGGTGCGCGGCGCGCATCGCGGCCAGCGCCGGCGTGACCATGACCACGTCGCCGACCCAGGTGGGCAGGCGCACCAGGATGCGCGCCGGTGCGCCGCTCAGAGGAAGTAGTCCTCGCGCTCGGGCGACGCGACCAGGTCGGCCCCGGTGTCCTCGATCATCTCCTCGAGCCACCAGTTGACCTTGTTGTAGAGGCAGGTCACCTCGCGGCACTCGTGGGAGGCGTCGAACTCGTCGAGCAGGGTGGCCAGGCCGACCGTGGTGTCCTCGGCGGACTCGCAGGTGCCGAAGGCGTCCTTCTCGCCGACCTTGGCCTTCTCCACGCCGCGGTGGGCGGGGCAGTTGAACAGGCCGGTGGGCGTGAGCACCTGGCGCAGCGCCTGCATGTGGCAGACCTTGGGCTGCCTGGTGTACTCCGACCAGTCGCCCTGCTCGAGCATGCGCAGGTTGGTGCTCTCGTACACGTCGAAGCTGTCGTCGGCGAGTGCCTTGGCGCGGTTCACCTCGGTGCGGATGCGCTCGAGCATCTCGCCGAAGGAACTGGAGCCGCCGCCGGTCGGGTCCATGACCTCGGCTCCCTCGGGCGTGCGCTCCAGGAACGGCTTGAGCGAGATGTAGTCGAAGCCCGCGGCCTTGGCGCGGCTCGTGGCCACCACGATCTCGTGCACGTTCTCGTGCACCTCGGCGTCGTCACGCTGCGCGCCTTCCCAGGTGATGATGTACGAGAAGCCGATGCGCGGCTTGCCGTTGGCGGCCTTGATCTTCGGGATCCACTCGCAGATCGAGTCGAGCGTCAGGTGCTTGTCGACCGGCTTGTGCATGGCGCGGAACAGCTCGTTGCTGCCGGAGTCGAGCGACAGGCGGATCCAGTCCTTCTCGTCGAGCAGCGGCGCGATCTCGAGCAGCCTGTCGCCATGGCTGCCGTTGCTCACCACCGCGATCTGCTGGCCGAGACCCTTGAGGTGCTCCACGAAGGACACGAAGCGCGGGTGCACGGTGGGCTCGCCGCCGCCGATCATGATCACCGAGCGCATGCCGCGCTGGGCCATGGTGGTCAGGCTGTCCTTGAGCACCTGCTCCTCGTGCTTGAAGCGGCTGTTGAGGATGTCCCAGTCGATGCAGTGGTCGCAGCGGTAGTTGCAGGCCGTGGTCAGGTCGAGGTTGATCGACAGCGGCGCGTGCTCGGCCGGCGGCGCCGGATCGGGACGGCCGGCCTCGCGGGCAGCTGCGACCTCGCGGCGCCAGGCCACGTAGGCCTGCACGCGGGGGAGCATGCCCGGCTGGCGGAGCTTGCCGGTGAAGTCGTGGATCGCGTGGCTCATGCGGTGTCGTCGTCCGGGGCGGCGCGGGGTTTGCCGTGTCGATCAGGCGATGTGTGCGCGGAAGGCATCCACGACCTCGTGGAGCACGCGGACGCGCTGCACGATGTTACGCACCTGCGGCGCCGGAGTCCCGATGGAGTTCCCGCGCACGTCCCCGACGAACTCCTCCACGAGCATCCGCAGGGGGTCCGGGACGTCCACCAGCCGTGCGGCATCGGCGAAGAAGAGGGCGTAGTCCGAGGTCCGGATCAGGCGCCGGGCGCGGTGCCCGTTGATGGCGAATTCCGCCACCCGGGGTTGGGTTGGCGTGGTCCGCAGGTGCAGTTTGACCTCCACGGCGTGCCCGTCGGCGACCCAGCGGAAGGCGAGGTCGAGGGTCTCCGAGTCGGCGGTCGGGCCGCGGCCGTCGGCGCTGGTGAAGAGCGGGTCCTCGATCAGGACGTCTTCGCCCGGGGCCAGGGCCTGGAGCAGGCTGGTGGGGTGCGGGATCGCGTCCACCAGCATCTCGGCACCCGTGGACGAGGGCGCCATGAGCATCTCGAACGCGGTGACCGTCTCGTCCGCGAGGTCGGGGTGCAGGGCCATGAAGGCGGGCAGCGTGAAGGGCCACTGGCAGTTCTCGCGCAGCACGCGTCCGGCGTCGGCGAAGCTCTCGACGAGGTGCACGGCGGCGGCCTGGTCGTCCTCGGCGCCCCACAGGAACGGCTTCTCGCAGAGCACGTCGAGGTCGTGGTCCAGGGCCAGTTCCAGCCCGTCGCGGTGGCGCTCGGCGGGGGACAGGATGGCCAGGGCGTCGAGGGGTTCGGCGGCGAGCATCTCGGCCGTGTCGGTGTAGCCGCGCGCCACGATGCCGGCGATCGCGCGCAGCTCTTCGGCGGCCAGCGCGACCGTCTCGGGACTCGTGCCGACGAAGCAGGGCACCTCGCATCCCGCGCCGACGAGGTAGCGCGCCACGAACGGGCCGAGACCCTGGCGGCGGCGACGCGCGCCGATGAGTCCGACGCGCAGGCTCATGCGCTCTCCGATGGGGCGCCGTCGGCGCCCGCTCCCGAGCTCGCACCGTCGGCGGCGGCGACGCCGAGGCGTTGGTACCGGCCGCGCAAGTCGGCGGGAAGCGCATCGACGAAGCAGCCCAGTTGCGGCAGGTAACCCAGATGGTCCGCGAGGCGCAGCAGGCCGACCTCGCTCTTCATGTCCGGGATGTCACCGCGCCGGCAGGCCTCGATGGCCTCGGACAGCTCGAGCACCGAGAGGGTGGCGCCTTCCTCCATGACGGTTCCGTCGCCCGGGCCGCCCGTGGCGGCGTGCACCGGTGCGGGCGCGGCGGCGAAGAACAGCTTCTCGTCGGTGATGCCCGGGCTGGCGAAGGTCTCGTCGCCGAGCTTCGTGAAGGCGTCGGCCTCCAGGACCAGGCCGGCCTCCTCCTGCGCCTCGGCGGCGGCGCGGCGGGCGATGCCCGCGTCCCCGTCGCCGTCCGACGGCTCCAGGATCCCGGCAACCAGCTCCTGCAAGCCGCGATAGACGCGTTCGTCGGCGTGCACGAAGGACTTCTCGTGCCGCAAGTAGATCGGTGCGCGAATGCCGTGTCGCAGCAGCACGTGGATGCGGCGCGACCCGTCGAGCTCGTAGAGCACGGCCACGGCGGCGTCCACGCCTCGGCGACTGACCACGTCACACGGGTAGACGTCGGACGTCGAGCCGTCGTCATACTCGTTCCGGAGTTGGAGGCGGCGCAGCGTCAGGAAGCCCTCGTCGCAGCGGCTCCCCTCCGTGCGGTCCTCGACGATCCTGATCTCGGTCAGTCGGCTCATCGGCGCGCGAGTGTACCGCTCGGACGCGAACCCATCGTCCCCGAGGTAGGCGCCAACCCCGGGCACGCGTCCCGGTGGTGACGCTGGACCCTCCTCCTGGGGGAGAACCGTCCCCGGGACTCCGGGGGTGATCGACCCCGTCAGAGTCCCGGGCTCGCCGTCCGACAAGAGCTGCGTGTCCGCGCGGTCGTGCCCGCCTGCTTCGGCGGCCGGTGCGCTTCCGCTGGGGACGGGGGATGGATTCGAAGATCGAGGAGGAATCCGATGTTGCGACCCGGAGTCCGTGGTGGCTGGCTTCCCACGCTGCTGCTGCTGACGGGGCTGGCGGTGCCGCTCGTTGCCGGCGTGCCCATCGGCGTGCCCACCGGCGTGCCCGACCGCGACCAGGCTCGCGACCGGCTGCTCGAGCGAGCGGACCTGAGCGGCTCCGCCGAGGGTGGCCGCGCCCTGTTCGAGGCCGCCCTCGCGAGCGAGGCCTTCGATCACCGCGCCGTGGGGCCCTTCGACCTCTACGCCTATCGCGCCGACGGCTTCAAGCAGGGCAAGGACTCCAAGAAGGCGCTGACTTCCGCGGCGGAAGGGCTCGAGCCCCTGACCGAGGCCTTGTCGGCGCGCTTCGGCGCCGAGCGGGGCGTGATCAGCGGCCGACGCTTCCCGGTGGTGCTCACGTCGGCACGGACCGACAAGCAGGAGACCGCCTTCGCGGAGGTGATCGGCCTGCTCGACCACTGCGAGGACGGGAGCTTCTCCGGCTACAAGCCCGACCTGGCCGTCTGGACCGAGGGCCAGCTCGAGCAGGACAGCGTCTCCACCTGGGAGGTCACGGTCTTCAACGTCCAGCACGAGGCCATCAAGCGCGAAGGCCGCGACTGGTACGCGCACGGCCTCGGCTACCAGCTGCTCAACGCGCTCGTGAACCGCCTCTACGCCAAGGGCCCCTGGGGTCCGCCGCCGCCGTGGCTGCGTGAGGGTCTGGTCGACGAGCTCGACATCGAGACCTACGGCGAAGCCTGGGTGAAGGGCGCAGAATCGATGTCCTTCTCCTCGAGCCAGGGGGGCTACGCGCGCCAGGGCTGGTCGGGTTTCGTGCCCAAGGGCTCCTCGCCGCCGCCGCCGTTCCTCGGGAACCCGCCGAAGCTGTCCGTGAAGTTCAGCAAGACGACCGTGAGCGACTCCTGGCTCAACCGCAACAACAGCAAGACGCGGCACTGGAGTGAACTGGTCGGAGACATGCGCAGCGAAGCGCCCGTGAGCCTCGCCTCGATGGCCGCGTCGCAGGAGTTCGGGCCGCGCGACCGTGCCTACGCCCGCTGCGTGCTGCACGTGCTGCTGGCCGTGGCGCCGCCCGCAGGCCCGGGCCTGCTCGAGGCCCTGGACGTCGAGAGCCAGCTCGCCCGCAGCGGCATGCGCGACGCGGACCCCTTGCCGGTCGTGGTCGCGCGCTGGCTCGGCGGCGTGCCCGAGATCGATGCGATCGAGGCGCTGTCCATGCAGGCCCTGCTGCTCAGCCTGGAGAAGCCGGAGATCGTCGAGCGCATCCACGAGGCCGGCGGCGCCGGCATGCTGGGTCTCTCCGACCACCGCAAGCAGGCCGACTGGCTCTACCTCCAGAAGCTCGACGACCGCTCGCGGCTGAAGCTGTTCCTGACCATCGCCGAGGTCGAGGGCTACCAGGAGCTGCGCGAGTGGGAGATCCTCGGCAACGTGGTGGATCGCGCCATGCGTGCAGGACTCGCGGCGAGCAAGAGCTACCCCAAGCAGGACGACCGCAAGCTGGACGTCACCGCGGCGGTGCGGAGCACGCTGGGCTCGCCGCAGGACTGAGCCGGCGGCCGTCGAGGGCGACCAGCACCCGCACGTCGGCCATGATGCGGGCCAGTTCGCCGGGCAGCAGGGCCTGGGCAGCGTCGCTCCGCGCGACCTCGGGACGCAGGTGCATCTCCAGCGCCAGCCCGTCGGCTCCCGCGGTGATCGAGGCACGGGCCAGGGGCGGGATGATGCGCGCGATGCCCGCGGCGTGGGACGGATCCACCACGACCGGAAGGTGCGTCCACTCGTGGAGCAACGGGAGCACGGTGAGATCGAGCGTGTTGCGCGTCGCGGTCTCGAAGGTGCGGATGCCCCGCTCGCACAGCACGATCTGCGAGCAGCCCGCCGCCGCGAGGTGTTCGGCGGCCAGCAACCACTCCTCGACCGTCGCAGCGAGGCCGCGCTTGAGCAGGACCGGACGCTCGGCGCCGGCCACGGCCGCGAGCAGCGTGAAGTTCTGCATGTTGCGCGCGCCGATCTGCAGGCAATCGATGTCGTGGTCGACGAACGCCGGCAGGTCGGAGGCGTCCATGATCTCGCTGACCACGGGCATGCCGGTGGCCACGCCGGCTGCCTTGAGCTGCGCGAGACCTTCCACGCCGTAGCCGCGGAAGGCGTAGGGACTGGTGCGTGGTTTGAACGCACCGCCGCGCAGCAGCTGCGCGCCGGCCTCGCGAGCGTGGTGGGCGGCTTCGAGCACCGCTTGCCGCCCCTCGACGCTACACGGTCCGGCGATCACGGCCACCGAGCCGCCGCCGATGGCGACGCCGCGCGGGCCACCGATGCGCACGACCGACGGCGCGTCGCGCAGCGCCCGGTGCACGAGTCTCCAGGGTTCGTGGGGTTGGACCAGCGTGAGCGTCGGCTCGGCCTCGAGCTCGGCGGCGAGCTCCGGGGGCAGGCCCTCGGGGACGACCAGGGCGGCGCGCCGCGGCTCGGGTCCGCGCAGCGCGCGCAGGCCCGCAGCCTGCAGGCGGAGCGTCACGTCCCGCACGACGCTCTCGTCGACGCCGCTCTCGAAGAGCAGGATCACGAGGAGACCTCCGCGGCTCCGCACGCGCGGTCCAGGGCAGCCAGCAGCTCGGCCAGCACCCGGGGACTGAAGCGCCCCTCGTGACGACGCAGCAGGTCCTGGCGCAGTCCGGCCGGGGCGGGCCCACCCGACTCGGCCAGCACCCGCGCGCGCTCCTCGGCGAGATGGATCAGCGCGCGGTCGAGGGCACGCAGCGCGTTGCGGTGAGCGGTGTTCATGGATTCAGGCCTTCCGAGAGGTGCTCGAGGAACGTGGTCGCGGCCCGGGCGGCCAGCGCGGGCGCCCGGCTCGGGTGCGGCGCCGAGGCCACCGCGCGGTGCAGGTGTTCGACGAGAGCGCTGCCGACGATGGCGAGGTCTGCGTGGCGGAGAGCGGCGGAGACGTCGTCCGGGCCGGCGATGCCGAAGCCCACGCCCACGGCGCGAGCTCCCGCAGCCTCTGCCACCCTGCCGAGATAGTCCTGGGTGTCTTCATCGAAGCGTGTCGTCACACCCGTCGTGCCCACGCGTCCGATGGCGTAGAGGAAACCGCGACTCGCGGCCGCCAGCTGTGCGAGGCGATCCGCCCCGGTGGTGGGAGCCACCAGGAACAGCGGTGCGAGTCCGGTCTCGGCGCAGGCGATCCGCAACACCACCGCTTCCTCGAGGGGCAGGTCGGCGACCAGCACGCCGTCACAGCCGGCTGCCGCGAGCAGGCCGATCGCGGAGCCCCAGCCCCGGCGCGAGAGCAGGTTCGCGTAGGTCATGACGACGATCGGCAGGTCGGAGGGCGGCGCGTCGTCGTCGCCCGAGCGCAGTCGGCGGACCACCTCGGCCACGTCACGTAGATTCGTGCCGAGGGCGAGCGAGCGCTCCGCGGCCGCCTGGAGCTGCGGGCCGTCGGCAACGGGGTCGCTGAAGGGGAGTCCCAGCTCGACGACATCGGCGCCGGCGTCGTCGAGCGCGCGGAGGACGGCGAGCGTGGTGTCCAGGCCTCCATCGCCCGCCGTGATGTAGGGCGCGAGGCCACGGCGGCCGTCGGCGCGAAGTTGCGCGAGGCGTGCTTCGAGAAACACGGTGCCGTGAGCCGAGGGCCGTGTCATGGGAGCGCTCCCGAGCGTTCACGCAGTCGCTCGAGCTCGCCGTGGCGATCCTGCAGCAGGTCCAGGTCCTTGTCGCCGCGACCGGAGAGGTTCACGACCACGCGACGTCCGCGAAGTTCGTCGCGCGCGCGGAGCATCCAGCCCAGGGCGTGCGAGCTCTCGAGCGCGGGGAGGATGCCCTCCCGGCGGGCGAGCAGGTCGAATCCGGCGAGCGCGTCCTCGTCGGTGGCCCAGGTGTAGCGGGCGCGACCGGATGCGCGCAGGGCGGCATGCTCGGGCCCGACGGCGGGGTAGTCGAGGCCGGCCGAGATGCTGTGGGTCGGCAGGACCTGCCCGTCGTCGTCCTGGAGCAGGAAGGTGTGGCAGCCGTGCAGGATGCCGGGAGCGCCCGAGGCGAAGCGCGCGGCGTGCTCGGCGCCCTGCTCGGGGCCCGTGCCACCCGCCTCGACGCCGACGAGCTCCACGTCGTCCGTGAGGAAGCCCCGGAACAGGCCGATGGCGTTGCTGCCCCCGCCGACGCAGGCCACGGCCAGGTCCGGGAGCCCGCCGGCGGCGAGGGACTGCGCGCGCGCTTCCTCGCCGATGACCTGTTGCAGGTCGGCGACCATCGAGGGGAACGGGTGCGGGCCCAGCGCGCTGCCGAGCACATAGTGACTTCCGAGGGGATCCGCGATCCACGCGCGCATGGCCGCGTTGACCGCGTCCTTCAGCGTGCGTTGGCCGGCGTGCACGACCTCGACGCGGGCGCCGAGCAGTTGCATGCGCAGCACGTTCGCGCGCTGCCGTGCCGCGTCGACCGCGCCCATGGACACGACGCACTCCAATCCGAGCTGCGCGCAGGCCGTGGCCGTGGCCACGCCATGCTGACCCGCGCCGGTCTCGGCCAGGATGCGACGCTTGCCGAGGCGTTTCGCGAGCAGGACTTGCCCGAGCGTGTTGTTGAGCTTGTGCGCGCCCGTGTGGAGGAGGTCTTCGCGCTTGAGCAGGACTTCGCAGCCGAGCACCTCGGACAGGCGTCGCGCGGGCCACAGCGGCGTGGGGCGCCCGGCGAAGTCGCCGAGCAGTTGATCGAGTTCGGCGCGGAAGACGCTGTCCTCACGCAGCTGCCGCCAGGCCGCGTCGAGCTCGGTGAGAATGGGGACGAGTGTCTCGGGAGCGAAGCACCCGCCGAAGGCGCCGAAGCGTCCGTGGGCGCGCGCGAGCGCCGGGCGCGCCGCGCCGATGAACGCCGTCACGCGTCCGAGGTGCTTGCGGCCCGGTTCCGCTTCGAGCTTCGACGACGCGTCCACGCCTCGAGGTCGGACCCGCGCGATGGCGGCCGCCACGTCGTCGGGGCCGAGTCCGCCGGCGAGCAGACAGGGCGCGCGTTGGCAGAGGCGCGAGGCGATGGCGTGGTCGACGGGCCGCCCGCTGCCGCCGGGTCCGGACGGGTGATCGAGCACCATCAGCGCAGCCACGGGTCTCCAGGCCAGCAGCTCCGCCTCGGCCGAGGGCTCCACGCCGATGCGGCGCAGGATCGGCAGCGGGAAACCGACCCAGTCCTCGGGCTGTTGGTCGCCGCAGAGTTGGATCGCGTCCGCCCCGATCTGTGCGGCCAGCTCTCGCGCGGCCCGTGGCTCGGCGTCCACGACGACGGCGACCACGCGCACACGCGAGGGGCTCATGGCGTGCACGACATCGCTCACGCGTCGTGCCTGCGCGGGCATCACGGCCCGCGGCGAGGTTGGATGCAGCACGAGGCCGATGGCGTCGGCACCCGCCTTCACGGCGGCCAGGGCCTCGTCGGGGTCCGTGAGTCCGCAGACCTTGATGGTGACGCCGCGCAGGGAGCGCTTCATCGCAGCACTCCCCTCAGTTCACGCAGGGTGGAGGCGGGGTCCCGCGCGCGCATCAACGCCTCGCCCACGAGCACGGCGTCGGCGCCCGCCGCCCGGACCCGGGTCACGTCGGCGCGCGTGCGGAGTCCGCTCTCGGCCACGCACAGGATGCCGGCGGGCACGCGCGGGAGCAGGTGCTCCACGGTGCCCAGGTCCACTGCGAAGCTGCGCAGGTCGCGCGCGTTCACGCCGATCAGGTCCGGCTCGACGGCCACGGCGCGATCGAGCTCGGCCGCGGCGTGCACCTCGACCAGGCTGGCCAGTCCGAACTGCCGGGCGAGGGCGACGAGATCGGTCAGCTGCGCGTCGTCGAGCACGACCGCCAGCAACAGCACGGCGTCGGCGCCGAACGCCAGGCTCTCCAGCAGCATGCCCTCGTCGAGCAGGAAGTCCTTGCGCAGCCGAGGCAGGCCGATCTCGGCGACAGCGGCGAGGTCGGTGGGATGCCCGTCGAAGTGGTCCTGTTCGGTGAGGATCGAGAGCGCGGCCGCGCCGCCCTCGGCGTAGGCGCGCGCACGGCTCACCAGGGCCGCCGCGCGTGCCGCGGTTCGCAAGGACGGATCCTGGTCCGTCTCGGGAGGCGTGAGCCGGCCCGCGGACGGAGAGGTGCGCTTGCACTCGGCGATGACCGAGAGTTCAGGTCCGGACAGCGCCTCGATGAAGCGCTCGCGGCGCTTCGGGTCGGGCACGGTCTCGGCGCGCAGGACCGACAGCGGTCGCCGTCGGCGTCGCGCTGCATGACGGCGGGCCACGTCCTCGAGGATCGGGCGCAGGCGAGCGGTGGTCATCGCCCGAGCCTCCGCTCGATGCTCTCCAAGTGGCGCGCCAGGACGACCCACCGGCGCAGGGTGCGGTCGGCGTCGCCGCGACGAACGGCTTCTCGAGCACGGGCGACACCGTCGGCTCCGTCGTCCGCCACGCCGGCCACCACCAGGGCAGCGGCGGCGTTGAGCACGACCGCATCGGCCACCGGGCCCGGTTCGCCCTCGAGGACATCGAGCAGGAGTTGCAGGTTCCGTGTCGCGTCCCCGCCGGCAAGAGAGCTGACCGGCGCTGTGTTCAGCTTCACATCGGCCGCATCGAAGCCGCTCGCCCGGCCGGCCAGCGCGCCCACGCCATACACCGTGTTCGGTCCGGCCAGGGTCAGCTCGTCCGCGCCGCCGGCCCCGTGTACGACCAGGGCGCGGTCAGGCTGCAGCTCCTCGAGCGCCGCGGCCAACAGCGCCGTGCTCGAGCCGTCGCCCACCCCCAGGACCTGCCGCGTCACGCGCCCGGGATTGAGCAGGGGCCCGAGCAGGTTGAGCATCGTGCGCACGCCGAGCGAGCGCCGCACCGCCGCCGCCGCGCGCAGGGCCGGGTGGTAGGCCGGCGCGTAGAGGAACGTGATGCCGACCTCGTCGAGGACCGCCCGGGCCGACGCCGGCGAGAGTTCCAGGGGAACGCCGGCGCATTCGAGCAGATCGGCGCTGCCGCAGGCGGAGGACACCTTGCGGTTGCCGTGCTTGATGACTCGCGCGCCCGCCGCCGCGGCCACGATGGCCGCCGCGGTGGAGAGGTTGAACGTGGCCAGGCCGTCGCCGCCGGTGCCGGCGGTGTCGATCGCGTCGGGGTGATCGTGCTCGAACGGCAGCATGCACCCGCGCAGGGCGTCCGCGGCGCCGGCGAGCTCCTCGGCCGTCTCCCCGCGCGCGGCCAGCGCCGCCAGCAGCCCGCCCAGGGCCACCGGGTCGGTGTCGTCGTGGACGGCGTGCTCGAACACCGCGCGACAGCGCTCACGCGTCAGGGCCGCGCCGCCGGTCACGGCCTTCAGGGCTCCGTGCAACATCAGCGGGTCTCCAGCGCGATCCCGCTCGTCGCCAGGAAACGCGAGAGCAAGCGCGGGCCGAGCGGCGTCAGGATCGATTCGGGATGGAACTGCAGGCCGTAGCGAGGCAGCTCACGGTGGCGCACGGCCATGACCAGGCCGTCCGGGGTCCACGCCGTCATGCTCAGCGCGCTGGGCAAGGCTTCGCGCCTGGCCCGCAGCGAGTGGTAGCGCCCGGCGGCGAACGGATCGGGCAGTCGGGCGAACAGCCCGTCGCCCTCGTGGTGCACGAGCGAGGTCTTGCCGTGCACGGGCACGGCGTCGATCTCGAGCGCCCCGCCGTGGCTCTCGACCAGGGCCTGGTGGCCGAGGCACACACCGAGCAGCGGGATCTCGTCGGGCAGCCGCGCGAGCAGCGGCAGGCAGATGCCGGCGCTCTCGGGGCGCCCGGGTCCCGGGCTCAGCACGATCGCGCGAGGCTGCAGCGCCAGCGCCGCGTCCACGCTGAGAGCGTCGTTGCGATGCACCACGACCTCGGCGCCGAGAGTGGCGAGCGCCTGGTAGAGGTTCCAGGTGAACGAATCGTAGTTGTCGATGAGCAGGATCACGGGAGCGTCTCCGTGCAGCGGGCTGCGTGGTCGGTGTCGGTCGCGCCGAGGGCCAGGTCATCGAGTCGTGTGGCGAGCTCGGCGGCTTCGAACAGGGCGGCGGCCTTGTGGCGCGTCTCGGCCTCCTCGAGTTCGGGCACCGAGTCGAACACGATGCCCGCGCCTGCCTGGGCCGTGGCCCGACCTCGGGCGAGGGCGAAGCAGCGGATCACGATCGCCATGTCGAGCTGGCCAGCGGCGTCGATGTAGCCGAAGGCCCCGGCGTAGGGTCCGCGCGTCTGGGGTTCGAGCCCGGCCAGCAGTTCCATGGCGCGGACCTTCGGAGCCCCGGAGACGGTGCCCGCGGGGAAGCTGGCGGCCAGCGCGTCGAGTGCATCGCGTCCGGCGGCGAGCCGACCCTCGACCCGGCTGACCAGATGGTGGACCCGCGCGAACGACTCGAGCGCGGCGTGCTCGCGAACGGCCACCGAGCCGATGCGGGCCACGCGTCCCACGTCGTTGCGCGCCAGATCCACGAGCATGTCGTGCTCGGCGCGCTCCTTGACGTCGCTGCGCAGCTCGCGGGCGAGGCGCTCGTCCGCGTCCGGGTCGGGATCGCGCCGACGTGTCCCGGCGATGGGGCGCAGCTCGACCCGACCGTCGCGAACCGCGACCAACCGCTCGGGTGAGCTGCCCACCAGCGTGAGCCCGTCGTTCTCGAACAGGAACATGTGCGGCGAGGGGTTGGTCATGCGCAGCGCGCGATACAGCTGCAGCGGATCGCCGAGGTAGGGTCGCTCGAAGCGACGCGAGAGCACGGCCTGGAAGACTTCGCCCTGCCCGATGTCGTGCCGCAGGCGCGAGACGCCTTCGCAGAACCCGGAGTCGGTGAGGCTCGCGGTCCAGGTGGGCTCGTGCTCGACCCCGCGCCCGACCCCGGTCTTGGCCCCGGTCCCGGTCCCGACCGCACGGCCCGGCGACCCGCCGCCGAGTGCGTCGGCCGCGAGGGCTTCGATCCGCGCCTGGGCGGGGACGAAGCCGTCGTCGGAATGGGTGACCACGATCAGGCGCTGGGCGGCGTGGTCGATGGCCACCACCGTGCGGTACAGCAGCAGATCGACGTCCGGGCGGGCCCACGGGTCGGTCACCACGCGTGGGACCCGGGGCTCGAGGGAGCAGGCGAACTCGTAGCCGAACAGGCCGATCCAGCCCCCGACGAACGGCGGCAGGCCGGGCGGCGGCGGGGCCGCGGCGGGTAGCAGGGCCTGGGTCGCGGCGCGCAACGCGTCCAGCGCGCCGCCGTCGATGTCACGCGGCGATCCGTCCGCGAACATCTCCAACCGAGCAGGCCCGGGGCCCGCGGTGAAGCGGGCCACGGGATCGACGCCGAGGATCGAATGCCGCGCCAGCCGGGCCGGGCCGTCCACCGACTCGAGCAGGCAGGGGCGGCGACCGGCACGACGCAGCGCCGCGAACAGGGCCACCGGCGTGGCCAGATCCGCGGGCCAGGCGGCATGCGCCAGGCCATGACGGGCAGTGTCTTCGGGCGCGGAGCGGAGCAGGGGCGGCAGCACGGCGGGGTTCCCGGGAGGGGCAAAGAGAAAGGGCCCCCGCTTCAGCGGAGGCCCTCAGACACGGACAGGGACGACTCTCTGGCTCGAACCCTAAGTGGGGTCCGGGCCGGTCCCCGAGGCATCCTCGGGCCGGCTCCACCACCACCAGAACTGCTGGTTCGAACGGGTCGTCATGATCTTGCTGGGTCTCGTGTTCGGTCGCGCGGAAGGTCGATCTCGGCGCGAGTCGGAGAGGCTACACCACGACATCGGGAAGGGACACGTCCCTCATGCGCAAAACCCACGAGATCTCGGTGGCGCTGGTGCAAGGACGCTGCGCGTTTCCCGTCTGCAGCCCCCGAGCAGCGCGTCACGCGGGTACCTGTGTGCTCCCTCCGGGAGCTTCCGGTCGCCTCAAACCGTGTGGCGCGCTGCTCGTTCGTTGGACGAAACGGAGCGCGACGGATTCCCGGGGCACGGACTTTCGCGGCGGCGTGTCCGAATGCGGACGGTCCTGTGCGCAGACGTCGGTCCAGCAGCCGGACGCGCGGTGTCCGGGTCGTCATCGAGCGCCGGTTGCCACGTCTTCCACGTCTTCCACGTCGGATGGGGGAATAGGGCGTCCTTCGCGGCACATGTGAGCGGCGTGGCGACTGAACTCCTGCTCGGTGCCGGCCTGTTCCTCGCGTGGTCCAACGGCGCCAACGACAATCTCAAGGGTGCGGCGACCCTGCTCGGAAGCCACACGCTCGGGCCACGCGGTGCCCTGTACTGGGGGACGGCGACCACCTTGGCGGGGTCACTCACGGCGCTCAGCTTGTCGACCCACCTGCTCGGCGCCTTCTCCGGTCGTGGCATCGTCTCGGAGAGCCTCGTCGGGGATCCCGGGTTCCTGCTCGCGACGGGCCTTGGTGCCGCGGTGGTCGTCATGGCGGCGACGCTGCGCGGACTGCCCGTGTCCACCACGCATGCCCTGGTGGGCGGCCTTGCCGGCGCCGGGCTCGCGCGGGCGGGGGCGGCCAGCGTGGAGTGGCTCCACCTCGCGAGCTCGTTCGCCTTGCCGCTGCTGGTCGGGCCGCTGCTCGCTGTCGGCCTGGTCTCCGTCGTCTATCCGCTGGCGGCCAGGCTGCGCCGACATGTCGGTATCGATCACGAGACTTGCCTCTGCGTCGGTGTGGGAGCGGAGCAGCGCGTGGTCGGTGTGCCCCGGGCGGCAACAGCGGCGACGGCGACGGTGTCAGCGATGGCGACGAGGTCAGCGATGGCGACGGCACCCGCGGTCATGGTGGTCATGGCGCCGACCGCGGAGTGCATCACGCGCTACCGCGGGGCGTTTCTCGGCCTCAGGGCGCAGATCGTGATCGATGTGCTGCACGCGCTGGCCGCGGGCATGGTCGGTTTCGCCCGCGGTCTCAACGACACGCCGAAGATCGCAGCCATCGTGTTGGCGAGCGGCGCGGCGACCCGGTCCGGGGCTCTCGCCTGGGTGGGTGGCGGCATGGCCGTCGGCGCGTTGGCCCAGGCCCTGCGTGTGGGTCGGACCCTCGGTTTCGGCATCACGCCCCTGAACTCGGGGCAGGGGCTGGTCGCGAACGTCGTGACCTCCGTCGTCGTGGTCGGCGCGTCCCGCCTCGGTCTGCCCGTTTCGACGACGCACGTCTCGGCCGGCGCGCTCTTCGGCCTCGGAGCCAGCACTCGCGGCCTGGTGCGATCCACGTTCCGTCGCATCCTCGTCGCCTGGGTGGCGACGTTGCCCGCCGCCTTCCTGGTCGCGGCGGCCGTCTCGGCGGCGGTCGGAGGGCTCTGAAGCGTGATCACCGACTCCAAGAGCGGCCTGGGCCGTCCTGCGGGAGCATCCCGGTCCACTCGGCCCAAGCAGCGGACTGGAGATCGGTGACACGGCGCGGAGTGGATCAGCTCCGCCGTTGCACCTGCACCAGGTCCCAGAGGTTGCCGTACAGGTCCTCGAACACGGCCACCGTGCCGTAGCGCTCCTCCGTCGGCTCGCGCACGAAGACCACGCCCCTGGCCCGGAAGTCGCGGTAGTCGCGCCAGAAGTCGTCGGTGTGCAGGAACAGGAAGACGCGCCCGCCGGTCTGGTTGCCGATGCGCGAGACCTGCTCGGCCCCGACGGCGCGCGCGAGCAGCAGCTGCGTGCCGGGAGCCGTGGCCGGGCCGGTCCCGCCGTGCTCGCCCGTGGGGCCGGGTCCGTCCCCCGCGTCCCGCGGCGCTCCGGGCGGCGCGATCAGCACCCAGCGCTTGCCCTGCTCGGGGATCGCCGTGTCCTCGACGAGCGTGAAGCCCAGCACGTCGCAGTAGAAGGCGAGCGCCTCGTCGTAGTCGCGAACCAGCAGGGTGACGTGGCCGATGGAGGGGCTCATGCGCGTGGCCGACCGGTCACGGCGCGTCGCCGTACCCCGCCTGGAGCTTCGCGAGGCGCGTCTTCAGCTCCGCGATGCGGCCCTGGTCCGCGGTCTCGTAGGCGTTGACCAGTTCCTCGGGGTCCGCGACCAGGTCGTAGTACTCCCAGGCGTCCAGTTGCCCGAAGCGGATCAGCTTGTCGGTGTCGGTGCGGATGCCGTGGTGGCGCGCGACGGCGTGCACGCCCGGGAACTCGTAGTAGCGGTAGTAGACGGCGTCGCGCCAGTCGTCGGGGACCGCGCCCGAGAGCAGCGGGACGAAGCTCGTGCCGTGCATCGGCTCAGGCGCCTCGGCCCCGGCGATCTCCACGAAGGTCGGCGCGAAGTCGATGTTCTGCACCATGGCCTCGACGCGCAGGCCCTCGGGGGTCACGCCCGGCCAGCGCACGATCAGCGGCGTGGAGAGGGACTCCTCGTACATCCAGCGCTTGTCGTACCAGCCGTGGTCGCCGAGGTAGAAGCCCTGGTCGCTGGTGTAGACCACGACCGTGTCGTCCTCCAGGCCGGCGTCGTCGAGCGCATCGAGCACCTCGCCCACCGACTCGTCCACCGAGGCGACGCAGCGCAGGTAGTCCTTGAGGTAGCGCTGGTACTTCCAGCGCACGAGCGCGTCGCCGGTCAGGCCCAGCGCCTCGAACTCGGCGTTCTTCGGGTCGTAGGCGGCGTCCCACGCGGCGCGCTGCTCGTCGTCCAGCCAGGGCTGCTCGACCAGCTTGAGATCGTGGGGCGAGAGGTGGTGCGCGACGGACATCTCCGAGGCGAGCGCCGCGGACGAGCGACCCACGTGATCGTCGAAGAGCGTGTTGGGCTCGGGGATCAACTCGCCGTCGTAGTCGTCGAAGTGATCGGGCTCCGGCATCCAGTGCCGGTGCGGCGCCTTGTGCCAGACGCACAGCAGGAAGGGACGGTCGGGATCGCGCTCGCCGTCGAGCCACTGCACGGCGAGGTCGGTGATGATGTCGGTGGTGTAGCCGTGCCGGGCGACGTCACCGTCCGGCGTGAGCATCTTCGGATTGTAGTAGGGGCCCTGGCCGTGCAGCACTTCCCAGTGGTCGAAGCCGGTGGGGTCGCTCTTCAGGTGCCACTTGCCCACCAGCGCGGTCTGGTAGCCGGCGGCCTGCAGCAGCTGCGGAAAGGTCTGCTGGCTGCCGTCGAAGGTGTCGCCGTTGTCGCGCACGCCGTTGGCGTGGCTGTGCAGGCCCGTGAGCACCGAAGCCCGTGCCGGCGCGCAGATGCTGTTGCCCACCAGCGCGTTCTCGAACAGGGCGCCCTGCGCGGCGAGCCGGTCGATGTTCGGCGTGGGCGCGACGTCCTCGAGCAACCCGCCGTAGGCCGAGATGGCCTGCCGCGCGTGGTCGTCGGAGAGGAAGACGACGATGTTCGGGCGGCTGTGGGCGACGGTGGCCGCCGCGGTGTGGCTCGAAGGTGCACCGCCCGCGCTGTTCGTGGGCGTCGATCCGCAACCGGCGGTGAGGGCGCCAGCGACGCAGGCGCCCGCGAACAGGGTTGCCGCCGCGACGCGACGAATCCTCGCTGCCAACATGATCCCGCTCCGACCCGGGGTCCGTAGGCGCCGGAGAACCCGGCGCGCGGGCGTCAGCCTACGCGATGGAGCGGCGCACCTCCGCCTCGATCAGAAGCGCGCGACGAACGCGTTGTTCTGGTTCTGGTAGGTCCAGGCGTCCAGCGCGCCGTCGCCTTCGAAGCGGCACGTGTCGCTCTTGCCGACGACCGCGCCCGTGGTGGCGATCAGGGGCTCGTACCAGATGTTCTCGGGCATGGCGCAGCAGGCGCGGTCCTCGAGGGCGGTGCCGGTCAGCGTCGCGGTGCCGTCGATGCTCACGGCGAAGGTGTCCCCGTCCAGTGAGACCTCGATCGCCGCGGGCGCCACGTGCAAGCGGCCGAGGGCCTCGCCGTGGGTCGCGCGCAGCCAGGCCACGGTGGCGTCGGCCACGGCCTCGTCCAGGTCGGGCGAGAGGTAGGCCACCGAGGTGCGGTCGCCGCACTCGGCCAGGTTGGCGTTCGAGGAGACCGACACGACCACCTCCACGCCGGTCAGGTCCACGCCGTCATGGCTCCCGCCGTCGATCGAGAAGGCCAGCAGCGCCTGCCGGCCCGTGAGGTCGTACTCGCCGTTCACGTGGCAGGCGCCGGCGAAGACCGCGGCCGAGCGCGCCTCGACGTAGTCGCCGTGCACGGAGGTGGATGCGACCAGCATGTCGGCGCGGGAGAGGCTGCCGCTGCAGCAGGGCTCGACGATCAGCCCGCCGCAGTCGTTGACGCCGGTGCTGTCGAAGGGGATGTCGTCGAGCGGGATGTCGGTGGTCATGGCGGCCAGCCGAGCCCCGGTCGCGCCCACCGATGTGCCGCCGGACGTGCCGACGGGCGCGAAGCCGGTGTCGCATGCAGCGTCGTCCTCGCAGCCGATGATCGAGGCGATCACGCCCGACAGGAAGCAGGGCCCGCCGCAGTCGACGGTCTTCATGCCGACGAAACCGGCGGTGGCCAGGGCGGCGACGATCAGGAGGGTCTTCATGGCGGGACTCCGGGAGCGCGGGCTCCGTGTGCGGCGGCCCTCCAGCCTAGCCGAAGCGAGGCCCGGAGGGGGGAGGGACGTCTACTGCGACGTCAGCTTGAGCGCGTTGCTCGCGCTCCAGTCCTTCGGCCCCCCTTCGTCCTCGATCCAGAACTGCATGAACAGGTCGATCCCCGCCGGCAGCGCGGGCCAAAGGAACGACAGGTCGAGCGCGCCCTCGCCATCGAGTGGCAAGGCGAGGACGACGTCAGCATCCGGCAGCAGCGTGCCGCCCTTGAACGGGGCCTCAATCGCCGTCAACCCGGCCACCAGGTAGGCAAGCTCCAAGGGCGGCGCACCCCGAATCGAGACGCGGGCCGTGGAGCCAGGCGTGAGCGGACCGCCGCCGGCGAGGTTGGGGGTGTCCTGTGCTCCGGCCAGCCCGAAGCCCAGGACCTGCCAGGGCGTCGATGCGAGATCGAACTTGGCCAGGCCGGTGTCTGAGCCGCCGGAGTACGTCGGATCGAAGGCGCCCGGCGAGACAGGGAGGTCGGTCGAGCCGGTGAAGAAGCCCAGTACAGGGTCGCCCAACCCATCCAGATCCACCATCGAGAGACCGTCACCCCCATTGCCGCCGAAGTACGTGGAGTATTCGAGCGTCTCACCGAACGGATCGAACCGCGTGAGGACGACATCTCCGAACTGACCGGGGCCGACGTAGCTCGACTGCAAGGCATCCGGGGTGGTGGGGTAGTTGTCCTCATTCGTGTCACCCACGACCGTGGGGCGCCCCGCGTCATCGATGACGATGTCCCACAGCACCGTCACGGCGTTGCAGCACCCCGTGATGAACGTCGCCCAGACGAGGTCCGTGCCGCCGGGCAGGAACTTGGCGACGAAGCCTCCGTCTCCCGATGTCGTGTCGAAGGCCCCCTCGGTCACCGGAAAGTCGACCGAACCCGTGTTTCCAGCCACGTAGACGGCCCCGGTTGCGTCGACCGCGACGCCGAGCCCTGAGTCGATCGTGCTGGTGCCTCCCAGGAACGTGGACCACTCCAACTGCGAGCCCGCGGCGTCCATGACGACGACGATCGCGTCGCTGTTCTCTCCCAGCAGAAGTGCTTCCTTGAAGGCTCCTCTCGTTGTGGGTGTATCGATGTCGCCACTTCCCGTGAACACGATGCGACTCTCCGTGACTTCTGCGTCCCAGATCGCGGCGGCGAAATAGGTGTGGAAGACGAGCGTCGTTCCGTCCGCGGAGATGCGCACGAGCATCTGGTCAAAGGCGTCGTAGACCGGATCGAAGACACCAGGAGTAGGTGGAAGGTCCTCGCCGCCGAGCGGTTCGGCGATGATCAGTACGTCTCCAGAGGGGAACAGCGCCGACGCTTCGATCGCGGCGCTCTCCGCGCCTCCATACAGCGTCGACCAGACGAGACCACTCCCATCCGGTGTGAGTCGCGTGGCGAACAGATCGCTCTTGCCAGCGTGAATGGTCTGCAAACTGCCCGCAGTCGTGGGGAAGTCATCGGCGAAGGTGCGGCCCGCGATGACCACGGTCTCGTCTTGATCGACGTGGACCCCGATGGGTTCGTCCGCGTCGGTCCCGCCGAGGAACGTGGCCCACTCCAGCGTCGTGGCGTCGGGCGAGAGGCGGGCCACCCAGTTGTCGGAGATCCCGAGTGCTGTCTCCTGGAAGGCGCCGGGAGTCGTCGGTGCATCACTGATCTGGAGCGTCCGGGCCGTGACGTACACCGAACCGTCTTCGGTCACGTCGAGACCTTGAAGCCGGTCCTGGCTCGATCCTCCCAGGTAGGTGGTGAAGACG
>JAJDER010000090.1 GCA_029259725.1 Planctomycetota bacterium | reverse complement strand
GGCGCAGTTCGAGGCGGCTGCTTGCCTCGCTGTTTGAGCAGCAGAGCTCCTGTCCAAAAACAGCGCGGCCCGGCAAGATCCGCCAACAGCGATCTGCGGCGCAAACTCCTAGCCTGGACTTCTCACCAGCTTCTGCTGCGGAATCACCAGGACCTCCATGGCTGCGTCGAGCGCGCGGTCGATGCTCGACGGGGTGTGCACCCCGCCTCCGCGTCGACCACGCCGCTGCTCCTTGCCACGAAGGCCCTGGCGCCCCCTCGCGACGAAGCTGGTGAGAAGTCCAGGCTAACGCGCCGCGAAGGGCAGCCAGCAACCCCAGAGGCGCGGGTGCCAGGCCTGGGCATGGTCGCCGGCCGCGATCAGGTAGTCGCGTTGGGCCCCGGACACCGCCGCCCCCAGGGGTTCGCCGCTCTCGAGTCGTTCGATGATCCGCTGGAACATGATCTCGGGCACGATCGGCGACGGCCAACGGGTCAACAGGACCTGCTCGGCCGGTTGCATCAGCGCCGTCGCCGCGAAGCCGACCGACGCGCTGACCTCGTCCGGGTGGAAGAGACTGCGATCGGTGATGACGAGCGGCGGCAGGTCCCAGGTCGCCAGTCGATGCCAGGGCACGAAGCCGCGGCGCTCGTCCTCGTGCGCGGCGTCGGGTGCCGGCGACAGCAGCAGGCCACCGAGCCGCCCGCTCCCGGCCGAGGGCACCGCCAGTTCCAACCAGCCCGTGCGCTCGGCGGCCGCGCGCAGCGCCACGGCGTTGCTGTCGGCGCCGCGCAACGTCGTGCCTCCGACGGCGGTGCTCCGCATGCGCATGCTGCGCGTGACCGCAGCACCGAACAGCTCCGTCAGGCGCGGTCCGGCGAGGGGGATCGAGGTCAGCGCCGGCTCGGCGTCTCCGACGCGCGTGGCGCCCAGTCGCTCCGCGTCCGCGTCCGCGTCCGCGCCGGCGCCGGCCCCGGCCCCGGCCGAGCGGATGCCGACACCGGCCAGCACGTGGGGAAGCAGCGACAGCGTGTGCTCATAGATCAGCCAGGGCACCGGCTGACCGGGCTCGGGGGCGTCCGTCGCGAGGATCGCCGGGGGCAGCGCCGCGAGTTCCTCGGGGAGCACCAGGGTCAGGTGTTCGACGCGCTTCAGGTCGTCCTGGGCAAGCTCGGGGAAGATCGACTCGTGATACGCGAAGGAGGCCTGCGCGAAGGAGGCCGGATCGGGATCCTGCAGGCGACCGAGGGCTTCGGCGACGCCGTCGTGGAGCGCGGTCGCGGGGCGCAGGCCGAAGGTCGTGGCCGGACGACCGGCCACGCACAGCACCAGGTAGCTCGCCGGCGTCCCGGGCAACAGGAGTGCCAGGGCGTGTCCGTCCGGGAGGCGACCCTCGACCAGGTCGAGCACGCGAGCCCGACCGGCCTCGCCCAGCGCGGCCGCCGGCGACAGCCCGGGCACGGCCTCGATGGCCTCGACCGCATGCCAGGTCAGCGCCTGCACCAGGCCATCGTGCAGGTAGGTCGCGGCCAGGTCCTCCAGGCCGCCCTCGCGCAGCCGCCCGACGTCGCCGAGGGTGGTGGCGACGAGAGCGTGCGCCAGCGACGGCAGCGGCACGGGGGCGTAGCGACGCAGGTGGGCAGCCGACGGATCGGCCACGTACGGCACGTCCACGAGGTCCTCGAGCTGGTCGAGGCCGAGCCCTGCGGAACTGGCGTGTTCCGAGAGCGTCCAGGCCATGAGCAACCCGCGCGCGCGACCGGGGGGCAGACGTTGCGCCACCTCGAGCGCCTCGGCCCGATTGCCGCCCATGGCGTGCGCGAGGACCGCGAACTGCTCCGCCTCGACGCTGGGTTCGCCCGCCGACCGGATGGCGACGAGGTCTTGCAGCGCTGCATCGACGCGGCCTTCGGCCAGGTTCACCTGCGCCGACACCAGCAGGAACGGCGCCAGCGCCTCGGCCGAGGCCTCCTGCTGCTTGATCGCCAGCACCTTGGCGTCGGCCGGCGCGAACAGGCGCGCGGCGATGAGTTCGGAGATGTGGACGACGAGCGCACGCTCGCTGCCCGCAGCGTCCCCTGCCTCGGCGTAGAGGCCGGCCGCGTCCAGGGCCATGTCGGCGGCGTCGGCGTGCAGGCCGAGGAGCGCCAGGTGGTTGGCGCGGTTGGCCAGACTCGCGGGCGACGGCGGCACCGACTCCCACAGCACCGCGGCGCCCACATCGTCGCCACGCAACACCGCCACGGCGGCGCGCAGGCGGACCAGGGCGTCATGGCGGCGGTCCCCCTCCATGACCTCGGGATCGAGCTCCAACGCGCGACGGGCGCGGGCATCCGCCCCGTCCACGTCGCCCAGGTCGAGTGCCGCGGTGGCCGACTGCTCGAGGGTCCACACGGCGAGCCGGGTGTCACCCTCCTCCAGGGCGAAGTCCACGAGCTGGTCGCGGAACGCGAGGCCTTCGGCCAGGTCGCCCAACAGGTCGTGCAGCCGGGCCAGGTTTCCCAGGGCCAGGCCCTCGGTGCGGCGCCAGCCGTTCGCACGGGCCTCAGCGAGCGCCGGGGCCATGACCGCCAGGGCCTCGGCGTGACGCCCGGCCTTCTTCAGACACACTCCCGACTGGGCGCGATACGCCAGGGCGAGCTCGTCGTCGCCGGCGTCGGCCGCGGCCCGGGAGGCCTGGTCGTAGGCGCGGGCCGAGGCGTCGTGGTCACCGCGATCATGGAGTTCCTCGGCGCGCTGCCCGAGCGTGGCGAGCACGAGTGCGTCCTCGCTCCGGTCCGCGGCCGCCCCGTCGCCGCGGGGCTCGGGATCGGGCGCCTGATCCGGCTGCTGGGCATGCCCCTGACCGTGCCCCTGACCGTGCGCCTGACCGTGCGCCTGATCCGCGCGGCTCCAAGGGTGCCAACCCCACGCGAGCAGCACGCCCAGGGCCAGCACGAGTGCGAAGGAAAGCAGCTGTTTCATGGAAACCTCAGGGGAGTCGCGAGCGCGATCCGTCAGGACGAGGCGCGGGCCACGACCGCGAGCAGGTCGTCGCCGTACTCACGCAGACGCCATGGTTCGATGCCGTCCACCGCCGCCAGGGCCTCCGGCGTGCGCGGGGCCACCCGGGCGATGGCGCCGAGCAGCACGTTGGTCGCGACCCGAGCCACATCCACTCCGCGCTTCTCGGCGCGGCGGGAGCGCCAGCGCCGCAGCGCGTCGTAGAGGGACTGTTGTTCGGGCGAGAGGGCGCCGCCGGCGGACTGGGTCGGACGCCAGGGCTTGCCTGGGCGTGGCAGGTCGATGGGCTCGGAGGCCAGCCCGTCGCGCACCGCGCTGGCGAGGCGTTCGAACTCATGTTCCCGCAGGTCACGACTCAGGCCGCGCACGTTGCGGACGCGGTCGACGTCCGTGGGCTCGCGCTCCATCAGCGTCAGCAGCGTGCTCTCCTGGAAGACGCGGTAGGGTGCCCAGTTCCGGTCGCGGGCGATCTCGTCGCGGGCGATGAACAGGGCCCGCAACAGACCACGCCGCTCGGGCGCGAGGCGGCGCGCGCCCTTGACGCGCACCCAGCCCTCGGACTCGAAGGGCTTGGCCTCGATCTCGGCGCGACGGATGCGGTCGAACTCGGTGGCCGCCTCCTCTTCGCGGCGGAGTTCGGCGAGTTCGACGGAGAGCTTCTCGCGCAACGCGAGCAGGAAGCGCACGTCCAGCCGGGCGTACTCGGCCTGGTCCTCGGGCAGCGGACGGATGCGCCAGTCGGCCTTCTGGTACTTCTTGCTGACCTTGACGCCGAAGTGCCGCTCGAGCGTGGCGGCGAGGCCGACGCCGTCGTGCCCGAGGACCTGGGAGGCGGCCATGGAGTCGAAGATGTTCTCGAAGTCGAGGCCCCACTGGGTGCGCATCAGGCCGATGTCGTTCTCGCCGCCGTGGAAGACCTTGACGACGTTCGCATCGGCGAACAGGTCCCCGAGGCCGGAACGGTCCAGATCGGCCTGCCCGTCGATCAGTGCCTCGCACCCCGGCCAGCCCACTTGCACCAGGCAGAGACTGGTGCGATACGCGAACATCGAGTCCATTTCGCAGTCGATCGCCAGGCCCGGCTGGCCCTCGAGGGACCCGACCAACCGGTCCAGGGCAGACTGCTCGTCGATCCAGAGATGGGTCCTCGGCTCCGTCATGCGCGAGGATTCTACTCCGAAGCGGCCAGGTCCCTAGAATACGTCCATGCCGCCCTCGTCCTGGAAGCACTTCGGTCACCTGACACCCGACGCGCCCGACTGCCAGGGCGACGTCTGGGCCCTGCTCGGAAGAGGCCACGGTCACCTGGCCGAGGTGCTCGAGGAGATCGGGTCACGGACCGCCGAGCCGAGTTGGGCGGCGATCTTCCGGGACGGGGCCGAGCGGTCGCTGGAAGTGGGTCGCGTGCTGGCCGAGGAGGCGGGAGCGGCGGCCTTGGAGCGCGTGTCCTCGGACGACCTGCTGGGCGAGTTCGAGCTGAGCCTGAGCGAAGTCTCCGGCAGCGGGCACGTGCCCTCGCTGATCGCGGTGGGCTACGCCGTGCTGGGAGAGTTGGGACGGGTCCCGGCTCGCCTGCTCGAAGACGTGGCCGGCCCCCACGCGCGCCTCCTGCTCGGGCAGGTGGCCGGGTTCGAGGGCCATCGCCCCCTGTGCCGGATCCTGCGGGCCGCGGATCCGGCGCCGCGCGACCTCGAGAACCTCCGGCGGCTGACCCGCCACCTCAACGGGCAGCTGTTCGAGGTCTACCGATCCTGGCGCCAGACCTTCCACACCCTGGGCGTGGACGGGGAGTGCATGGACGAGAGCTGCGCCGCAACGGCCCGCGAAGCGGCCCAGGCCCTGGGGCTGAAGGTCACGCGCGCGGATCAGCGCGTGTTCGGGCCCTGAGTTTGCTGCGGTGGCGAGTCGCCCGGGGGGGGGCGACCTCAGCGAAGCGGGTAGTTGCTGGAGCAGTAGAGCTGCCCCGGGGCGTGCTCGCGCGTCTGGCGGCGCTCCTCCCGATACGAGAAGTAGTAGGGTCGCACGTCCGCCGGGCAGTAGTGGCAGACGAGGCTCTGGCGTGTCGCGCCCGTGCGCGTGATCGCGGTGCTTTCGGAAGTGGCGAACGATCCCGTGCGGGAATGAAGACCCGCGGGGGTACTGGATCCAGCGGCTGAGTTGGCCGCGCGAGTACCCCGCGCGCTGGGCTGCTCGATAGAGA
>JAJDER010000089.1 GCA_029259725.1 Planctomycetota bacterium | reverse complement strand
TGCTGGAAGAGATGCGTAGGGCCGACTGCCGACGCATCGTCTTCTCGTCCACCTGCGCCACCTACGGCGACCCCGTGACAACCCCCATGGACGAGGAGCACCCGCAGCTCCCGGTCTCCCCCTACGGGCGCACGAAGCTGCACATCGAGCACATCCTCGGGGACTTCGTCGATGCGTACGGATTCTCGGCCGCCGTGCTGCGCTACTTCAACGCTGCCGGGGCAAGCCGCGACGGCCGCTGCGGTGAGCGGCACGACCCCGAGACGCACTTGATCCCGCTCGTCCTGGAGGCCGCCGCCGGCCTGCGTGAGGAGATCCTGGTCTTCGGCGACGACTGGCCCACGCCCGACGGCACGGCGGTCCGCGACTACATCCACGTCGAGGATCTCGCCGACGCACACGTGGCCGCCCTCGCCGCACTGCTGGACGGCACACGGCACCTGGCCTGCAACCTCGGCACCGGACGCGGTCACTCCGTGCAGGAGGTCATCGACGTCGCGCGACGCGTCACGGGCGCCCCGATCCCGGCGCGAATCGTGGAGCGACGCGCCGGGGATCCCGCCGTGCTCGTGTGCGCACCGCGCCGCGCCCTCGACCAGTTGGGCTGGGCCGCCCGCATCACCGATCTCGACGATATCGTCGGCGACGCCTGGAACTTCCTGCGGGCGCACACCGAAGGTCGCTCGGACTGACGCCCACCGCGCTCCGCGCGGCGCCGATCACTCCGGTCCGGATCACCCCGGCTCGAACAGCTTCTGCTTCTTCAGCTTCGGCGCAGCGAGCTTGAGCGTCACCTTGGCAACGCCTGTCGAGCCCACGGCGCCTCCGACGCGCAGCACCCACTCTCCGGTCTCGCCCAGGGGCAGCTTCTTGAGCGTGGCCACCTTGCCTGACGCCGCGACGATCAGGAACGGAGCCAGGTCCACGATCTGACCACTCGGCCCCTTGAGCTCGAGCTCCGGCAACAGCACCACGGGGTCCCCCTTGACCGGCTTCGACTTCACCTTGGCCACCTTCAGCATCCAACCGTCGAGCACGGCAAAAGGCACTTCGGCCACCGCGTCGCCGGAGGTGATAGTGACCTCCTGATTCACCTTGAGCGGCCACTTCGCCTTGGTCGTCAGCTTGTACGAGCCAGCCGACCCGTCGGCGCCGGCCAGACGTGCGACGTACGAGCCCGTGTGCGGCAGCGCGAGTTTCTTCACGGCGGCCAGCTTGTCGGACACCGCCGCACCTCCGAAGGCCACCAGCGTTCCGGCGGGGCCCTCGAGCTGCAGATCGGGCGCAAGCGTGGAGGCCTTGCCGCGCTTGAGCAAGAGCGTCGCGATCGCTCCGGCGGGCGCCTCGAAATACACGGAGTCGAGGTCGCCGAACGGCAGGGTTCCCTGGACACCGTCGCCGAGCCGCAGTTCGAGCTCGCCGTACGTGTACGCTGCCGGCGCAAAGAGCAACCCGCCCGTCTGTTGCACGGCGACGTCCACCGGCGTGTCCGAGGCGCCGGGCGGCACTTCGACCACGAGCGTGTGCGGCGCCTCGACGGACAGCACCGTGGCTGCCTTCCCGCCGAAGCTCACCACCGGAAGGGGCAGCGCCTCGAACGCGTCGCCGGTCAGGGTCACGATCGTCCCACCCGCCGCGGGCCCTTCGGACGGCTGGACCGCGGCCACGGCCCCCACGGCGTAGGTGAAACCGTTGAGCAGCAGCGCGTCGCCCGCCGAGCTGGACACGGCGACGTCCACCGTCGTGCCTGGCACGCCGGCTGGAGTGACGACCGCCACCGATGTCGTCGCCACGGACACGACCAGGCCCGCCGACTCGCCGAAGGTCACGTCGAGCGAACCGTCGTCGGGGAACGGGCCACCGAACACCGCGACCAGCGCACCTCCCGAGAACGGGCCGGCCGAAGGCACGACGGTGGTGACCACCGTGCCAGTGCAGTTGCCGATGCAGGCCAACAGGTCCGCATCGACCACCGTTGGGCCCAGCAGCTCGACACCGGAGGCCGTGAAGGGCAGGAAGTCGTCCCCCTCCGCGGGGCGAAAGACCACGTCCCAGGTCCCCGCGGGCGCGAGCACGGCGTAGGCGCCGAGGAGATCGGAGTTGTCGTCGCAGAGCACGGCCTCGTCGCCGCTGATCGGGTCGAACAGGTCCACGTCGACGGCCGCGAGCGGCAGGCCCGAGGCGGTCACGGTGCCCGAGAGCAGCACGCCGGCGGGGAGCGGCACGGTGCCCAGGTTGACGTCGGCGGTGACCGGAATGCCCAGCAACTCGACGCCGGCCAGCCCCGTGCCGACGGGGGTGCACACGCTGAGGTCGTAGGTGCCCGCGACGACCGGCATGGCCACCTGTCCCTGGGCGTTGCTGTCATCACCCGGCGTGAAGAGCTTCTCACCGGTGACGCTGTCCTTCAGGTCCACGTCGAGCCCCACCGCCGGCCCGCCGGGGCCGACGAGCTTGAGCGAGAGCAGGAAGCCGGGGCCCAGGACGGTGTCGCCCAGGTCGGTGGGCGCGAAGACCGGCGCGAGGATCGTCTCGGGCGCCAGGGTCGGACCCGGCACGCCCGTCGGGTCGAAACGAACGGTGAGCGTCCCGGTGGGCACCGCCACCGCCCAGGTCCCGTTGGCGGCCGTGAGGTCACCCTTCTGCTTGAGCTTCTTGCCCTGCGGATCGATGACATCGATGTCGACGCCCGCCAGGGCTCCCCCGCCCTGCTTCAGCACGCGCCCGGAGAGCACCACGCCCTCGTCCAGCGCAATCGTGCCCACCGAGGTGTTGCCGGCCACGACCAGCTCGGGAAGCTCAGCTGACAGTAGCGGCACCGCGGGCGGCGGCGGCGGCTCGAAGGTCACCCGGTAGCTGCCGGAGGGCAGCGTGACCGAGAAGGCACCGCCCGGCCCGGTCGAGTCATTCGTCAGCGGGATCTGGAGCCCGGTGACCAGATCGACGGCGTCGATGTCCACATCGGAGACACCGCTGCCCGAGTCATCGACGACCAGGCCCGTGAGCGTGTCGGCCCAGGAGGACGGATTCAGTAGCAACGGGGCGAGAACGAGCAGCGACGTGCGCAGGATCATGGTGAGACCGCCGACGGGAGGAGCCGGGGTCCGCGCCGCGCGAACCGCCGTCGGGATCCTGAGCAGCAAGGTCCATGCCAACCGAGGGGCGACCTTCGAGCCGGGCGACCGGATCGCGGGACCGGCCATTTCGATCACCTGATCTCGGCATACGTTGACTTACGATCCCGGGGCCGATCCGCGAGGGTCGGCGTGTACCGAGGGCCCGTGCGTCGATCGCCCTCACCTCGACCGCCACCAAACCCACGACCGGCTCCCCCATGAACGACCCCCACGCTGCCGAGGACACCGGCCCCACGAGCCCCACCGGCACGACCGGCACGACCGGCACGACCGGCACCGCGGGACTCTGGACGATCCTCGGCGTCCTGCTGGTCGCCTCGTTCGCTGCGCTGCTCTGGCTGGGCGGCGATGTCTACCAGCAGGCGCCGCCGATCCCCGCCCGCGTGGTCACCTCGGACGGCCAGGAACTGTTCACCGAGGCGGACATCCTCGCCGGCCAGGACGTGTGGCGCAGTGTCGGCGGGCAGGAGCTGGGCTCGATCTGGGGACACGGCGCCTACACCGCGCCCGACTGGACCGCGGACTGGGTGCATCGCGAGGCGCTCTTCCTGCTCGAGCACTGGGCCGGAGCAGCCGGGGCCTCCACGTTCGCGGAGCTCGACCCCGAGACCCAGGCCGCCTTGACCGCGCGCCTGCAACAGGAGGTGCGCACCAACCGGTACGACCCGTCCTCGGGCACGCTGACCGTGTCGCCCCTGCGCGCCGAGGCGATCGCCTCCATCCGCGCCTATCACCGCGGGCTCTTCGGCGACGACCCCGCGCTCGCCGGCACGCGCGAGAGCTACGCCATGCCCGAGCGGACCGTGTCCACGCCGGAGCGCGTCGACCAGCTCACCTGCTTCTTCTTCTGGGCTTCCTGGGCCTGCGTCACCGAGCGGCCCGATGCCGACATCACCTACACGCACAACTGGCCGCCCGACGACCTGGTCGGCAACCGGCCGACGGGCACGCTGGTGCTGGTCTCGGTGGCGAGCTTCGTGCTCCTGCTCGGCGGCATCGGCGCGCTGGCCTGGTACTACGCCGCGACGCGTCGTCGCTGGCAGGACGAGAACGTGCCCCCCCCGACCGACCCGCTGCTGCGCCTCGAGGTCACCCCCTCGATGCGCGCCACGCTCAAGTACTTCTGGGTGGTCGGCGCACTGCTCGTGGTGCAGATGGCGATGGGTGTCGTCGCGGCGCACTATGGCGTCGAGGGCACCGGCTTCTACGGCATCCCCCTGGCCGACTGGATCCCCTACTCGCTGGCGCGCACCTGGCACACGCAGCTCGGGATCCTGTGGATCGCCACCTCGTGGCTGGCGACCGGCCTGTTCCTCGCGCCCGCCGTCTCGGGCCACGAGCCGCGCTTCCAGCGCGCCGGCGTGAACTTCCTGTTCGTGTGTCTGGTGCTCATCGTCGGCGGGTCGATGACCGGACAGGCCCTGGCCATCCACCAGCGCCTGGGCGGCGCGGAGAACTTCTGGTTCGGTCACCAGGGCTTCGAGTACGTCGACCTGGGGCGCTTCTGGCAGATCTTCCTGTTGGTGGGCCTGCTGCTCTGGCTCGGCCTGATGGTGCGGGCGCTGCTCCCGGCGATGAGGAAGGCGGAAGGCGCGAACCGACAACTGCTGCTCCTCTTCGTGCTCTCGTCGGCCAGCATCGCGCTGTTCTACTCGGCCGGCCTGATGTGGGGCCGGGACACCAACCTGGCCGTCGCCGAGTACTGGCGCTGGTGGGTCGTGCACCTCTGGGTGGAGGGCTTCTTCGAGGTCTTCGCGGTCGTGGTCATCGCGTTCCTGTTCACGCGCATGGGGCTGCTCCGCGTCCAGAGCGCCACGCGGGCGGTGCTGTTCACGACGGGCCTGTATCTGGTCGGTGGTGTGCTCGGCATGTTCCACCACCTGTACTTCACCGGCACCACACCCATCATCATCGCCATCGGCGGCACGTTCAGCGCGCTCGAGCTCATGCCGCTGGTGCTGATCGGCTTCGAGGCCTACGAGCACCTCTCGATGGTGCGCTCGACGTCCTGGGCACAGCACTACAAGTGGCCGATCTACTGGTTCGTCGCGGTGGCCTTCTGGAACCTGGTCGGCGCCGGTCTGTTCGGCTTCCTGATCAACCCGCCGATCGCGCTCTACTACATGCAGGGGCTGAACACGACGTCGGTGCACGGACACACCGCGTTGTTCGGCGTCTACGGCATGCTCGGGATCGGCCTGACCCTGTTCAGCCTGCGCGGGCTGTTCATGCACCAGCGCTGGCGCACCGGCGTGCTGTCCTTCGCCTTCTGGAGCATGAACATCGGTCTGGCGTTGATGGTGCTGCTGAGCCTGCTCCCGGTGGGACTGGCGCAGACCTGGGCCAGCGTCGACAAGGGCATGTGGTACGCGCGCAGCGCCGAGTTCCTGCAGACGCCGACGCTCCAGACCCTGCGCTGGTGGCGCGCGCCGGGCGACACGATCTTCGCCCTGGGCATCCTGGCCGTGGGCTGGTTCGTGATCGGGCTGTCCACCGGCTGGTCGATCCAGGGTGAGCGCGAGGACGCGTGACCGACGCTCGCCCGCTCTAGCGGGAACCGAGCAGCTGGTCCGCGAGGCTCGCCCACGCAGAACAGGTGGTCACACCCTCAGGGCACTGCGGCCCCTCATCGCGGACTCCGGTGAAGAGCACGGCTTCCATCCCGAACTCCCAAGCACCGGCCACGTCCATCCGGCAGCGGTCGCCGATGTGTACGACCTCGCCCGGCGAGAGGTCGAGCTGGTGGCAGATCGCCTCGAACATCTTCGGATGCGGTTTCGCCCGCCCGATCTGATCCGAGAAGGCCGCCGCTTGGAACGGGGCGAACCCAAGTGCACCCAGCAGGTCGAGCAGCAGGCTCCCCGGAGTGAAGAACGTATCGGAGACGAGCCCCAAGGCGAACTCGGCGCCCAGGCGACGAACGGAGGCCACCGCGCCTGGGACAGCGCATGGGGGCACCTCCAGCTCCATGCGCGAAAACGCCTCCACCAGCCGGTCCTGCGCGCCACGATCCAGGTCCAGGCCGAGCCACTCGAGGAGGCGACGCACCCTGTCGCGGCTCGACCAGGTGACGTGTTCGACACTCCATGAGTGATCCGCTTCGTCTTGAACCGCCGCCCAGGAATCAGCAAGACGACTTGCCGGCACGCGATGGCCGTGAGCCTCCAGCTCGGCGAGCAGCAAGTCGAGGCGTTCCTCGCCCTTCGACGGCAAGCCCAAGCGGCGACGTTCCAGGTCGTCGGACCCGTTCACGATCAGCGTGTCCCAAACGTCGAAGGTGATGGCTCGAATCGTTTGCATCGCCGTCACCGGCTCGATGTCTTCCTGGCGAGGATCTCCACGTACACGGACGGAGCAAGTTCACCCTTCAGCTTCCGGTCGTTGCACTGCACCACCTCGTACTCGCTCGTGTCCGTAAACACGTCGATGACATCCTGCTGGCTTTCGAACGGGTAGCTGATGATCTTCTCGGCGTAGGTCTTCGCGTAGTCCTCGATCGGCGACTTCGGAGCGGTCTCGCTTTCCTCGTCGGGCCATCCCGCGACGGCCCGGCGCACGAAGTCGCGGGCGGCTTCCGCCCTTCTGGGCGCGTCAGCGAAGTCGACGGCATGCTTCACGCGAGCTGTGGTGAGCACGACGCCGCCGTCGCGGAGCAAGTCCGCCCAACGCTCGATCATCAGGCGTTTCTGGTTGCGGTCCTTGAAGCGTGTCAGGAACGCATCGGTCGCGATGATGTCGAAGGACTGAGGGGAAAGCTGGGTGGTCGTCAGGATGTCATCGACGTATCCGCGCATCTCGACCGACAACGCAGCCTCGTCGTCGTTCGCGTTGATGCTGCCCCCATCGCCAAGAATCCCTATCAGCTCCCGACTCATCTCGACCGGGACCTTGTTCCGATCGATGACGTGGAACGTCACTTCCGGCAAGGTCGTCGGGCCGACGGCCGCAATCATCTGGTACAGCATGCCGTAGTCGGCCTGGCCGCTGATCAGGATCTGGATGCGCTTCCTGTTCGGATTCGCCTCGCGCCAGGTCCGGAAGCCATTCACCCAGAAGTCTCCGTGCCAATCCGGCGCGGCGACGACATCGGCAAGTCTCAAGTACTGCCGACTGGCGTGGTACCACGACGCGTCATTCGCGTCCACGTAGCCCGGGTGATGGCCCCGTCGATTGGCCTTCATCTCCTGGATCGTGTACGTCTGATGCAGCAGGTCTCGCTCCGGGGGAAGACCCGTGCACACCCTCGAAGCCTCCACGACCGCGTGGCGCCAGGTCTTCGCATCCTCGAGAGCCTTCTCGAGATAGTGGTGCGTCGTCGAGGCGATCTCTGCGCGTCCCCGCCGACGCGAGAATTTCACCACCCCGACCATCTCGTCGTCCCAGATCCCGAAGTCCTTCTCGACATTGCCGGGCAGCGCGTTGAGCTGTGCCTCGAGAATGTAGCGGGCCTGGATTCCGGCCATGGCATCCTGGATGACGAACTTGCGGAAGGTCACGTCCTTGAGGTCTTCTTCGCTACTGATGACGTACAGGCGCGTGATGTCGAGCCCTCGCTGCTTCGCGATCTTCCTGGACAGCTTGAGGTACTCCTCGTCATCGCGCGCGTCGTCGTTGCTCTGCCACGACTCCTCGCCCGGGTAGTACAGAGTGGCGAAGCCGCCTTGCTCGAGGAAGTTGAGGTTGTTCCTTCCGATCGCGAGCACCTGCTCGCGCCCCTTGAACTCCAGGCTGCTCGTCCAGGCCTGAGCCGTGTGTCCGAAGTCGTGCAGAAGATGCAGGACGCACTTGCGATAGAGCCTGTGCTTCGGCAGGAACTCACGGCGCTCCAGGGCCGCGCTCAAGTGCCGCCGGACCTTGCGGATCTCGGTGCTGAGCTCGAGCAGATCATCGAGCTGGAGCGACTTGCGGACCTTCTCGAAGGCGTCGGCGAATCGCCTGACGCGTTCATCGCGACTCAAGCCATCGGGATAGACGACCCTCTCCAAGGCGTTGAGGTCGGCGGGGACGGTGCTGCTCTCGGCGTTGACGAGCATGAGCGGGCACATCGTTCCCATCGCATAGCCGATCTCGAAGAACACGTTGGGGTTCTCGTCGTCGAGGATCGCAACGCAGAGGTCCACCTCGTCGAGCTTCTCCCGGATACCGCTGATGATGGAAGCGGTCAACGGACGCGGTTGCTCGGCCCGCATGTCCTCGAGATGGATGTCGACCGATTTGGCCGCCTGGATCAGATCATCGGCGATGTTCTGGACCAGCTCCCCCTTGAAAGGGAGCGCGAGAAAACCGGTCAGCGCTGTCATGTCCCTCCCATCCCCGATCCCCCACATCCCGAGTCTCGGTGTGCCCATCCGAGTGGCTCGGGCCGAGCGGGACCCTCTCGTGCCCTAGGGCGTCGTCGCTTCCAGGCCGTTGCTGGCCGACAAACCCGCCGTCGCCGCCGCGTCCACGATCCAGTACTGCAGGTAGAAGTTCAGGCCGGGCGGCAGGCCCGGCGTGGTCGTGCCGGGAAGCAGCGTCTCACCGGCGCCATCCGTCGGCAGGGTCACGTTGAGCAGGGGCGGGAACGGGACCAGCGTGCCGCCCTTGAACGCCACCGGCGTCGAAGTCAACGAGATCAGCATCGTGGCCAGGGTCGAGGGCGCCGCCGAGGTCAGGGCGATCTCGAAGGGCGCCGAATCGATCAGCGTGCCCAGACCGGTGAGCTCGGGGTCGCCGGCGACACCGGACTTCGCGAAGCCGAGATCCACCCAGGGCGCCTCGCACTCGTCCGGCACGCCATTGACGTCCAGGTCGAGGCTCGTGCCGGCGACGATGTCGCAGGCGTCGTCCACCAGGTTGCCGTTGCAGTCGGCGAGCACCGCGTTGCCGAAGAACTGTCCCGTGTTCGGCTGCCCGTCGGTGTCGGGCTGCTCGGTGGCCCAGCTGAAGTCGGCCGCCACGGTGCCCGTGCCGGTGAGCTGCAGCGACCAGCCCACCGGCGTGGCGCTGGTCTCCTCCACGCCCATGCTGATGCTGGTCATGCCGTCCGCCGGTCCGCCATTGGCGACGAGCGTGCCTTCGTAGCTGTGGAACTCGATCACCGCGCCCTGGTCATCCACCAGCGCGAGCCCGTCAGGCGATCCGTTCTGGATCTGCCCCGGGAAGAACGCGAGCGTGCCGAAGCAACCCGACTGCGCCGGGATCACCCCGGACAGGTTCACCGTCCCGTAGCTCGCCCCGCTGCTCCCGTTGTAGAGCTCCACGCTCCAGCCCGAGAGGTCGGTGCCGGCCGGACCGGCGATCTCGAAGAACTCACCGGCGTCGGTCCCCACGTTGTCGTAGTGCAGCTCGTTGATCCAGGGCGCGCCGGCGGGCCCGGGCGGCGGCTCGGTGGGGATCACCAGGACCTCGCCCGATGCGATCGACTCGTTGCCCGAAGTGTCCTCGGCCGTCACGACGTAGAAGAGCGGCACACCCGGAGTCAGCGCGCTGTCCAGGAACGTGGACGCCACGACCAGCCCGCCCACCGCGGTGTAGGGCCCGCCCGCAGCCGTCGCACGCTTCACGCGGTAGCCGAAGAGATCACTCTCGATGTTGTCGTCCCAGTCCAGTTGCGCGCTGTTCGGCAGGGCCAGGCCGGAGAGTCCCGTGGGCGCCGCGGGCGGCGTCATGTCGCCCCCGCCGCAGCCGGCCTCGAAGAGGCACGCGACCCACTCGGGGTGGTCCACGAACGGGTTGCGGTTGCCCTGGTGCGACCAGACCGCGTCGTTGCGGTCGCGCTCCCAGTCGTCCACCGGATCCTGCGCGTGCCATTGCAGCAGCACCGTCAGCTCACCCATGTAGCCGACGGGTTCGTTCTGCCCCGTGATCGACCCGGCGATGAGCGACTGGTCGTCGGTCAGGATCAGGTCGATCTCGGTCAAGCCCGTGACGCCGTGAATGTCCCCCTCGTAGCGCACATCGGCGTAGAGCAGCGCACGCGCCACGTCGCCGCGACGACCACCCCAGACCTCGAAGGTGCCGGTCGTGCCCGACCCCGCGGTCCAGTTGCTGTTGCCCGGATACACACCGAAGCCGCCACCCTGCCCGTCGTTGGGCACCGTGGGCAGCTCGGTGAACCCCGCCGCGCCGTTGCGGAAGGGCTTGTTGCCGCGCGACGCGTTGTAGCCCGGGTCGCACAGCCAGAGCATGTGGCAGTCGGTGTAGGGGTAGTTGCTGCTGTTGTCGTCGGGGAACCCGTAGCTCTTGGGCCAGGTGTGCTCGCGCTCGTAGAAGCTGTTGCCGGTGCTCTCCTTCGCGTGGCTGTCGTTCTGGTAGACGTCGAGGATGCGACCGGTGTCGGCGGGGTCCTCGTGTGCGTCCTCGAGCACGTTCCAGGTGTCGGTGCTCGCCGAGGTGTACGGGAAGCGCTCGTGGTCGTCGATGGCCTCGTGCAGCGTCGCCCGCAGCACGGCCGGGCTGCTCGTGCTCACGCCGTCGTAGTAGCCGGGCGGAATCTGCGCGGCGAGCGGCGGCGCGAGGAACAGCGGACCGAGGAGCAACAGGACGAGGACGGCGCCGACGCGGAACGCGAGCGCGGAGCCTGCACCGGAGGTGCGGACCGGATGGACCGATGGCATGGGAGAGTGCTGCTTCGGGGAGCGGGAGCGACGCCGGGAGAGGCGCCGGGGTGCGGGTGATCATACCGTGCCCCGCGCGGATCCGGCCCGCCCAAGCCCGATCAGGCGGTCCCGGCGCCCGATCGAGGCCCTCGGGCGTGCAGCTCCCCTGGGCGCCGAAACGCCCGCAGGCCGGCCATCAGCCGTCGGCCGTCAGTGGATCGCCCAGTGCACGAGCTGGATGCCCCAGCTCCACCACTTGTTCAGGATGCAGCTGATGATGTCGACGAGGTAGTCCCAGTCGGCCTCCTCGACCTGCGCGAACTCGCTTGCGGGCGGATTGCCGCCCGTGCCGAACTTGAAGTCCTGCGCCACGCTGAGCGTGTGCGGGTCGTCGTACACGAGCTGGTTGAGGACCGGGTCGCTCAGCGTGTTGAGCGCGTCCTGCACGGCGTTGACCGTCGCCGCCTGCCCGAAGGTGTTGAACGGCGACAGCTCCGGCGCGGCGGCCGGGAGCTTGGCGTCCATCAGGGCGAAGGTGCGCGGAAGGCTGTCCACCTGCATGAACGTCAGCACGACCCGTCCCCGCGTCGGACTGCCGTCCGCGGCGATCACCACGTCGGACAGGTCGTCCAGGATGTCCAGCGCCTCGAGCGCGTCGACGCTGGGCGCCGACAGCGCGCCACCGAGGATCCTCTGGATCGCGCGGATCAGCTTGCGCAGACCGTCCGGCAGGCAGTCGATGATCGAGTCGATGTCGAACCTGACCGCGTTGGCCATGACGCTGCCCGGCGCCAGGTTCCCCGCGACGTTGTCGGTTTCGGCGGCGACCTGCGCGAGCTGACCGGCGTTGGCCGCGAGCATGGCCTGCGCCATGGCCACGTCGACATCGCTGGCGTAGACCAGGTCGTTGAGCTGCGGGTCGGTCATCAGCAGCAGCGTGTTCAGCTCGGCGGTCGTCTCCGAGGCGACCTGCGCGACGATCGGCTGCAGGCCCGTGAGCGAGAGCTGCGCCAGCTCGGTGTCGATCTGTGCGTAGTAGGCCGGGTAGGTCACGTCACGCGCGTGCTCGAGCATGTCGCGCCCGCCCGTGGGGCTCGAGAGGCCGTCGAGGTAGGTCTGCGCGTGGGTGGCCGCGATGCCGAGCATGTCCGAGACCTGTCCGGACGGATTCGAGTTCAGCCCGGGGCTCGCGTGCGCGCGGTCGTGGGCCAGCCCCAGCACCTTCTCGATCAGCTTGGACAACCCCGGGATGCAACCGACGACCTCGTTCAGGATCGTCCACGCCGCACCGCCGATCGAGGCCCCCGAGATCAGGTTGCCGTTGCCGTCGGTCTGGGCGGTGAGCTGTGCCTGCAGTCCGGCCTGCGACGCCGTGAACGCGTCGACGAGGAGCTGCAGGTTCGGGTTGACCAGGACCTGCTCGTTCAGTTCGGGGTCGCTCAGCGTGTTGAGCGCGTCGAGCATGCCCTCCATGCCCAGCTTGGAGCCGAGCGTGACGTAGGGCAGGATCGCCGCCTGGTCGCGCAGCGTCAGCTCGGTCTTCAGCGTGGTGGCGTAGAGCGGGAAGGTCTGGTTGCGGATGTGCGTGAGCACGGTGCGCCCGCCGTCGGGCGCGGCGAGGTTGGCCTGCACGACGGCCGTCAACGCGGCGAGTTCGTCGAGCACGTCCTGGATCAGCGCCGCCGGCACCGGCGAGGCGAGCGGCAGGCCCGCCTGGGAGGTGCCCTTGAGGGCGTTGCTGAGCGAGACGTTGTGCACGGCCGCGGTGTCGGCGATCGCCACCTGGAAGTAGAGGTCGATGCCGCCGACGTCGAGGGGCCAGTCGACCCAGGGCAGCGTGAAGCCGCCCGTCGGGCCGGTGGGCAGCGACAGCGAGAGCAGCACCGGCACGGCCTTGAGCGTGCCGCCCTTGAACGGCGTCGGGATCGACGCGAGCGAGATCAGCAGCACCATCGAGGAGTTGGGCGCCGCGTCGCTCAGCACGAGCGCGCCGGACGTGCCCTTCACGAGCTTGCCCTGGCCCGCCAGCTTCGGAAGCCCGGCGACCCCCGCCAGCGCGCAGCCGAGATGGCTCCATTGCGGGACCGGGGCGTTGGCGGCGCCGGGCGTCGGGCCCTTGACTGCATGGTTGCCGGTCGCGAGCGCCGTGCCCCCGTCGGGCAGCCGCTGCATCGACTCGCTGCCGTTCAGACCACTGGCCGCCTCGTCGACTTGCGGCTGCCCGGGTGTGAGCGCGGCGATCAGCGCGGCGTCGTCGGCGTCGTCGGTGCCGTAGACGAGGGCATCGACCCGCACCGTGCCGGCCAGCAGGAAGGTCGCCTCGGTGCCGCTGAAGTCGACCGGCGTGTAGCTGCCCGTGGTGTCGAAGATCAGCGCGACACCGTCGGCGCCGTTCTGGATCGCGTTGGTCGCGGGGAAGTTGGACGGCGTGAAGTCGACGTCCGGCACGGTGGCCGCCCCGACGACGAAATAGCCGTCTGCCGGCACGGTGCGTCCGGACAGGTCGAAGGTGTTGTACTCGGTGTCGTTGGCGGCACTGCCGTTGTAGAGCACCAGGAACCAGCCATCGAGTGAGAGCCCCCCGCCGGGGTTGTAGAGCTCGATGAACTCGGCCGCGTCCGTGCCGACCTGGTCGGCGTCGACCTCGTTGATGAAGAGGTCCGCGTCGGCTCGTGCCGCAGTCGCGGCGAGGGCCAGGCTGAGGGCGGTCAGGGCGATGCGGAAAGCCATCGGATTCCTCCCGAGCCACAGAGGCTCGACGGGCGCAGCGCAGGAATCACAGGGCACACACACAGGGCCCCCACCCTGCGCGCGCCATCGTAGGCCGCCCCCCGATGGCTGTCGAGCGCCTCTGAGCGACAGGCCCGGGCAATCGGCGCCGGCGCTTCGACCGCGAAGGGGGCGTCACTTCGCCGGGTCGGTGGGCTGTGCCTCGGCCGCCGACGGCTCGCCGCGTCCCTCGCCGACCAACAGCTGCCGCGCCAGCAGACCGCCCACCTCCTCCGACAGCGCGAGCCCGGCGTGGCTGTTGCGGGGGTTGACGACGAGTTCCTGCCAGGGTCGGCCGTCGAGCCGCTCCCCGAGGTCGATCACCGGGACGTCCAGGGCACGGAAGTGGTCGGCGACCTGCTTGGTCACGCTCCGTGACTCGCTCACGCGCATCAGGTCGGGAAACACGACCACCAGGAGCGGTGCGCCCCGCGATCGGCACAGAGCGACGAAGCTGTAGAGCTCGACCTGGTGCGCCCGCCAGAGTTCCTCGCGACCGAAGCAGCCCCTCAGGAACTCCCAGTACTCCTTGCCGACATCGCGTTGCTGGCGCCGAAGCCAGGTCCAGTAGACGTGGTTGGCCAGGTAGGAACTGCCGATCAGTGGCTCGAACACCGTCTCCCGGTGCTCGAAGGTGGGCCTCTGGATGCGGTGCCGCGCCGCGACGCCGTCGATGTCGTTCACGTAGTAGCTCAGCACGACGGCGTCGGGCTCGATGGGGTGGCGGCGCAGCGCTTTCAACTGGTCTCCGGTGTCCCAGCCCGACTTGGCGACGGTGTAGACCCGATAGCCGTCCCCGAGCTCGCGTTGCAGGACTCCCGTGAACCGGTCCTGGGTCCGCGCGATGCCGTTGCCCTCGGCGAAGGAGTCGCCCACCACGAAGACCTTGCGCGTCTCCGGGTCGGTGGGCAGCACGTGCTCCTCGTCCCGGTAGGAGAGTGTGTTGAGACGGTAGTGCTGCTTCTGCCAGAGCCGGGCGGCGAGGGTCACACCGATGCCGTCGTTGCGGACCAGGAACACCTGGGTGGCCACCTCCGCCACCAGCAGCGTCACGACCACCGAGCCCACCAACAGGGCCATCCGCGCGACGAGGCGACGCGCACCCTCCGACACCCGCCACACCCGGGTGAGCAGCAGGGTCGTGAGCACGCCGGCCGAGACCAGCGCCGCCAACAGCCCGACCAGGAACGGCCAGTAGCCCCTGACCAGGTTCTTGCCAGGCAGGACGCTGAAGAGGAGCACCGCCAACGCGACGTTCAGCCCGATCAAGCGCAGGTACGGACTGCGCTCGCCACTCGGCACCCGGATCCACACCAGCACCAGGTTCACCAGCGTCATCAACAGACACGCGCCGTAGAGCGTCACGATGGCGGGAGAGTGGGGATGCACGCCGACGACCTCGCGTGGGGTTCGCCACGCGCGGCGTCTTCGCTCCGCGACCGTGGGCAGCGGATCCTAACACGCTCGGCCTGGTGCGCCGTGCGCCGCGCGCCGTGCGCCGCGCGCCGTGCGCCGTGCGCCGTGCGCCGTGCGGAGGCAGGTTGGCGGGGAGTCGGTCGAGGAGTGCGCCCGTCGCCGCGGACTCGACCTCGCCCCCCGGGGGCCCGAGACGTCAGATGCTGCGCTGCTCCCCGCCGTCCGGTCCGAACACCACCCGGTAGAGGTCCCTGCGCCGGTCGTTCCAGTTCTGCACCGTCCCGCGCAAGCGGTGCCGTCGGAGCTGCTCGATGTCGACGTCGCGGACGACCAGCGTCTCGATGTTCGGCGTGCACTCGGCCGCGATGCCGTCGCGCGCGAAGGGCACGTCCTGGGGCGTGAAGATCCCCGACTGGGCGTAGTGCACGTCGGCGTTGTCCACGAAGGGCAGGTTGCCCGTGCACCCCGCGATGACGGTGTAGACGTGGTTCTCGATGCAGCGCGCCAGGGCGCAGGTGCGGATGCGGAGATAACCGTCGCGGTCGTTGGTGTTGAACGGGACGAACAGGAGCTGCGCGCCCTTGTCGGCGGCGAGTCGCGCCAGCTCGGGGAACTCGATGTCGTAGCAGATCAGGATCGCGACCTTGCCGCGGTCCGTCTCGAACACCTCCAGCTCGTCACCCGGCGACACGCCCCACCAGCGCCGCTCGGCCGGCGTGATGTGGATCTTGTACTGGCGGTCGATGCGCCCGTCGCGGTGGAACAGGTACGCCACGTTGCGGAGCTGCTCGCCCTCGATCACGAACTGGGACCCGGCGATGATGTTCACGTTGAACTTGATCGCCATCGACGTGAAGAAGTCGAGGTAGCGCGGCGTGAGCTTGGCCAGCTCGCGGGCCGACTCCTGCGGGCGCCCGTGGCGTGGCAGGCAGGAGAGCAGCTGCGTCGTGAACAGCTCCGGGAAGACGACGAAGTCGCTCTTGTAGTCCGAGACGGCGTCGATGAAGAACTCGCACTGCGCCTCGAACTCGTCCACGCTCTTGATGCTGCGCATCAGGTACTGGACCGCCGCGATGCGCACGTTGTGCACGCGCTGGTAGCGCCGCCGCGGATCGGCGACGTGGTCCAGGTTGGTCCACTCCAGGAAGGTCGCGTAGCCCCGCGAAGCCACGTCCGACGGGAAGTAGTCGGGGATCAGCTGCTTGAGCACGAAGCCGTTCGCCGTCTGCGTCGTGAGCACCGGGTCGTAGATCTGCCCCTCGACCACGCGCTCGGCGTACTCCCGGGCGCTGAGCTCCTCGGCGTGCTTGTGGTAGTTGGGGATGCGCCCGCCGACGATGCTGCGCGCGAGGTTGAAGCGCCTCGCCAGCGCGCGCCGGGCCTGGTAGAGACGCCGGGCGAGCTTCAGCCCGCGATAGGCCGGATCCACCATGATCTCGATGCCGTAGAGCGTGTCGCCCTGCGGATCGTGATTGCGGATGTAGCCGCCGTCGGCGATCTCCTTCCAGTTGTGCCAGTCCGAGTAGTCCTCGAAGTCGACGATCAGGCTCGAGGCGGAGGCGACGAGCTCGCCCTCGTACTCGATCCCCAGCTGGCCTTCCGGAAAGGTGGCGAGCTGGCTCTCGATCTGGTCGCGCCCCCACGTCTGCATGCCCACGAAGCAGAGCGCCTGCATCGCGACGAGCTGGTCGTAGTCGTCGATCACCAGGGGACGGATGAGGATCTCACGCTCGAAGTCCTCGAGCTGGATCTTGAGGGGCTGACCCTTCTTGGGGTTCATGGGGTCTCTGGGGACGTCGAGGGAGCGGACGGCGCGACATCGGGGCGGAGCCGGCCGGGACGCCCGACCGGAACGAGCAGCAGCGCCGCGACGCCGACCCCCGCCAGTGTCGCGAAGGCCGGCCCGTGTCCGTGGGCGGCGATGATACGCCCCGCCGCCACGGCGGACCACGCCTCGCAGAGGTTCGTCGCCCCCATGAACGCGCTGAAGTGCGTCGCGCCGATGCGCGCATCCGTCCAGGCCATGAAGAGTGCGTAGCTGGCCGAGGTGAAGGCACCGATCATCACGTAGCAGGCGGTGAGCCAGGGGATCAGGGCCGCCGGCTCATCGACCGGCAGCCGTTCGATCGCGAGGGCCAACGCGAAGATGGAGAGGGCCAGCAGGATCCCCGCAAGACAGGTGCTGCGCGCCGCGCCCAGCCGGTCGGTGACGACCCCACCGGCGAGGCCGCCACCGACCATCCCGAGCACGGCGTGCACGAGGAAGAAGCGCCCCGCCAGGTCCGTGGACCCTCCCGAAAGCTCGGTCAGGAGCGGTCCGGCGAAGGCACCCACCGCCTCGAAACCCGCCCCGGCGAGGGCGGCGAAGGCCAGCCCGGCCCAGGTCGTGCGTGCTCGCAGCGCGTCGCGCAGCGCCGGGCCGAGGCGCCGTCCGACGACGCCCGGCGGTCGGGCCGCCGCGTCCACCGGCGGTGCCCGGTAGAGCAGGCCGAGGCCCAGGCCGCACACGATGATCGCCAGCAGCGCCCCGATGATCGCGCGACCGCCGAGGATCGGGAGGAGCAGCAAGGCACCCCCACCGAGCAGGGCCCGGGAGGTCAACATGCCGGCCTGCATCCAGCCGGCGAGGCGTCCGCGCTCCCCGGGCGACGAGCAGCGGATCATGAGTCCGTCGATCGCGGCGTCCTGGGTGGAGGCGAACAGCGCGTGCAACCCGAGACACCCGGCGAGCAGGGCGAAGTTCTCGCGCCCTCCGTCGAGCAGCAGCGGCAGCAGCGCCAGGGCCATCCCGATCTGGGCTGACGTGATCCAGGCGCGCAGGGTCCAGCGCGGCCCCTGGAAGCGGTCGACGACCGGGGCCCACAGCCACTTGAACGCCCAGGGCAGGACGAGCCAGCCCAGCAGCGCGCCGATGCGGTCGCTGCCGACGCCGTCCGCCTGCAGCACCGAGGGCAGCGTCCACCACAGGAACCCGATCGGGGCGCCCTCGACGAAGTAGTAGCCGCCGAAGAGCACGCGCCGCCCGGGGACGCTCGCGGTGAGGTTCATGGGCGGGGCACCAGGGGCCACGGAATCGGTAGGCGGACCTTGTCACCCGCGCGCCCGCCCCGCGCAACCCCTCGATCCTCCGCGAAGACGCCAGGGATCCCCTCAGCAGTCCTCGTTGTCCGGATCGATGGTCTTGAACGTGTTGCCGAGGAACGTGTTGCAGCCGTTTGTAGCGCTGAGATCGAACTCTCCGCTCTTGGCGGCCTTGTTGTCCTGGTAGACGCTGTCGGCCGTCGGGATCTCGAAGCCGTTGCTACCCGAGTTCGTGACCTTGTTCTTGGTCACCGTGTTGCCGGTCGACTCGATGTCGATCCCGTCGTCACCCGAGCCCGAGACCTTGTTCGCGTCGATGGTGTTGCCGTCCGAGAACTCATCGGCCTGGATGCCGTCGTCGCTCACCGACAGGAGCTTGTTCTTGACCGCCGAGTGCCCGCCGGTCCCCCCGAGCCTCAAGCCCTCCTGGGCCGCTCGGAGGACCTTGTTCTTCTCGGCCGTCTTGCCCGCGCCGCCGAGGATGTAGCCGACCCCGAGCGCGTCGCGGACGAAGTTCTTGACCAGCATCGTCCCGGTGAACGGGCCCGAGTCGACAATGACGATGCCGGACGCGCCGCTGTTCTCGATCTTGTTCTTCGCGATGACGACGTCGTCACCCCCGCGGACGGCCACGCCATCGCCGCCGGAGTCCGAGATCTTGCACTTCTCGACAACCGTGCCGTCGCTGATCATGACGCAGGGCCCCCCGCCGCCTCGATGATCACCTTGCCCTTGCCGCGCAACTCGACGTCCGTGAGGCCGTCGATGAGCACGGACCCCGCGTAGGTGCTCGACGACACGAGCACGACGTCGAACGGAACCGCAGCGTCCACGGCGCCTTGGATCGTCGGGAAGTCCTGAGGGACTCGGAGCGTGTCCGCATGCGTGACGGTTCCGAGCGAGAGACCGAATGCCACGACGAGCAGGGAGTTGCGCATGCCGGTGGGTCCTTTCGTGAGCAGGGCTTCCCTCGCGGGCGCCCCCCGCGCGCGGCGTGCCGCTGACCGTCCTCCACAGCATATCCGGACCTTCCCGACTGCGCCGGGCGATCACGGGCCTCGGCAGACCACGAGCGGAGAGGCTCCTTGAGCGCCGAGGCCCTCGCGGGCGATTGCCGTCGCAGCCCGCTCGAGCGCGACCGCCGAGGACCCCGCAAGGCGCGGGAAGAAAGGTGGAGCGACGGCGACCGCCCTAGGGGAAGGGGCTCGCGACAGGGCCGCGAGGGGGATGGTCGCCGCCGCCCCACTCGGGGGCATGCGTTGTTCAGGCCTGCAGGGTCACGCAATCCACGTTGGTGAGCACCTTGCCGCCGGTGCCGGGCAGGCGCAGACCCTGCACGAAGATCAACAGATCCTGGTAGTCGGGGTTGTCGGGGATGGCCGCGGTGAATTCGAAGGTCCCGCTCGCGTCCACGACACCGGAGAGGAGGACGATCATCGTCGTCGGATCGAGCAGGAGCGTCCCGGCCTGGGCCGTCGGCAGCAGCGCAGTGCCGAGCGAGAAGAGGAGCAGCACCGTCTCACCGGGCGTTCCCTCGACGCGGAACTCGAGCGTTCCCCCCGCCTGTCCGTTCCCACCCAGCTCGAGGAAACCGTCCAGCGGCGCGGCCGACTCGACCGTCACGACGGAAGCCGCAGAGACGATCCCGGTGAGACGCCAGGAGTCGCCTTTCAGTGCATCCAGGTCGACGCTCTCCGACACCAGGACAACGTCGGTGCAACCGACCTGGAAACCGGCGCCGCCGGGCAGGTCTTCGACCAGGCCGTCGAGAGTGATCGACTGGGCGACACCGGGGAGGGCGAAGGCGGTCGCCGCCAGGGCGATGCACAACACGCGCGGGGACAGCGAGCGGAGGATCATCAGGCAAGACTCCGGAAACGAGGGCCAGCGGACAGGGTTGGCGGACGAGGGGAGCGGACGAGGGCCGCAGGGCGGTCAGGGCCGGAACACGGCCAACGCCTCAGGGCAGGACGGCGAGCAGCCAGGCCTCACCGGCCGGAGGCGCGATCTCCACTTCGCCGGAAGGATCGAAGTCGAGCGGAAGCACCTTGCCGAGCCCCGTCGCGTTCGACGCGAAGCGCAGCCTGGTCGTGCCGCCGTCGACCAGCACCTCGAAGGTCGCGTGCACGCTGCCACCCACGCGCAGCTCGAACGTCCCGGCCGGCAGGTCCTGCACCTTCAGGTCGAGGCGCGCGACGGAACCCGAGCGGGCGCGCGCCCACCCACGGGCGTCCAGGTCGACACCCTGGTTCACGAGGTTGCGCCGGACCTTGCTGGTCGTGTCGAACTCCTTGACGAACTTGCCCAGCGCCTCCTGGACCGAGGTCGGAAACACACCGGCGAGGATCGTGTCGCTCCCCGCACGGACCTCGAGCAGCAGGCCGCGCACGGGGAACTCGAACGGCAAGCTGCCGTCGTCGTCGCCGAAGACGAAGCCGTCGTCACCCGGGAGCGACATACCACGCACCACGTCATCGACCCAGAGCTCGAGGCTCGCCGAGCCGGCGCCCTCGACCTCCACCTCGAACTCGGCGTCGTCGGTCAGGTCGAGCGTCGCCGTGCCTTTCACGCCGGGCAGGATCCCCGTGGGCAGCAGCGACACCCGCAGCGCGTCACGCTTCTTGCCACCGACGTCCTTGGCCAGCTTCTTGGCGTTGCCGGGGAGCTTCACACCGGTGCTGGCGGCATCGCCCGGGAGGAACACGGAAAGGAACGCCTGGACACCCTGGACCAGCTCGACCGACTTGCCCAAGGGAGCGAAGTCGAGCAACAGCGTTCCGGGCTCCACCGGATCCCGGAACTCGGTCTCGACCTCGGCCGGGCCGGTGGTCTCGATCGAGGCGACGATCTCACCGCCGACGACCAGGTCGTAGAACCCCGCGTCGAGCTTCTCGACGGTGACCTTGAAGCGCGTCTTGCCGGACTTGGCCTCGTAGCGGACCTTGCCCTTTGCGTTGGTGTCCGGGCCGACGTTGACCATGAACAGCTCGAGCTTGGTCTTGCCCGCTCCACCACCGGTTGGCGGCGCCCCCGAGCCCCCGGGGTCGAAGACGTCCGAGAAGTACGTCACCGCACCGGCCACCACCTCGATCGACTGTCCGAAGACCTCGAAGTCGAACAGCGGCTTGGGTGGGTCGAGCGGTGACTCGAACTCGATCTCGGCGTGACCCCCGGTGACGTCGAAGTTGCCGCGCGAGACTCCGGCGACGATCAGCTCGTAGGTGCCGTCGGGAACCTGGCTCAGCTCGACGTTGAAGTCGACCGAATCGCCCTTGTCGCGCCAACGGGCTCGCGCCGTGCCGTCGGGATCCGCGCCGGTTCCGGCCAGGAACTGGATCAGGATCACGTCGTCATCGGACGCGAGCGCGTCGGGGCAGGCGCCGGTCAGCGCAAGCAGGCAGGTGAGGGCGACTCCCAGGCCGCGAGAGGCGTGCTTCGGGGTGGGCATGGACATGCTCGGGACTCCTAGGGCAGCACGGCGACATCGAGCGCATTGCTCAGCGCGAAGCCGCCGAACGCAGCGCCGTCCGCGACGACGAACTGGATGAACACCGAGAACGGTCCGCCGCCCCCGGATGCGGGGAACTGGACCCAGCCGTTGCCGTCCGTGGGCACACCCACGACGACGAGGGGCGCCGCCGGCACGAGCACGCCGCCCTTGAAGGGCTGCTCGGCGCTCGCCGCCGAGAGGGCCAGCCAGGCCGTCGTGAGCGGCGCGGCGTCTTCGAGGGTGAACTGGGCCACGCCGCCGGTTGCCATCGATCCGCTCGCGCTGAAGAACGGCACCTGGCCGTTCCCGCCCGGCGTGCCGTGACCGAGGTTCACGGCGACCGCCGTGGAGGGCTGGAACGTCGGGTGCGGCGAGAAGATCGCGTTGTCATGGAACAGGTCGTCGAACTGGTAGAAGACCTGCCCCGAACACCGCGGCGACTCGATGGTGGCCGACAGGCCCGCTCCCGGCGCGATCGGCGCGCCGTGGGAGTAGGTCAGGTCGGCCCAAGCGCCCTGGCTGGGATCGTTCGGATCGATCCAGAGCGTGCCGTTGGCCGGGTTGGTCCACAGGAAGGGCTTCCAGGCCGGCGTGGGCGGGATGATGTCACCACCGGAGACCGGGTCGGGGTTGCGCAGGAAAGGCGGGAACCAGAGCACGTCGGGAACGCCATCCGGCGGGTCGTCCAGGTCGATGTTCTTCGCGCCGTTCGGGTTGAACGCCGAGATGTCGGTCTCGCAGAAACCACCCAGGGGGTGCTCGGCGTGGGTGCACATCTTGGCCAGGCCGTAGCCCTCGGTGTGCCGGCCGATGACCAGCCCGTCGACGAAGTTCGCCTCGCGCAGGCGGAACTCGCTGGGGTGTTCCTCGCTCTCGATGATGAACGGCGGAGGGTTGAACGGGAAATCGCCGCCGCGCATCTCCTCGCTGTACTGGTACCCGAAGTGCATCTGCCCCGAGCCGTCGTAGTAGTGGCGATACAGCGCCTGGTCCGCGCGGCGCGGGAAGACGTCCTGCTGCTGGATCACGTCGAAGTGGGGCCGGAAGCCCCAGCCCGCGCGCCACTGCGCCTCGGCCACCTTGGGCGCGCCGTAGGTGGGCTTGAAGTTCATCACCTCGAAGCTGTGGCTGCCCGACGCGAAGCCGCCCGCAACGATGTCGTCGTGCAGCGTCGGCCCGAAGTCCACGTTGCGGAAGTAGTGGCTGTGCTCGTCGAGGTTGATCAGCTTGACCTGGAACGCATCGCCCTGCCTCCAGCCCTCGATCTTGGCCTTGTCCAGGGCGCCGCGGCCGTACATCTCGTTGTTCATGTACGCCGTGATGAAGCGGTAGGGGCCGAAGTCGCCCTGTGCCAGCCCGTCCTCGGCCGCAAGCACATCCCAGGCCTCGTCGGGCACGGCCAGCTGGTCCGCGGCCAGGTCGGCCCAGTCCTGCCAGGTTCCGCGCGGCGCGGTGGCCGCGTTGTTCAACATGGCCGACACGCTGGAGGGCGACGCGCCGCCGAGCACGGCCTGGGCCACGGTCCACATCTTCTTCTCGGGAGCGGCGGCACCGATGTCGTCGATCGAGAGCATCCGGTTGCGCTCGACGTAGCTGCGGCCCTGGGGCTCGAGCTCGACCTGTCCGGTGTGCGCGTTGACCAGCTCGTACACGGGCTGGACGAAGTGGATGCGCGGCGGGTGCTCGCGCCAACCCCAGGTGTAGATCCCACGCAGCAGGCGCAGCGGCGGGAAGTCCACGGTGAGCTCGGTCACCTTGTCGCCATCGACCTTGGTCCAGACCGAGTCGAGGCCCTTGAAGGGGAACTGCACACTGCCGGGCAGGCGGTGGTCGAGCATGACCACGGTGGGCGCGAAGTCGTCGCCCTGGAGGCTGTAGATGCGGTAGTGCACACGCAGCATGTCGAACTCGTGGGCCTCGACAGGCACCTGCACCATGAAGGTGTCCGCGTCGAACTGGCCGTCGTACCAGAGGAAGTTGACGTCGACTTCCCAGATCCGCCGCAGCTCGCCGTCGATGCCGAGCGCGGTCTGCCCCGAGTCGGTCAGTGGCTTGAGCTTGTACTCGCCAGGGACCTGGTCGGGCGTGAAGGCGCCACGGTTGTAGTTGAGCATGGCGAAGCCGTCGAAGAACTCGCCCTGCGTGGTGCCGGTGAGGATCGCGAGCAACTCCGTCGCCGGGCCCTGCATCGCGGCCGCGTTGCCGGAGCCCGCCGCGCTGCTCAGCGTGTCGAGGGCGTCACGCATGGCCTCGTTCGGGCTGCGCACGCTGGTGATGGTGTGGCCGAGCAGGCTCGTCGCGCCCTGGGCCGACTGCTCGTTGATCGCGCCGACCACGTTGAGCAGCGTGCCGCCAAGAGCCTGATCGGTGTTCGGGATGCGCGTGTCCACGCCGTTGACGGCGCTGAGCACCGGCTCGAGCACCCCCGGGTCGTTGGGATCCGATTGCGCCGCCACCGCGGACGGAAGAGCGACCGCGAGGCCGAACAGGAGGCAGGCGAACGCCGACACGCGGGGCCAGGACCCCGTTTCGCGGCGAACGTACGGATCCATGCGTGCTTGGTTCATCTCGACCACCCTCAGGTTCGGTTGCAGGATGGCGGGCACGCACCCGCCGACCGGATGTAGAGCAAGCCGCGTGCCAGTGGGCGTGCGCCGTGCGTGCCCCGAAAGGCGGTCCTCTCACTGCTCGGGGATGGACGGATCCTGGATCGGGCGTCCACGATCGAGACGTCAGCCAGACCGGCGGAGCAGCTCGAGACCACGCACCAAGATCGCCGACTGGCATGGGGATTGCAGGTTAGAATTGCCGAACCCACCCCACTCCCTCGCGGAGGCAGCACCATGATCCGGGACGCCTGCTCCCTCGCCACCTTGCTGCTCGCCCTCACCGCCCTCCCCGCACCGGCCCAGACGATCCCCGTCCTGCGCGAAGACGCGGGCGGCACCGACCTCTGGAGCGCCGACCCGATCGGTGGATCGGCAGCGGTCTCACTGACCGGCATCAGCCTCAGCCCACTCGCCCTCGTCGGCGTGCCGCGCATGGACCGTTTGCTGGCCGGGGTCCCCCACGGTGTCCCGGGTGCGGTCCCACGCATCTCCCTGCCGGGCGGCGGCAGCCTCTTCGCCTTCCGCAGTGCAGGCAACTCCGGTCTGCTCCGGATCCACGCCGACGGCACCCCCGAGGTCCTGGTCGAGGTGGACGAGGCCGGCGCCGGCCCGGCGCTGCTGCCCGAGATCGCCGTGCGCGACGACGGGGGCGCCGCCTTGCTGGCGACGACCTCGACCGCGGGTGGCGGCCTCGCCGGGCAGGTCCTGTGGGTCGACCTCGCCGGACCCACCGGGTCGGTGGCCCTGTCCGCGACCGGCGGACTGCTGGTCGCCGGCACGTCGCTGCGTCTCGCAGGCGACCACGCCTGGTTCGTGGCCGACGGCGCCGTGCACCACGCAGAAGTATCCCAGGGCGGACCCGCCGGCGAGCTCGCCCTCTTGCTCTCGCCCGGTGAGATCGTGTTGACCGAGACCGCGATCTGCGCCGACGGCACCGCCCTGGCCGTGGTCACCGAGGCGCCCAACCTCGATCGCAACATCCACCTGTTCGGCAGCGACGGCAGCGCGACGCTCATGACTCCGCTGCCCGGCGCCTACGACACGCCCCACTACGACAGCCCCACCGGTCCGTGGCTGGCGCTCTCCCCCCAGGGCGACGCGCTCGCCTTCCGCGAGACCATCGCCGCCAAGCGCGAGCTCTTCGTGTGCCCCGCGGCGGGCGCGCCACCGCTGCACGTGACCGCCGACGGGACCTTCACCGACACGATCGACAACGTCGGCATCATCGGGTTCGTCGCCGGGGCCGTGCTGACCTTCGCGGCGGGCGAGATCATGCCGGCCGATCCCGGCGGACCGATCGACGGCGCGGACGTCTTCCAGGTCCAGCTCGGCGCGTCCCCGAGCATCCAGAACATCAGCCAGACCTCCGGCATCGCCTCGCCGCCCTTCCTGTTCGGCGGCGACCTCGAGCTCATCGACGTGTGCAAGGACCCGCTCGGCGAACGGCTGCTGCTCGTCGTGGACCCGCAGGGTGCCGACTCGGCCTTGTTGGCCACCGCCACCGACGGCACGACCGGACTCCAGGCCCTGTTCCCGGCGCTGGAACAGCCGCCCGGACTGCATGCCGCGTCCGACCGCGTCCTGGTGACGTCCCATCCCGATGGTGCCGCGTTCACGACACTGCACCTGCTGCACCCGGCCTCGACACCGAACCCGCTGCAACAGCTGGCCGTCGTCCCCTTGGGCGTCACCCTCGACCGCTTCGCCTGCGACGGCATCGACACCGCCGCGTTCGTGGCCGCTGCCGCTCCCGGGCTCCAGCTCCCGGTCTTCGTGGACCTGCCGACGGGCGCGCTCGCGGCGGCCTTCCCTCTGTGGGTCGAGGTCTCGTCGACGTTGGCCTTTGGGCCGGGCGGGCAACTCGTGCTCGGTCTCGGTGGCGCCGGCGGCCCGTTCCTGTTCGCCGCGCTGACCGGTCCCGGCCAGGGGACCAAGCTGGCCGTGCCCGTGGGCGACGGCTTCCCGCTGGCGTTCTGATCCCGCGCGAGCCCCGCGACCGTCAGTCGTCGCCGTCGTCCGTCTTGGCGCCGGTCTCCACGCCAAGGCGCTTCAGCTTGGCGTAGAGACCGGCGCGGCTGATCCCGAGCAGCTTGGCCGCCTTGTCCTTGCGGCCGCCCGAGGCCTTGAGCGCGCGTTCCAGCGCCCGGCGCTCGACGTCCTCGAGCTTGAAGGAGTCCGGCATCACGTCGGGTTCGCCGGAGCCGGCGGCCGGACGCATGATCTCGAGCGCGTCGATGACGTCACCGGACAGGAAGTAGAGGCGAGCCACCTCGTTCGCCAACTCGCGCACCTCCCCGGGCCAGGCCCGACCGACGAGCGCCAGCAGGACCTCGTCGGTGATCGCCTTGTCCGTGCCGTGCTTCTCGTTGAGGCGGTCGAGGAAGTGCCGCACGAGCAGCGGGATGTCCTGCATGCGGTCGGACAACGGCGGTAACCTGATCTCGGCCGCGTTGAGCCGGTAGTAGAGGTCCTCGCGAAACTCGCCCTCGCGCACGCGGGCCAGCAGGTCACGATTCGTGCAGGCCACGATGCGGACGTCGGCGCGCTGGGTGCGCCGCGCACCCACCGGCCGGTACTCCCCCGACTCGAGCACGCGCAGCAGCTTGGCCTGGAGTTCGGCCGGCATCTCGCCGATCTCATCGAGCACGAAGGTCCCGCCGTGCGCCTCCGCAAAGAGGCCCGGGCGGTCACGATCCGCGCCGGTGAAGGCGCCGCGGGCGTGCCCGAACAGCTCGCTCTCGAGCAGCGACGCCGGCAGCGCCGCCACGTTCTCGATGACCAGCGGCCCCTCCGCGCGCAGGCTGCGCTCGTGCAGTGCGCGCGCCACGAGGTCCTTGCCGGTCCCGCTGGGTCCGGTGACCAGAACCGGGAGCTCGGTCGGGCCAAGGCGTTCGATCAGCATGTAGACGGAACCCATCACCTCGCTCTCGCCGACCAGACCGCCCACCGGAGCCACCGTGCCCTTGCGACGGAGGATCCTGCGCGTCTCGGCCAGCTCGGAGGCCTGGGACTCGACCTTGCGCGACAGGCGCCGGTTGAGTTCCTCGATCTCGGCGCGCCGACGCAGGTCGCCGATGGTGAGCGCCGCCTGATCGCCGAGCACACGCAGGCCGCGGATGTCGGCCTCGTCGAAGGCCTCGGCGCGCGTGTCGTCGTCCACATAGAGAGCACCCCGCACCCCGCCCTCCTCCGCGAAGGGCACGCACATCACCGAGCGCAACTCGAAGGCGTCGATGCTGTGCACCCCGGCGAAGCGCTCATCGCGGGAGGCATCGGTCATGACCACCGGGCTGCCCTCCTCGATCGATCGCCGGATGACCGTGCGTGAGAAGTGCCGTTCTTCCTCCGCCATGGCTCCGGCGCCGTCGCCCGCCGCCACCTCCACGCCGATCGCGTCACCCTCGAGCAGCACCAGGAACCCCCGGCGCGCTCGCGTGATCTCGAGCGCCATGTCCACGAGCGAGCGCAGCAGGCCCTCCAGGTCGTCCGCGGACGCCATGCGTCGGTTGCAGGAGATGAGCCAGTCCGCGTCGAGGCGGTCGCCGCCCCGCCGTGGGGTCGAGGCTCCGCCCGCGAGCGCGGTCAATCGATCGAGGAAGCGTGGGTGCCCCGCATGGGGCAGTCCTTCGACCAACGCGTCGGCGGCCTCGGCGGCCCGGGCGTGGGCCGCGCGCCGACCGACGACGTCCCCCTCGGCCTCACACGTGTCGGCCAGCACCAGGGCCACGGCACGGACGAGGTCCCGCCGCCCGGCCCGGTCGAAGGTCTCCAGCCAGGCGGCCAACTGGGCCAGCGGCA